>JBBKVW010000230.1:0-26920 GCA_037968655.1 Burkholderiaceae bacterium
TCGATACATGGTGCTGATTTTGCTTGAAGCCTTGCTGGCCCTGTTGTTGCTGCTGCTGTGGGCACGCCCGCACAAGCCGCAGTTCCCGGCGAGACGCCCGGCGCCGTTACCGGCGCAGTGGCAGTTGCCGGACCAGGCAGTGCCGCTGGCGGCAACGGCGGCGCGGCTCCGGTCGCACATGCCACAAGAATTTCTACAATGCCCGCGCAGGCCAGTGCGAATGCGGCACGCCGAAGGAGTCGATACATGGTGCTGATTTTGCTTGAAGCCTTGCTGGCCCTGTTGTTGCTGCTGCTGATCGTCTGGTGGACCATGTTTTCCGGACGCAACAAGGGGGAACTGCCGCGCAGCGACGACCCGGCGCCGCTCGACGCACTGCCACCTCCCAAATCCGGTTCCGACACCGATTCGCGCGACAAGCCACCGCCGGGCTGAGTCCTGCAAACGGCACCCGAACGAACGCCTTGGACAGTCAACGCTGCTGCAAGGCGTTGGCCAGTTCCACAGCCGATTTCACCTGCATCTTGTCAAACACGCGTGCCCGATGCACCTCGACAGTACGCACGCTGATCTGGAGCTGGTCGGCGATCAGCTTGTTGGGCAAGCCATCGAGCATCAGGCCCATCACCGATCGCTCGCGCTCGGTCAACAGCGCCAGCTGACGTCCCCTGGCGTCGCGTTGTGACTGCTGCTGCAGGACCTGGGCCGACTGCTCCAGCGCCTGCACAACCCGGTCCACCAGGCCATTGTCGGAAACCGGCTTCTCGCAGAAATCGAAGGCGCCACGCTTGACCGCATCGACTGCGGTCGCCAGGTCGGCATGGCCGGTCAGGAAAATCACCGGGATCAACTGGCACTGGCGCCGCTCGACCATGCGCTCGAACAGTGCCAGGCCGCTCATTTGCGGCATGCGGACATCGAGCAGGACACAGCAGGCATGGCTCTGGCGAAAATCCGACTGCAGCAGCGCGTCGAAGGCCTGCGCGCCATCGAAGGCCTGACTCGGAAGGCCGCGCGATCGCAGCAACCAGGCAAGACCCGCGCGCACGCTCGCGTCGTCATCCACGATAAAGACCGTCGCGTCCTGGGTCGGTTGCATCGCGCGATTGTCTTATGGCGCTGCAGCGTCAGCGGCGACCGGCTGCTGCTCGCGCGATGGCACAGCATTGGTCGATTGCGGGGCGATCGGCAAGGTGAAACGAAAGATCGTGCCCTGCGGTTGCTGCGCCGCATGGTCCAGGAAGCCGCCATGTTGTTCGATCACGGTACGACACAGGCTCAATCCCAGCCCCATGCCCTCGTCCTTGGTGGTGAAGAAAGGGGTGAACAATTTCTCGGCTACTTCAGGTGCAATTCCACTGCCGGTATCGCTGACCGACAGTTCCAGCCAGCCCATTGCGGCGGCCGTGCGTTCGCTGCCGGCCGCAGGGCGCGCCTGCAGCACCAGTGTGCGCTGTTGCGGCGGGACCTGGTCCATTGCCTGCATCGCGTTGCGCGCCAGGTTCAGCAATACCTGCTCGACCATGGTCCGATCACACAGCAAGCCGGGTAGGTCGTCTGGCGCGCGCAGCTGGCAGCGCACACCCAGCTTGCGTGCCTGCAACTCGACCAGGGGCATGATGGCGTCAAACAATTCGCGTACCGTCACGACCTCGCGCGCCTGATCGCGCCGGCGCACGAAATCGTGCACGCTCTTGATGATCTTGCCGGCACGCTGTGCCTGCTCGGCAATATGGCGCAGGCCTTCCGCGACCAGCTGTTTGTCGGTGGGCGCCAGGGTGGGCGAGCCATTGTCCCTGGCGGTGGCTGCCGACCGGGCTGCTGGCAGCTGTGCCTGCGCGGCACCCTGCAGCATATTGATCGAACCATTGGCATAGCTGGTGATCGCGGCCAGCGGCTGGTTCAACTCATGACTGAGCATCGAGGCCATCTCGCCAATCGTGGCCAGGCGCGCCGTGGCCTGCAGGCGATCGTGCGAGGCGCGCGACAACTCCTCGACCCGGCGCTGCTCGCTGATATCCAGGAAAGCGCTCATCCAGCCGCTCTGCGCGCCGCGGGCGTCGATCAGCGGCGCCTCGATGATCAACACGGCAAAGCGCGACCCGTCCTTGCGCACGAAAGTCGATTCGAAGCCCTCGCGCGGTGGCGCGGCGCCAGCCAGCCGCGCCTGCAGTCGCTCCTGGTACTCGTCAAACAGCTCGGCCGGCCAATACGGCGCCGCCGTGCCGGCCGCAATCAATTCGGCGGCGCTGAATCCGACCATCTGGCAAAACGCCGGATTGACATAGGACGTGCGCCCCTGCAGATCACGCGCGCGCAGACCAGTCACCAGCGAGTCCTCCATCGCCTTGCGAAATGCCAGTGCGTCGGCCAGTTCGTGCTCGGCGCGCAGGCGCCGACGCATGTCACTGGCCAGGAAAGCCAGCACCAGTACCAGGCTGATCGCCATCGCCACCACCATGGCGGTCAACATATTGGGAAAAAGGGCCGGCGTACCGCGCCAGCTGTCCAGGCGCAGCACCAGTGCGTAGCCGGGCAACTCCAGCACATGCTGCGCGCTGAAGGTGCGCTTGCCGCTGCGCGCCACGCCGTGAAACGCCAGCCGGGTTCCGTCAGATTCAGAAAAAGCCACGTCATAGGCGCGCGCGTATGGCGCAGCCACCATGTCGGTCAGGATCTCGCCCAGCCCGTAGGTCACCACCAGCATGGTGTCGCCGGCGTTCGCCGGCGCCAGGCAAAGCTCCAGCAATTGCCGGCCCTGGCCACTGGCCATGGGCATGAAGTCGCCGGGGGCATATACCGGTCCTCGCGCGCTGCGCGCCCGCGTGCAGGCAGCTTGCAGGCTGCCCGGCGCAGTCGTGCGCGCCAGGTTATCGAATGGCGCCCCGTGCAGGTCCGACCTGGCAGCTGCGAGCAGCCCCATCGACGCGTCGCGCAACTCGATGCGCAATATCTCGCGATGCGCACGCAGCAGCACCTGCGCTTGCGCTGCCCATTGTTCGCCCTGGCGCGCGTCAAATCGCGTCAGTGGCGCGAGGGCCTGCACATTGCGGTCCAGTCCTGCGCGAATGTCTGCACCCACGTCTCCCGCATCGCGCTCGATCCGGTCCTGCAATTGCGCCGCCTCGTAGCGCCTGGCCAGCCAGACCAGGGTCGCCAGCAGGGCTGCCACCAACACCACCAATGCCGCCCAAAGCACCCAGCGCCGGGTTGACGACGACGGCTCCGTGAACCAAGCCGGGGCGCTGGTGCTCACAGTAAGCGGTGCTCCAGCGCCGGCAGTTGCCGGCGCACCTGCTGCAATCGCGCAAGCGTCAACTCGGCCAGATCGACGCCTTCGCCCTCGACACGCCTACACAGCAACTCGCCCCAAGGGTCCACCTGCATGCTGTGGCCCCAGGTCCTGCGCCCGTTCTGATGCACGCCGCCTTGCGCCGGCGCCGCCACATACATCAGGTTCTCGATCGCACGTGCACGCAGCAGCAGCTCCCAGTGGGCTTGCCCGGTGGTGTAGGTGAAGGCGCTCGGCACCAGCACCAGATCGGCGCCGGCACGGGCATATTGCCGATACAGCTCCGGAAAGCGCAGGTCATAGCACACGCTCATGCCAATCGTCCAGCGGTGGCCATCGCGCGAGGGCAGCTCGAAGCTTGCCGGTGCCTGTCCGGGCAACAGTACGCGCGACTCGTCAAAGCGCTCCTGTCCGTTGTCGAATCGGAACAGATGCATCTTGTCGTAGCGCTGGACACAAGCGCCGCTCGGGTCGAATACCAGGCAGGTGTTGGTGACCCGATGCGCCACATCATGTGGCGTTCCCTGCTCCACGGTCAGCGGCAGTGTTCCACCGACGATCCACATCTGCAGCGCACGCGCCGCCTGTGCAAGGCAGCGCTGGATCGGCCCGTCGCCAAAGGGCTCGCGAATACCCAGCTTGTCGGTATCGCGATGGCCGAGCAGGCAGAAGTATTCGGGCAGCACCGCGATCTCGGCACCGGCCTGGGCCGCCTCGTCCAGCAAGGCGCGCGCCCGATCCAGATTCACCTGCAGGTTTGCCGCGGAGACCATCTGTATGGTGGCCAGTTTCATGCGTTAGACCCTGTCATCGGTTCACGGCAGATGGCGCAGTCGGTTCGACATTTCCGTCGGTTCCCGTCTTCGCTCCCGCACGGCGGATGCGTGGCTCGACCCAGCTGCCGTCGATGTGGATTTCCTGTGTCGCTGCGTCTATCAGCGGCTGGCGCAACACGAACTGCGCCAGGATCGTACCCAGGCCGACCGCCGGGTTGATTGCCGCGGCAATCAGGGACGCCGTGCCGGCATTTATTTCCGGAACGATCAGGACCCGGATATTCTGGGTTTCGCGCGACAGGTCGGCCTGGCCGTCCATCAACACGGCGGCGTTGATGCCCTTCATCTGCAGGTTGTCCGAATGCGCGATGCCCTGGTCAATCCGCACGTCGCCGCGAAAGAAGTCAAACGCGAATCCTTCGCTGAAGACGTCGCGAAAATCAAGCATCAGGCGCCGGGGCAGGGACTGCAGGCTGAGCACACCGAGCAGCTTGGCCAGTCCGGGCTCCGCCTTGAGAAACTGACCGTTCTCGATATTTACCTTGAAGTTGCCGCCCAGGCTGGCATAGTCCAGCGACAACGGCGAGCCTGCCCATGCGATCTGCCCTTGCATCTGGCCCTTGCCACGCCGCACTACGTCCTTCATGCCCAGGCGTGCCAGCAACTCGCCCGCGTTCTGGATATCGAGCTGAAAATTCATTACCGTGCGCCGCTGCTCCTGGGCTCGCTTGCCGCCCCGCGCCGGCACCGCTGCGGCACCCGCATCGGCTGTCTGCGCATTCAGCGCGGCCCAGTTTCCGGTGGCGCGAAATACCGCGTCCGGCGCGATCACGTCAAAGCGGTTCAGTCGCCATTCCCGTGCCACAGCGCCGTGGCCGGCCACGGCGCGGTTGACCGCCTCCACTTCCACGCGCCCGAGTTTCTTGCCGCGCAGATCGAACTCCTCCACCACGATGTCCAGCGCCGGGATCGACTGCGGCTGCTCGCTGAGCAGGCTCTCGACCTCGTTCGCCGACGCGCCAGCCAGCGTCAGGCGCGACAGACGGGCATACAGCCGGCCGGCACCCTGGTCGTTGGGTTGCTGGTATTCCAGATACCCGTTGAGCTCACGCGCTTCCAGATTGGCGCGCCAACGCCCACCTTCGCGCGATCCACCGGCAACCAGATCGTGCAGGGTACGGCCCGATGCCGTGAAATTGCGGGCGCGCAGCGCCAGGTTGGTGGGCCAGTAGCTGCTGTCGGCAGCGCTGGCAGACGGCTGCTGTTTCGCACCGGCGGCCTCGGCCACGCTGCCGGGAAACTGTGGCAGCAGCCGGTCCCAGGCATCCACGTCAACCGTGTCGAGGCGGATGTTGGCTGTCACGCCTTCGCGCGGCAGCGCCGGCGGCTCTGCTTCGGCCAGACCAACGGCGATGGCGCCGCGCAGCACGCGTGGCTCGGGCTCGGTGGTGTCGCGCAGATAGCGCGCCGACGCGACACGCCCAAGTTGCACCAACCACTGGTCCTGCTGGCGAACGAGCGCGCCACTGGCATCACGCGCCGGCCCGAACTCCAGGCGCAAAGGCAGGGCAGCCTCGGCCGGTTTGCCCAATGGCACGGGCAGATTAAGCGCCATGCCCACCAACGTGCTGTTGACCGCGACGTCGGGCAGGCCACTGCGCCATCCGACACTGGCACTGTAGGCCGCGCTGCCCATCAGGTATTGCGCAATGCGCGGCACAAACCCGAACTCGCGCGCCTGGCGCAAGCCCTCGGCGCTGGCCGTGCCCTGCAGGCGAAAGCCCATGGCCGGCGCAGCCCGTTCGCCGCCCGCCACCGCAGCGGAGGGCGGCACGGTACCACCGTCAATACGCACATCGCCGCCAAGCCAGCGCGCCTGCAGTGCGTTGACGGAGACGCCATTTTCAGTAAAGCCGATCGCCCCGCGTGCGCGCGCCAGCCGGGGCAGGTCTGGCGACACCTGCACATCGTTGCCCTGCAACTGCAAACTGCCCTGGACCCGGGTGCGATCAGGATCATCGATCGGCACCTCCAGTTTCAGGCGCAGTTCTGCCTCGCCCGTGCCGGACAGTGGCGCCAGCGCCTGTTCCGTCATGCTGGCAATGGGCGAGTTGTTGGCAAACGCCAGCAGTTCGGACAAAGGTCCGCGCGCCTCCAGGTTCACCGCAACGACACTGGCCTTGGCCAGGTCGGCGATCAAGGCGTCGGCCTTGGTGATCTGAACCATCGGCGAGCCGGCCAGCGCGCTGTTGGCGCCCCGCACCATCAGGCTTTGACGATCGATCACCAGCGTTCCGGTCAAGCGGGTCGCGGCTGGCCACGGCTTGGCATCGCCTGGCTGCAGGCTGCGCGGCACATAGGCCAGCGTTGCGCCGCCAATCTGCGCCGACACCAGGAACTCGCCCTGGCGGGCGTCGGGAAAGGGCAGGTCCCACAGGTCGCCCCTGACCTTGAAGCGCACGTCGGACGCAGTGCCGGCCTGTACTGCGTCACGCACATAGTTGCGCACCTCGGGCTCCAGCACTAGTGGCAGGTAGCGGTGCACCCGCGTCGCATTGGCCCGCGTCAACTTGCCCTGCATGTCCAGCATGCCGGGGAAACGCGACTTGCTGGCCGAGCGCGCCGGATCGCTGGTCTGCCATTTGAGCTCCAGCTCGCCGTCCGCGTCGGCATTGGCAAAGCGCAGCCTGGCAAGTTGCACCTGCAGCTTGTCGCCCCGCACCTGCCAGGACAGATCGCCCGACAGGCGCCCAAACGGCACCAGCGCCTCTTCAAATACACCCGGCAGGTCGACGCTGCCATCCTGCATGAGCAGCGCCGCCTTGCCACCGGATTCACTGAACGAGAACTCCGCGCTGATGCCCTGGACACCCGGTGTGCCGATCGACTCCGGCGTGCCACGGCGCGCGCCACTGGTATCGGGCGCTGCGCGCACCGACAGTTGCTGCATCCGCCCTTCGGCCTGGTATGTGCTTGCCTGTCCGACGGCCTGCTGCCAACGCAGGCGCAGCTTGTCGATCTGGCCGCTGGGGCGATGCAGGCCCAGTGCCGCACGCAGGGATGTATCCAGCGGCAGACGGCCGGCAATCTGCGCCAGCGCGGCCAGATCCAGTCGGTCGGCCTGCAGGTCGCCGGTTGCGGGACGCGCCGCGCTGGCCAACTGCTGTTTGAAGCTCAGATTGCCTCCAGGCCAGTGGATGCCGTCCCGGGTGTCGAATGCCAACCCCTGGGTGACGAACTCGCGCGCGTCGGGCGCGAACTTGCCGCTCAGCCGCCCGGACACGCTGGCCAGTTGCAGCGGCTCAAGATCCGGCGCAAGGCGCACAGCCATGTCGGCCAGCGCAATGTCGGCAGTAGCGCCAGTCACCTGGGCGCGCTGAATGTCCACCCAGGCTCGTACGGCACCCTGGCCTTGGTCAACATCAAAGCCCCGGTCGACATAGCGCTTGAACTGCGCCAGGTCGATGCGTGCGAAATCTGCATATACCTGGCCGGTCCACTCCTTCCAGCGTCCGTCGCCGCGCGCCAGGAATGGCTGCTCAAAGCGGGCCCGCAGGCCAAAGCGTTCGCCCCATTCGGACGGTGGCGTGGCGTCCAGGCGCATTTCATGCACCCGCGCGCGATTGCGCAACACCACGTCGACTGCGCTCAAGGCCAGCGGCGGGACCGCACGCATTTCGTCGGTCCACACCACCTGCCCATGGCGAATGACAAATTCGGGCTGCGAGAAGATCGCGTCCAGCACGGCGTCGTCCGATCCGACGGCGCTGCCCTGCGACAGGTCCAGCCCGGCCACCTGGATACGGCCGTCGGACAGGCGCCGTACGTCCAGCACCGGACTGTCCACCAGCACCTGGTCAAACTTGAGGTTCAGCAATGCACGTGGCGACAGCGATACCAGAACGCGTGGCAGACGCAAGGCCTCACGGCCCCGCGGGTCGAGCAGCCGCACATTGCCCAGCTCGAACGCGGGCAGCAGGTTGGTCGAATAGCCCGTGATGGACTCGATCCGCACCGGCACGCCGATCAGGCGCGTGGCAGCCGCCTCCAGCTGCGGGCGAAGCTCACCGATTCGCGGCACAATCACCAGATGCAGGGTGCCCCATGACGCCGCAAACAGTACCCATGCCAACAACAACAGCGCCAGAGTCCAACGGGCCAGGAACGCCAGGCTCTTCAGAAGCCGGGTTGCTTGAGGTTCTGGCGTCAGTTCATTCATCGTGCATGCGCGATCGACCCAGGAATTATGACTGCCACGATTGAACCGGGTGACGCCGGGGCCGATGCCTCTTCACTGCTGAACACACCTGACACCGACACTGTGTCAGCGCTTTCGCACTACCCGCGATTCGGCCAGCGCGTACGACGCCGCTATCCGGCAGAACGGGCTTTGCTGGCGCCCGGAATGCCATCGCGCGCCGCGTACGACAGTGTGCTCCAGCGCCTGCGCCTGGACGGCGCCGACCTGGGCTCGGCATTGCGCATACTGCGCCAGGTGGTGCTGGAGCGCCTGCTGGAACTCGACTGCGACGCGCAGGCCAGCGTCGCCCAGGTAACGCGGGCCATGACCGATCTTGCCGAGTGTGCGCTGGACGCGGCGTGCACCCAGGTACAGCAGGACCTGGACCTGCAGCACGGCATTCCGCTGGGCGTCAACGGCCAGCGTGCCCAGCTCTGGATCGTCGGCATGGGTAAGCTTGGCGCGCGCGAGCTCAATGTGTCCAGTGACATCGACCTGATCTATGTCTACGAGATGGACGGCGAGACCTTTGGCACACCGGACGGGCGCGGCAAAGTCTCCAACCAGGAATACTTTGGCAAGGCGGTGCGCGCCCTGTACACCGTGATAGGCGACACCACCGAGCATGGCTTCGTGTTCCGGGTTGACCTGGCCCTGCGGCCCAATGGCAACTCAGGGCCGCCTGCCATCGCGCTGAGCGCGCTGGAGGAATACTTTCATGTGCAAGGGCGTGAATGGGAGCGCTTCGCCTGGCTCAAGAGCCGCGTGGTCGCGCCCGGCGTTTGCGTGGCCAGCGGCTCGGCCGGCAATCTGCGCCCGGCGGTGCTGCCCTTCGTGTTTCGCCGCTACCTGGACTACAACGTGTTCGACGCGCTGCGGGTACTGCATCGGCAGATCCGCGAACATGCGGCGCGCCGCAGCGCGGGGCGTCCCGAGCGCACCAATGACGTCAAGCTCTCGCGCGGCGGCATTCGCGAGATCGAGTTCATCGTGCAATTGCTGCAGGTGGTGCGCGGCGGCCAGTTTCCCGAACTGCGCACCCGAGCCACGATGGATGCGCTGCCACGCCTGGTGCGTGCCGGGCTGATGCCGCAGGCCACGGTGGACGCCTTGTCGTCGGCCTACCTGTTCCTGCGCCAGGTCGAGCACCGCATCCAGTACCTGGATGACCAGCAAACCCATGTGCTGCCAACCCGCGACGATGACCTGGGCTGGATCGCCCGCGCGATGGGGCATGCGTCTGGCGGCGCTTTCCTGGCCGAGCTGGACCGGCACCGCGAGTTCGTGGCGCATGAATTCGATGCGCTGCTGGGTGGCGGCAAGGACGATTGCAAATCGTGCGGCAGCGCCAGTTCGGCCATGGCATCGCCCTCGGGTTTCGAGGATTTCCTGGAAACCCTGCCAACCGGACTGCGCGAACGCGTGGCCAGCTGGCGCGACCATCCGCGCTTTCTGGCACTGCGCGACGAATCGCGCATGCGGCTTTTTCGTTTGATCAGCCGCACCGCCACCTGGATCGCCGAGACCACCATCACCGAAGAGGCCGGCATCCGTCTGGCCGACTGGATCGAGCCGCTTTTGCGCCGCGAAAGTTATCTGGCGCTGTTGATCGAGCGACCTGCGGTGCACCAACGCCTGCTGCGCCTGCTGGGCAATGCGAAATGGCCGGCGCGCTACCTGCTGCTGCACCCCGGCGTGATCGACGAGCTGGCCAACAGCGCGATGCTGGCCGAACGTTTTGCGCCCGCCGCGTTCGAGGACGAACTCGAACAGCGCCGTAGCTCCCTGCACATCACCGCAGAGGACGACGACGAGGCCTTGCTTAACCTGTTGCGTCGCGCCCACCACGCCGAGGTCTTTCGCACCTTGGCGCGCGACGTGGAAGGCGTGTTGACGGTCGAGCAGGTGGCCGATGACCTGAGCGCACTGGCCGATTCGATATTGCGGGTGACGGCGCGCTGGTGCTGGAGCCGGCTCAAGAACCGGCACCGCGATGCGGCGCAACTGGCCATCATCGGCTACGGCAAGCTGGGCGGCAAGGAGCTGGGCTACGGCAGCGACCTGGACATCGTGTTCGTCTATGAGGACGAAGACGAGCGCTCGGGCGAGGTCTATGCCACCTTCGTGCGCAAGCTGATCAACTGGCTCACCGTCAAGACCGGCGAGGGCGACCTGTACGAGATCGACACGGCATTGCGGCCCAATGGCAACTCCGGCCTGCTGGTGACCAGCTTTGCCGCCTATGCCGCCTACCAGCAAAAGCGTGGCAGCAATACTGCCTGGACCTGGGAGCATCAGGCCATGACGCGCTCGCGCTTCGTGCTCGGCGACGACGCGATGCAGGCGCGCTTCGATGCGATTCGCCGGGGCGTCGTGACGGCAGATCGCGACGCCGAAGGCCTGCGTGCGGAAATCGTCGCCATGCGCAAGAAGGTGCGCGCGGCGCATCCGGTCCGGGAAGGCCGTTTCGACGTCAAGCACAGTGCCGGTGGCATGGTCGATGTGGAATTCGTCGTGCAGTACCTGGTGTTGTCACAGGCCGCCAGGCATGAGGAACTGGTTGTCAACATGGGCAATATCGGCCTGTTGCAGCGGGCGCAGGCCGCCGGCTTGCTGCCCGATGGTGTCGGCACAGCCGCCGCCCAGGCCTACCGCGAGCTGCGCAAGTTGCAGCACCATGCCCGGCTCAATGAGGAATCGACGCAGATGCCGACCGGCCAGCTCGATGTGCATCGCGATGCGGTGCTGCGGCTGTGGCAGGCGGTTTTTGGCGCGTAGGTAAGCGATCGGTCGGCGCCTAGCCGGTGCGCGACTGCGTGCCGGACCGATGCAAAGCTGAGAAAAGCGGGCCATTTGGCACGCGTACCAGGCGTTTGACTGCCTGGCCTGGCGGCTATGCTGTGCGCTTGGCGTCTTGCGCAATCAGTGCCAACCTACCCGCAGCCATGAACCTGGTACCAGTCACCCACGAGTCGATCCTGCTTGGCCAGCCGCTGGCTTTCGCCCTGCGCGATCAAAACGGCCACCTGCTGGCGCACAAGGGCTATGTGATCGTGTCGCGCGACGATCTGGAGGCGGTGCGCGGGCGCGGCCAGAGCTTCTACGTCGACGTGTCGGAATCCGAGCAGCATCAGAAGGCATTTGTCGGCAAGCTGCACGAGCTGGTGCGCGACGAGCGAACGCTGGGAAACATCGCCAGTGCCCAGTTGACCCACAAGGATCTGACGACCAGGCGCAACCGCACGCAGGGTGACGCGCTCGACTGGCTGGATCTGCAGGTGCAGGGCAATCGCCTGCTGCGCGATCTGGATGCCGCGGTTTTTGGCGAATCGCTCGAAGGCCTGCAGACCCGCCTGATCCAGCAGTCCCAGCGCAATCCGGACGGTGCACTGTTCGCCCTGTTCCATCTGGCTGCCAGCGAAATCGACCTGTACAGCGCGACCCATTCGATGCTGGTGTGCGTGATGTGCTCGCTGGTTGCCCGTGACGTGCTGGGCTGGCCGCCGGAGCTGGAGAACAGCCTGTGCAAGGCCGCCTTGACGATGAACCTGTCCATGACCGATCTGCAGGATCGACTGGCAATGCAAAACGATCCGCCGACGCCGGCGCAACGCGAGCAGATCGACCAGCATGCCGCCCGATCGGCCGAGATATTGCGGGGATTCGGTTTGCAGGACGCCGATTGCCTGGAGGCGGTGCGCCACCACCATGCCACGGGCCCCGGCCCGCTGGGTCCGCGCTCGAACGGCCAGCGCATGGCGCGCCTGTTGCAACGGGCCGACAAATTCGCGGCCCATCTGTCGCCCCGAAGCTCGCGCCGCCCCGATTCGGCCGCCACGGCAATGCAGGCGATCTATTTTGACGAGCAGCGCGGCACCGACGAGGCCGGTGCGGCCCTGATCAAGGCCGTCGGGGTCTATTCACCCGGCAGCCTGGTCCGCCTGGCCAATCAGGAGCTCGCCGTGGTGGTGCGCCGCGGCGCCAATACGACCATGCCGCGGGTCGCGGTGCTGGTCAATCCGGACGGAATTGCCACCGGCGAACACGCGCTGCGCGACACCAGCCTGCGCGAGTACCGCATCGTGTCCGGGCTTGCGCCCGGCGAATGCAAGGTCAAGATTCAGCTAGACCGCATGCTGATGCTGACGGGCGGGCCCGCTTCCTCAAACCGATCCTGGTAGCGCCTCGCGCTGCGCCAGCAGCTGGCGACTGATTTCCTTGCGGTACTTGTTGAGGTCCTGCACCGAATCGAAGCTGCGATTGAGCAACAGGCTCAGGTTGTGCAGTATGCGGTGGCTGACCTTGCTCTCCCAACTGGCATCAAACTTGATCTGCTGGTCCAGCCAGTGCTCCAGCCACAAGGGCTCGGGCAGGCGGCTTTGCACCGTGTCCTTGGGAAACAACGACTTGTTCACATGCAGGTTGGTCGGATGCATGGCCTGCGTCGTACGTCGCGCACTGGCCATCAGCACACCGACCTTGGCGAAGGCCGCCATCGCGTCCAGGCCAAAGCGCGTGATCGCCACTTTCATGTACTTGAGATAGGCACCGCCATGGCGGGCCTCGTCCTGACTGAGGCGGGTATAGATTTGTTTGATGACCGGCTCACTGTGCCATTGGCTGGCCCGCCGGTACCAGTGATTGAGCCGGATCTCACCACAAAAATGCAGCATCAGCGTCTCCAGCGCCGGCGCCGGATCGAATTCGAAGCGCACATCGTGCAGTTCGGCCTCGGTGGGTTGCAGGTCGGGACGAAAGCGGCGCAAGTACTCCATCAGCACGAGCGAATGCTTTTGCTCCTCGAAGAACCAGATCGATATGAAGGCCGAGAAATCGCTGTCATGGCGGTTGTCACGCAGGAACATCTCGGTTGCCGGTAGCGCCGCCCACTCGGTGATGGCGTTCCATTTGATCGTTTTGGCTTGCTCATCGGACAACTTGGTGGCGTCGAACTGGTCCCAGGGGATATCACGTCCCATGTCCCAGCGAACCGCCTCCAGTTGTTTGAACAATTCGGGATACAGCATGGGGTCCTTCAGAGGAGTGCAATTCAGAGGCAAAGGGCGCTGCGATTTTATGCGCCCTGTGCCGAGGGAAAACCCGAGACACGGCCACCACAGACCATGGCCGAACCGTTGGCTCGCTACGACAGCCAGTTCGCGTCTGCGCGATAAACCAATCAAAACCGTGCATCAGAGCACATGAATCAAGGCTATCGAGTTCGGGAAAATACTAATTAGTCTATAAATTACTAATAAGTTTATAATACGCCTTATGAGTCTAAATACCGCAATTGCATCCAATTGTCAGCCGCCATGGCAAGGCAGGAACTTGTCTGTCACGGGCCGAATCGACATGACACGGGAGACCACGCGGCCTCCCGTGCGGTTCCTGCTGCGAAGCCACCGGCGCACCATGCGATCCGGCGCAATCCCGGGGTTATTCTTCTCCTCCCCCTTGTTGACCCCAGGGCGCTTCGCGGCAATTTTGTCCAGCCGGCGACCTGCATGGAGCTATCCATGAAGGTCGCCATCGTTGGCTCCGGCATTGCCGGCCTGGCAGCTGCGCATCGCCTGCACGGCCATGCCGACGTCACGCTGTTCGAGGCCGGCAGCTATTTCGGCGGGCACACCCATACGGTCGACATCGAACTACCGGTTGCCGGGCGCACCGTGCGCCACGGCGTCGACACCGGCTTCCTGGTGTTCAACGAACGTACCTATCCCGAGTTGATCGCGTTGTTTGCCGAACTGGGCGTGCAGACCTGCCGCTCCGACATGTCGTTTTCGGTCCAGGCCCGCGACCCGGCCAGCAAACGCCATCTGGAGTGGGGCGGTAGCTCTCTCAACAGCGTGTTCTCGCAGCGCCGCAACCTGGCCAACCCGCGCTTCCTGGGCATGTTGCGCGACCTGGCCCGATTCAATACCCTGACGCAGCACATCGCCAGTTCCGGTGGCGAGGCGCAATTGCGCCAGCCGCTGGGCCAATTCCTGCGCGACAACGGCTTTGGCCAGGCCTTTTGCGACTGGTATTTCCTGCCCATGGTGGCCTGCATCTGGAGTTGCCCCAAGGACCAGATGCTGCAGTTCCCGGTCTCGACCATGATCCGTTTTTGCCACAACCACGGCCTGAATCAGGTCAGCGACCGGCCCCAGTGGTGGACCGTGCAGGGCGGAGCGCGGCACTATGTCGACACGATCGTGGCCAGGGTGCGCGACAAGCGCCTGAACACGCCGGTGCGCGCCGTGCGCCGCAATGGCACGGAGGCTGGCGTGACGATCAGCACCGACCGGGGCAACGAGCGATTCGACAAAGTCGTGCTGGCCACCCACAGCGACCAGGCCCTGGCGCTGTTGTCGGACGCCAGCGCCAGCGAGCGTGCCACCCTTGGCGCGATCCGCTACCACCCCAACCGCGCCGTGTTGCATACCGACACCTCGGTGCTACCGCGCCACCAGCGCGCCTGGGCGGCCTGGAACTACCAGTCGGCGACGACACTGGACCAGCGTGGGCCAGGCGATGCAGACCAGGTCTGCCTGCACTACCTGCTCAACCGCCTGCAACCCCTGCCCTGGCAGACGCCGGTGATCGTGTCGCTCAATCCAGTGGGAGAGATTGCGCGCAACAGCATCATGGGCGAGTTCAACTATGCGCATCCGGTGTTTGACCAGGCAGCGGTCGCGGCACAGGCTCAGGTAGAACAACTGCAAGGTCGCCAGGGCACGTACTTTTGTGGCGCCTGGATGGGCTACGGCTTTCACGAGGACGGGCTCAAGGCCGGCCAGCAGGTCGCGCAGCGCATCGTCGCAGCCAAGGGCGCCCTGCATCGAGTGGCCGCAGAAGAGGCCTTTGCATGACGCAGGCAATCGGTCCGACCAGCGCAGCAGTCCAGCCGCCGGCAAGCGCGGCTGTTCTGCCCATGCTCGGATTCGGTGCCGTGCGCCATACCCGACTGCGCCCGGCCCGCAATGCCTTCGCGTATCCGGCCTACTTCCTGATGCTGCCGATGCGCGCGCTGCAAGACCCCGCGCATGGTGCAGCGCAGACCAGTTTGGCGCGTAATCGCTTTGCCGCCCTGAGCTTTCATGACGCCGACCATGGCGACGGCCGTTTGGCCGAACAGGGCGGCGCCCTGGCCTGGCTGGACGAACTGCTGCACCGCGAGGGCATCACCGACGCCGACGGCGAGGTCTGGCTGCAATGCTATCCCCGGGTGCTGGGCTACACCTTCAAGCCGGTCAGCTTCTGGTTTTGCCACCGGGCGAATGGCGGGGGCAGCGAGGACCTGCGCGCCATCGTTGTCGAGGTCAACAACACCTTTGGCGAGCGCCACTGCTATGTGCTGGACAGGCCGCAGTGGGGCACACAGCTGAGCGTGGCCAAGCAGTTTCATGTCTCGCCGTTCCTGCAGGTGCAGGGCCACTACCACTTTCGCTTCATGCGCACCACCAGGCCCGAGGGTGAGCGCTATGTGGCCTGCATCGACTACGACGATGGCGAGGGCACGCTGCTCAAGACCAGCATCAACGGAACACTGACCCCGGTGACGCCAAAGAGCCTGCGCCGCGCCCTGTGGCGCTACCCGGTCATGACGCTGGGCGTGATGGCGCGCATTCACCTGCAGGCCGCCCGGCTGTGGCTCAAACGGGTCCAGTTCGTGCGCAAGCCGGCTGCACCCGCCGTTGCGGTCAGCCGCCAATCCCCACCTCCCGTTTGAACATTTGATACCAAGGCACAACCGAGATGAACACCACCAGCCTTTCCCTTCCGTCCATCGTGCGGCAAGCACCCGCCGCCGCGCGCAGCGCGTTGAAGCTGCTTGAACGCCTGCGCCACGGCAGCCTCACGGTGCAATTCCCGGACGGCTCGGTGCAGCTGTTTGGCCTCTCCAGTCGTTCGCCGGGCCGCCCCAAGAACGACTGCACCCCCCCGGGGGGCCAGGCGAAGCCTGGGTTGGGGGCGCTAACCTCTGGCCACGGCGGCGCGACACCTGGCGCGGGCGCACGCGGCCAGCCGGGCGCAAGCATCGCGCTGCGCAACTGGAACATGTTCACGGCCACGCTCAAGTCGGGCGACATCGGCTTTGCCGAGAGCTACATCGCCGGCGACTGGAGCACGCCCAATCTGACCGAACTGCTCAAGCTGTTCATCCGCAACCGCGACGAACTCGAAGATGCAATCTACGGCAGCTGGGCCGGACGCACCGTGTACCGGCTCAAGCACTGGCTCAACCGCAATACCCGCGCCAACAGCCAGAAGAACGTGCATGCCCACTACGACCTGGGCAATGCGTTCTACAAATTGTGGCTGGACGACACGATGAACTACTCGTCGGCCTGGTTCGACGGCGACCATGGCAAGTCGATGCGCGAGGCGCAGCACGCCAAGGTGCGTCGCGCATTGCGCATGGCCAACGTGCAAGCGGGCGACCGGGTGCTGGAGATCGGATGCGGCTGGGGCGCACTGGCCGAGATGGCCACGACCGAGTTCGGCGCCCGCCTGACCGGCGTGACGCTGAGCACCGAGCAGCTCGCGTTCGCACGCAGCCGCATGGACCGGCTGGGCCACGCCGGCGGCGCAACGGCGCCAGCCGACCTGCGTCTGCAGGACTACCGCGACATTCATGACGGCCCTTATGACGCGGTCTGTTCGATCGAGATGGTGGAGGCGGTCGGTCAGGCCTATTGGCCGACCTATTTCCAGAGCGTGCATCGCCTGCTCAAACCTGGGGGGCGGGCCTGCATCCAGAGCATCGTGATCGACGATGCCCTGTTCGAGCGTTATGTGCGCTCAAGTGACTTCATCCAGCAATACATCTTCCCTGGCGGCTGCCTGCCCTGTCCCCGCGAGTTCCGCCGTGCCGCCAATGCTGCAGGACTTGCCGTCGTCGACGAACTGGCGTTTGGCCAGGACTACGCCGAAACCCTGCGCCGCTGGCGCGCCGACTTCCTGGCGCAGCGCGAGGCCGTTGCGCGGCTCGGATTCGACCAGCGCTTCATGCGCATCTGGGAGTTCTACCTGGGCTACTGCGAGGCGGCCTTTGACATGGGCAACATCAACCTGATGCAGTTCACGCTGGTCAAGCAATGAGCCTGCCTGGCATCCGCAGCACCGACCGAACACATCGGGCCGGCGTTGGCACGTCGCTGCGCCGCCGCCAGGCGGTCGTCGCACTGGCCGGCCTGCTGTGCACGATGGGTGCCAGGGCCAGTACACCGCCTGAATTGCATGCCGAGCTGCCAACCGCCAGCCTGGCAGGCAGCAGCCGTTTTCGCTATTGGGGATTCGCCGTCTATGACGCCCGGCTGTGGGTGCAGCCCGGCTTCAGCGCACAGAACTTCGAGCGCCACCCGTTTGCGCTGCAGCTGGACTACCTGCGCGATTTCAGCAACGCTGCCATCAGCGAGCGCGCGATTGCGGAAATGGAGCGCCAAGCGCGTCCGACGCCCGAGCGCAGGATGCAGTGGCAGCAATGGTTGCATGCCGCATTTCCGGATGTACGCAAGGGCGACCGCATCACCGGCGTGCATCGTCCGGGGCAAGGCGCGCTGTTCCTGACCAATGGAAGGCTGTCTGGCATGGTGCCCGACGCCTTGTTCGCGCGCCTGTTCTTCGGCATCTGGTTGTCGGCTGGCACATCCGAACCGGCGCTGCGCCAGGCGCTGTTGGCCAATCTGGACGGGTCATGAACCGCCGGGCCTTTCCCAAGGCGAATCCCGCGCTGCGCTGCACGGGGGCGGTGCAGTGAACCGCCGCACTGTTCCAATAGCGCTTGGCTCGGAGGCGCATGACAGCGCAATGCGGTGCACGGAGCCGAACGCGTGATCGACGACGCGCCGATCTCGGCGCACCAGGGACTGCTGTACGGGGCACTGGGCCTGCCGCTGGCCTTCATCGCGCTGCCCTTGTATGTGGTGCTGCCCAACCACTACGCAAGCAACTTCGGCATGCCACTGGCCACGCTGGGCCTGATCCTGCTCGGTGCGCGCCTGCTGGACGCCTTCATCGACCCTTTGATCGGCCGCTGGTGCGACCGGCTGTTTGCGCGATCGCCGACGCAGGTTCTGGCCATGGGTGCGTTCGCGGCGCTCGTGCTGGCCGCCGGCTTCGGACTGCTGTTTTTCCCGTCCACGCGCGACCCGTTCGGCCTGATGCTGTGGGCCAGCGGCTTTCTGGTGCTGACCTATGCCGCCTACAGCGCCCTGAGCGTCGCGCACCAGTCCTGGGGCGCCATGCTGGGCGGCAATGCGGCCCGGCGCAGCCGTATCGTGGCCTGGCGCGAGGGACTGGCGCTGGTGGGCGTCGTCATGGCAACCACGGCACCGGTGCTGCTCGGGCTGCCCATCACCTGGATGCTGCTGTGCGCCTGCCTGTTGCTGGGATGGCTGGCCTGGGCCCGGGCCCTGCGTCCGCAGACACAACCGGCCCGGCAGGCCCATGACCTGTGGCTGCCGCTGCGGCGCGCCGGTTTTCGCCAGCTGCTGGCGGTGTTCGTGCACAATGGCATTGCCAGCGCGATTCCCGCCACGCTGGTGCTGTTTTTCGTGCAGGACCGCCTGCAGGCGCCACGTGCCATGGAGCCGGCCTTTCTGGCCACCTACTTCATCTGTGCCGCAGCCTCGATGCCCCTGTGGCTGGCGCTGGTGGGTCGCATCGGCCTGGCGCGCAGCTGGCTGTGCGGCATGCTGCTGGCCGTGGCCGCCTTCATCTGGGCGGCCACACTGGGCAGTGGGGATACAGTCGCCTTCCTGCTGGTGTGCGCGGCCTCGGGCATGGCGTTGGGCACCGATCTGGCACTGCCCGGCGCCATGCTCGCTGGCCTGATCGCCAAGGCCGGTGACCGTGGACAGGCCGAGGGCATCTATTTTGGTTGGTGGAACTTTGCGACCAAGCTCAATCTGGCGCTGGCCGCCGGCCTGGCCCTGCCCCTGCTGGCGCTGTTCGGCTACGCGCCTGGCACGCGGGATGCACCGGCGCTGGCGGCTTTGACCATCGCCTATTGCCTGTTGCCCTGCCTGCTCAAACTCGGCGCTGCGGCCCTGCTGTACCGCAACCGCCAGCAATGGACGATCAAAGGAGAACCCGCATGACAGCCCACACACTTTCAGATATCCGACCGCAGCGGCGGCGCCTGCTGCGGGTCGGCACCTCGGTGGCAGCTGCCAGTGTGCTGGCCCTGGCCGGCTGCGCTGCGCCGAACATCGAGGACTACGCGCAGGAAAAGCCGGCGCTGGACCTGCGCAGCTATTTCAATGGCACGGTCGACGGCTACGGCATCTTTACCGACCGCGGCGGCAAGGTAGTCAAACGATTCAAGGTCGTCATCCAATGCAGCTGGTCTGGCGACGACGGCGTGCTGGACGAAGACTTCAGTTACGCCGACGGCAGCAAGGAAAAGCGCATCTGGCACATCACCCGGCTCGCCGACGGCCAATACACCGGGCGCGCTGGCGACGTGGTTGGCACCGCCCGTGGCATCGCGCGCGGCAATGCGTTGAACTGGACCTACACCATGGCGCTGCCGGTCGAGGGCAGGGTGATCGAGGTGCAGTTCGACGACTGGATGTACCTGTTGGACGACACGGTCATGCTGAACAAGGCGCAGATGCGCAAGTTCGGTATCCGCCTGGGCGAGGTCACGCTGATGTTCAGGAAACGCTGATGCCCGCCTCGACTGCACGACCGTCACGGGACCCGAGTCCATGGCATTGAACCCCCCGATTGCCGACTGGCGCGGCAAGACGATCTGGCTGGTCGGCGCATCCACCGGCATCGGCCGCGCAGCGGCCAGCTTGCTGCATGCACGTGGCGCCCGGGTCATCGTCTCGGCCCGCAGCGCGGACGCCCTGAACCAGTTTGTTGCCGAACATACAGGCGCGTACGCGCTGCCGCTGGACGTGACGGACCGCGCAGCGGTGCGCTCGGCCATGGAGCGCATTGCGGCCGAAGGAGCGCTGGACGGCATGGTCTATTGCGCCGGACACTACAACGCGATGGATGCGGACGCGATCGACCTGGACGACATGCTGCGCCATGTCGATATCAACTACGTCGGGGCGCTCAACCTCGTGGATGCGGTATTGCCGTCGATGTTGCGCGCTGCGCAGCGCCAGCCTTTCATCAGCCTGGTGGGCAGCGTCGCCGGTTATGGCGGACTGCCACGCAGCCTGGCCTACGGTCCGACCAAGGCTGCGCTGATCAACCTGGCGCAGACGCTGTACCTGGGCCTGCGCGACAAGGGTGTGGGCGTATCCATCATCAATCCGGGATTTGTCGAAACGCCGCTGACGTCGCAAAACACCTTCCACATGCCGGCCCTGCTGACGCCCGAGCAGGCCGCCTGTCACATCGTTGCGGGCTGGGAGCGCGGGGCGTTCGAGATCCATTTCCCGAAACGGTTCACGCTCGGGCTCAAGCTGATGGCGCTGCTGCCCTACTGGCTGTACTTCAAGCTGATCGGCCGGCTGGACCGTGCGTGAGGCAAGACGGACTACACGAGCGCAGCGTCAAGACGGCGCCGTGTCCGCGAAGCTGCTGCGCAACATCAGCTTGTCCTGCAGCTTGGCCAGGTTCGAATGCTCCTTGCGCCAATCGATCTGCGGGAAGCGGAAATCCAGGTAGCCCAGGGCACAGCCGACCGCGATGTCGGCCAGGCTCAGGTGAATGCCGGCGCAAAACGGCTTGTCGCCCAGGCCCTTGGACATGGCTTTCAGGCAGGCATGGATCTTGGACAGCTGGCGGTCGATCCATACCTGGCTGCGCTGGGCTGTACTGCGACCGTCCCAAGTCTCCTCCAGGCGCGCCAGCACGGCAGCGTCCAGCATGCCATCGGCCAGGGCCTCCCAGGTCTTGACTTCGGCCCGCTCGCGGCCATTGGGGGGAATCAGCTTGCCGACCGGGGACAGCGTATCGAGGTACTCGACGATGACGCGTGAATCGAACAGCGCGTCGGCGCCTTCCATGATCAGGCAGGGCACCTTGCCCAATGGGTTGGACTCGCTGATACGGGTTTCGCCGGACCAGACGTTGTCGGTCTCATATCGGTAGTCCAGCTTTTTTTCGGCCATGGTGATGCGCACTTTGCGCACGTAGGGGCTGGACGAAGATCCGATGAGTTTCATGGCGAGCCAAAGAGGGGGTGTAAAGCATTCTAGCTATCGGCGGTCGTGCCGGCGCAGGCCGATCCGGCAGGGGCACCCAGCCCAGGCTTCGCCTGGGCCCCCAGAGGGCGCGGTCGTTGCTGGGGCGGCCCGGCGAACGAAGTGCAAGGACCGCACACCTACAATCCTGCCATGAGTTTTGCCGCTGTCTCCGCCCTCTCGCCGCTGGACGGCCGCTATGCCAGCAAACTGGCGCCGCTGCGTCCGCTGATGAGCGAACTGGGCTACATGCGGCGCCGGGTACAGGTCGAGATCGCCTGGTTCGTGCATTTGAGCGACGCCGGCTTTGCGGAATTCAAACCGCTCAGCACAGGAGCCCGCACTTACCTGCTCAAGCTGGTCAAGAATTTCAGCGAGGCCGACGCCGAGGCCATCAAGGAGATCGAGAAGACCACCAACCATGACGTCAAAGCGGTCGAATACTGGATCAAGGCCAAGTTCGAGTCGCGCCCCGAACTGCAACGCGCCAGCGAGTTCGTTCACTTTGCCTGCACCAGCGAGGACATCAACAACACCAGCCACGCGCTGCAGTTGCGCGCCGCGCGCAATATCGTGCTGCTGCCGGCGCTGGACCGCCTGCTGCTCAAGCTGCGCGAAATGGCGGCCAGCCATGCCGCAGTAGCCATGCTCAGCCGCACCCATGGACAGACCGCCAGCCCGACCACGGTGGGCAAGGAAATCGCCAACGTGGTGATGCGCCTGCAGACCGCCTGCGACCGCATCGCGGCGGTGAAGATCATGGCCAAGATGAACGGCGCGGTGGGCAACTACAACGCCCACCTGTCGGCCTGGCCCGATTTCGATTGGGAAGCGTTCAGCCAGCGGGTGGTGGAAACCGCCGAGCCGACGGCCGATTCGGGAGTCCAGGCCTGGGGCCTGGGCCTGAACTTCCAGGCCTTCAGCATCCAGATCGAGCCGCACGACTACATGGCCGAGTTGTTTGACGCTGTCGCGCGCGCCAACACCATCCTGATCGACTGGTCGCGCGATGTCTGGGGCTATGTCAGCCTGGGCTATTTCAAGCAAAAGCTGCGCGCCGGCGAAGTTGGCTCCAGCACCATGCCGCACAAGGTCAATCCGATCGATTTCGAGAATGCCGAAGGCAACCTTGGCCTGTCCAATGCGCTGCTGCGCCATCTGAGCGAGAAGCTGCCGATCAGCCGCTGGCAACGCGACCTGACCGACTCCACGGTGCTGCGCAACATGGGTGTAGCCCTGGGCTATGCGCTGCTGGCCTACGAGTCGCTGGCCGCTGGACTGGGCAAACTCGAACTCAACAAAGCTGCCATTGCGGCCGATCTGGACAATGCCTGGGAAGTGCTGGCCGAGCCGATCCAGACCGTGATGCGGCGCCATGGCCTGCCCGAGCCATATGAGCAACTCAAGAAATTCACCCGCGGCGCGCCGATGACACGCGAGCTGATGCAGGGCTTCATAGCCAAGCTGGAGCTGCCGCAGGCCGACAAGGACCGCCTGCTGGCCATGACGCCGGCCAGCTATATCGGCATGGCTGCCACACTGGCGCGGCGCGCCTGAACGGACGGACTACTACATGGCGCTCAAGGCAACGGTATTTCGGGCCAGTCTTCAAGTCTCCGACATCGACAACAACTACTACGCCAGCCACACGCTGACACTGGCGCGCCACCCCAGCGAGACCGACGAGCGCATGATGGTGCGGCTGGCCGCGCTGGCCCTGCAGGCGCACACACTGCAGTCGATCTGCAAGGGCGACGGCACCCTGGCCTTTGGCGCCGGCCTGTCCGACCCCAACGAGCCCGATGTCTGGCTGCGCGACTTCACCGGCCAGACCCGGCTCTGGATCGAGGTCGGCCAGCCCGAAGACAAGCCCCTGCTCAAGGCCTGCTCCAAGGCCGACGCAGTGGTGCTGTACTGCTTTAGCCATTCCGCCGAGATCTGGTGGCGCGGCATCGAAAACAAGCTCACGCGCGCGCCCAAACTGAGCGTGTTCAGGATCCCCAGCGAATCAGCCCAGGCCTTGCAGGACATGGCCCAGCGCAGCATGCAGTTGCAGGCCACGGTGCAGGATGGCACGCTCTCGCTGTCCGACGAAAAGCAGCATGTCGAGATCGCGCCGGAACGCTGGAAATAGCTTCAGCCCCGACCCTTGATGCGTTCCTGCGCCCGCTCGGCATAACGATTGAAGCGCCAGGCACTGCCTTCCTGGCTGATACGCCGCCAGGTGGCGCGTTTTTCGACCGGGCGCATCTCGGTCCAGTACTGCACCTCCTCGAAGCTGCGCCCGCAGCCCTTGCAGATGGCATCGCCCTGGCTGGTCGAGCAGATTGCGATACAGGGTGTGTCCAGCGTGCTGTCGTACCAGACCATCCAGGCAGCGAAGGCCGTTCGCGGAAACGAGAACTCGTCGGCCAGCACCTCGTGGTGGTAGACCATCAGCGCATAGACCTCGGCCAGCGCCCGCACTTCGGGCGCCAGCGTGATGCCATCGGACGCGGGCTTGCGCTCGCGCCAGTAGTTGATGGCCGATTCGATGTCGGTGATGTGGATGCCGGTCATGGTTGTGCTGCGAGCACGCATCTTGCCACGGCGCGCCGGCGCTGCATCGGACGCCGCTGCGCAGTTCGGGTGGTATGCTGGCCAGCCATGAAATTGATCGTCAATTGGTTGCTCAGCGCCAGCGCCCTGCTGGCATTGACCTATATCTACAGCGGCGTGGTGGTCAGCAGTTTTTTCAGTGCGCTGGTGGCCGCCTTCGTGATCGGCCTGCTCAATACCATCGTGCGCCCGATCCTGGTCGTACTCACCTTGCCGGTTACCGTGGTCACGCTGGGGCTGTTCCTGTTTGTCATCAACGCGCTGATGTTCTGGGCCGCATCGGCGGTGCTGGACGGGTTTTCGGTGAACGGCTTTGGCGCCGCGCTGATCGGCTCGATCATCTACTCGGTGCTGGGCGTGCTGATTCAGTCAGCGCTCGAGGGCCTGTTCCCGAAGCAGTGACTGCACCTGCCGGCTGCGGGTGTCGATGATGGATGCTTCGATGTGGTCCACTGCGACACCAGCGGCGGGGCTGCGCGCCATGCCCTGCGCGGCCTTGAAACGGTCCATCGCCGCACCGTAGTCGAGCAGCGCGACCTGCGCCTCGGCTTCGGCCCGCACTGCCCGCAATCCCTGCCCTTGCGCGGTATTGGCGCGCGCCAGCATCTGCCAGGCCGACGCATCGCGCGGATGCAGGGCAACCCAGGACTGCAGCCCGGCAGATGCTTCGCCGGCACGGCCCTGGCGAATCCAGACCTGGGCCATCAACAGCAACTCGGCGCGTCCCGTAGGCTTGATCTCGGGCGCTGGCTGCCCTGATTGCAGCGCCAGCTCGATCTCGAGCAGGGTCGCAAGGCGGCGCGCAGGCGCGTTGCCACCGATCAATCCGGCCAGACGTCCCACGAAAACCTTGGCAAGCGCGACATCGCGGGTCTGCGCCGCCGCCATCGCAGCGCCATACACGACACCGGCCTGCTGCGCGGGCGATTGCTCGGACAGTTTCGCGGCCTGCGCCTGGGCGACGAAATCACGCTGCGCATCAATCGCCGGGTTGGACAGGCCCCTGGCGCGGGCGCTGACCATGGCGTGCTCCATCAGCAGGGGCGCGGGCGCCGCGTCCGGCCCGGTCAGTGGCATGCGCCCCTGCAAATCGGCGATGCGCTCGGATGTCAGCGGGTGGCTGCGCAAGTAGGGGTAGGCGCCGTTGTCGCTCAGGCGCGATGCCGCCTGCAGCTTGTCGAACATGGAGACAAAGCCGCGCGGCGAAAAACCGGCATCGGCCATCATGCCAAAGCCGACCCGATCGGCTTCGCGCTCCATGTCGCGCGAGAAGTTGAGCTGGTTCTGCATCGCCAGCGCCTGGCCGCCGACCAGCAGCGCATTGGCCGCATCGGGGCTCTTGGACGCGGCCAGGGCACTCAGGATCATGGCGCCGATCACCCACGGCGTCTGCGCGTTTTGCTTGCTGGTCAGGCGCGAGATATGGCGCTGCGTGACATGGCTGAGCTCATGCGCCAGCACCGACGCCAGTTCGTCCCGGCTGCTGACCACCGCAATCAGCCCCATGTGCAGGCCAAAATATCCGCCGGGCAGCGCAAATGCATTCACGCTGCGGTCGCGGCCCATCATGATCTGCCAGGCAAAACGCTCATGCAATTCGTCCGACATTTCGCCACGCTGGCGCGCGGCCTTGAGCAGGGGTTGCCAGATTGCATCGACATAGTCAGCCATCACCGGATCGTCGATGTAGTCCGGGTCGCGGAAAATTTCGCGCGCTATCTTGTCGCCCAGGCGGCGTTCGGCGCTGGCCGTCATCTCGCTCGCGTCACCCATCACCGGCAGCTGGCTGGCGGCGGAACGGCCAGCCGGAACAGCACCAGTCTGCGCCTGTGCTGCCGTCAGCGCGGAGCCGCACAACAGCATGCCAACGAGCATCGTGCGCATCGGCGCGCTGACCGGTTTTTTGGGTTCGATCACGTGAATCAATGAAGGCATGGACGTATGATGCTGCACGCAGGTCAAGGATCGGTAAATCACGGGTATCCAATTGCTTCGGACGCCCCGCCAGCACCTGCGGCACCTCCCCAGCGCAAACCAGAAACCGGCATGAACACCCTGACCCATTTTGACGCACAAGGCCAAGCCCACATGGTCGACGTTGCCACCAAGGCCAGCACCCACCGCATTGCGATTGCCGGTGGGCGCATCGACATGCATGCAGCAACCTTGGCCATCATCGAGTCGGGCACGGCCAAGAAGGGTGACGTGCTCGGCATCGCCCGCATCGCCGGCATCCAGGCAGCAAAAAAGACCAGCGACCTGATTCCCCTGTGCCATCCGCTGGCACTGACCCGGGTCGCGATCGAATTCGAAACCGTGCAGGCCGACGCCACCCATCCGGCCAACATCATCTGCCGCGCCACGGTCGAGACCGTCGGCCCCACCGGCGTGGAGATGGAAGCGTTGACAGCGGTGCAGATCGCGCTGCTGACCATCTACGACATGTGCAAGGCGGTCGATCGCGGCATGACGATGTCGGACATCAAGCTGCTGCAAAAGCACGGCGGGCAGTCGGGCAGTTTCATTTCAGGCTGAGCGGATTGCCGGTCGCCTTGGCACGGCTTCAGGCCGTGTCGATCCAGCCTCAGGGTTGTAGTGGCGCCAACTGCGGGTCGGTCGCGATGCTGGCGCGCCAGCGCGCATGGTCCTTCGGATACGCATTGCGATAGCGCAGCAAGAAATAAGTAGCCTCGTCGTCCCGATTGAGCGCGGTGGCGCTCTCGATCAACTTCTCCACCACCCGGGCTTCGGGCGAGAAATGCATCAGGGCCTGCGCGCTGTCGTGGATCTGCTGCGCGTTGCCGGAGTGCACCGTAGACAGCGTCAGCGCGGCAAAGCGCACCTGGTTGCGAAACAGCCAGGAGTCCTGCAGCTT
>JBBKVW010000231.1:0-5006 GCA_037968655.1 Burkholderiaceae bacterium
GCCGAGTCGATCTTCCTGATGTTCTTTGTACTGGGCGGCATCCTGCTGTTCGGTGCCAGCTTGCTGGGTATTTTCTGGGTGTTCGCGGCCTGCGTGTATGTGCTTGTTTACCACCTTCGGAGGTCGACTTGGCGCGAACTGTTGCGGGGTATGAACCCGCTGCTGCTGGGACTCTTGCTGATCGTCGTCACCGTGTTGACGGTCTACTACGTGAACAGCCTGCTCAAGGGCGCGGGGGGGTCCCGGCTTACTTCGTCGACGCCCTCCACCGTTTTGTTCGCCGCCTATGAAATGTTGGGGCTGGCCGGGATCGGCCCCGGCCGTCTCGAACTGCGCAGCCTGGGCACGTCGGCTCTGGCGCCTTACGCAGTCGGCTTGCTCGCGGCTGGCAGCGTGCTGCTGATCGTTCTGGCGGTCGGTTTGAAGGAAGCCAGAACCCGGCTCGGAACCCGCGAACTGTTGTTGATGGGCGCGCTGGGCCTGCTTCCGGTTGCCATCGTCATCTTCAGCGGCTTTGCCATGCAGTGGCGGGTGCTCGGTCGGCACCTGATCGCCGCGCTGCCGCTGCTGAACCTGGTCTTGGCGCTGGGCCTGACCGCTCTGCTGGAATCCGACGGGCGCAGGGGTCAGGGCCTGCGAAGGACGCTAGCTGTTTCGGGCTTGTTGTTCCTGGTCTATTCGTCTTGTTCGTTGCGATTTACCGAACGGCACAACAAGGACGACTACCGGGCGGCCGCGGCCATGGCGCTCGGGGCCCTCGCTCAAGGACAGCGGGTCTGGTGGGCTGCCGATGTGATTGGCGCCCGCTACTACGGGCTGCCAGGTGAGTTTGACGTGATGGGTGAGCTCACCAGCGTGCACAAGCCGCTTGCGTGCAGCGACCTGCCCGGGGTGCAGCCGGTTGCCAACGCCTCACTGCCCTGTCTGCGCACGCTCTCTGCGCCCGACGTCGTGATCTTGTCCAAGCCTGAGACTTTCGACACCCAGGGTGACATTGCCGGCTACTTGAAGGCTGGGAAATTCGCGATCGTGCAAACTCTGCCCGCGTTCACCGTTTGGCGGCGTTCAGTCCAGCCGCAGGCCCCGAAGCCCTAGCCCAACGCGTGTCAGAGATCGACTGATTCTGAGCTGCCGACGCGTTGCGATTCGCTATGGAGCAATGTCGGTGTCAACGCCCAAGGCGCTTCATGGCTGCCAAGATGGCCGCCATGAAGGCGCGCTCAAACACCGGCAAGGCAAATGTCTTGACGACCCTGTCGCGGTGTGCGTCCAGCAGAGCGTTCTCGCTGGCGCCTGCGGCTTGCACCAGGCGAGCCGCGAATGCGTTCGCATCGCCACTGGGAAAGAGCCAATGCGACGGCAGGATGTCCACCATCCCGTCGACCGCCGATGCAATCACCGGGCGGCGGTAGTACAGCGCTTCGATCATGACCAGCGGCACGCCTTCGTAGCGCGAAGGCAGCGCCAGCGCATCGATCGCCGAATAGACCGGGGACAGGCCATCCGTCCACCCGGCGACCACCACCGCGTCCTGCACACCCGAAACGCGCACCAGTTCCTTCAAGGCGGCCAGGTCCGGGCCGTCGCCCACCACCAGAAGCTTCAGGTTGGGGACTTGCCGGCGGGCCACGGCCAGCGCCTTGACAGCCAAGTCGTGTCGCTTTTGCCAGAACTGCACGCGGCCGATCAGCGCGACGACCCAGTCGCTGGAAGCCAAGCCCAACTCAGCGCGCGCAGCGCCTCTGTCCACCACTTGGTAGTCCGCCAGCTCAATCGCAACCGGCACGACCGTCACCGGCTGGCGCAGCCCTTTGCGCCGCAGGTAGTCCTCCATGCGCGGGCTGATGGTGATGTACTCATCAACCATTCGGTAGTAGATGCGGTTCACAGGTTCGCGCAGCGCCGCTCTGAGGCGCGACGCCGAAAACATGCGCTCGGGGTGGGTCATGGGGATGTAGCTGATGGTCGGCACCCCTGCCCTTTTCGCGGCCATCAAGGCGGCGCTGCAAAACGCGATGGCCCCTTGTGCGACCACGACGACGTCGGGTGCGTAGTCCGCCATCGTGGCGGCAATGCGCCGAATGGCGCGACCTGAAACCAGCGTGCGGAGAAACTGAAACTGCCGCGAGGCATAGTCCTGCGGCAGAGGTTTGAAGCGCGGGCATTGCGCCGCCAGATCGGCGATCTGCTTGGACAGCCGGGCATTGCCGCGGAAGAAGATGAACCCCACCTCGGTGTCCGGCTGCGACGCGATGTACCGAACCGCAGCCAAGGTCTGCAACTCGTGGCCGCCAAAGTCGGGGGCGTCGTCGTAGAACAAGACTCTCAACGGATGCGCCATGACGTCAGGGACTCTTGAGTGACTTCTTACGTCCCATGCGAAACCCGCTGGGTATAGGCAGCATGAGAATTCCCAAACGAGACTTGGCGAAATAGACACGCAGCAGATTGCAGCTGGCCGTGGCAATGGCGTTGGCCGCGGCGGCGCCCACGATTCCCCAGAACGGGATCAGGGCAAAACACAGTCCTACGGTCAGCAGAGCGCCGACCACCGCAATGCGCCCTTCGATCCGGTGGTAGCCGCTCATGTTCAAGAGATAACCGACGGGGCCCGTTGCTGCGTTCACAAACTGGCCGATGCTCAGGACGATGAGCACCTGCGCGCCGGCCTCGAATTGCGGCCCGAACAGAGACAGTATCTGTTCTGGAAAGACGATGAATATCAGCAGCAGCGGCACACTGGCAACCGTCGTCAGCAGGGTCGAGCGGACTGCCAGTCTGGCCAATCCCTCCTTGTCATTGGCAGCGTGAAGCGCCGCGAATCGAGGGGCCGCTACCGCACTGTTGGCCAGCAGCAGAAACCGTGTCAGCAGCGCCGTGCGGGCTGCTGCCGTGTAGATCCCGACGTCAGCGGCGGTCGCGAACATGCCGAGAATCAAGATGTCGGAGAAGGTCATCACGACGTCTGCGATGGCCGAGCCGTACATCGGCATCGCCGTCACAAAGAGGTCACGAAATTTGATGGACTCCGTTGACGACGAGCCTACTGACGGAAGAGTACGGCGCCATAAGACATAGCTCGCCAAACACACCACAGTGCTGGCAACCAGGTAGATCGTGGCCGCTGCGCTGGCGTCTTTGATGCTTTCGGCAAACAGGAACAACAACAGCAGGCTAACCATGGGCAGAGCCGCGCCCTGCACGAGCGAGGAGAGTGCTTGGTGATGCCCAGCCTTCAGCAACTCACCGTACAGGTTCAACAGGGCAAAAGGCACCAACGCCAAACTCATGAGTCGAAGAGGCTCGGCGATGGCTGGATCGGAGTAGACCGTTAATGCCAACCAGTCGGCGGCGACGAATGTGCACGCAGCAACGATGCCGCAGCAAACCAACGCCGTACCCATGCCCATGAGATGCACGGCGGCAACCCGCCTGCCGTCATTCGCGGCATAACTGGGCGCGCCGAACTTGAGCATGGCTGGGTCCATTCCCATCCGGCCGACCGTGCTCGCGATGAGGGCGAACGTCAAAGACAGGTGGTAGATACCAAGCCCGTCAGCGCCCAGTACGCGCGCCAGCGCCACATTGAAGGCGAACCCCAAGCCGGCACCCGCGACGCGAACGACAAGGACGATGCCGCTGCGAAGAACCAGCTCCCACCAGGGCGAGGCCTGCGCAAGTGCGCGCAGTCGACGTGCGAACGGCGGACTGCGCCAGCTTTTAGACACGCTTGGGGTCCGTCATTGGGCGCAACGCGGCGCGCCGAAGCCCGCAGTCTTCACGATCGGCCAGAATCAGCGCGGCGGCCTTGGCCCCGATGACGTAAGCCGCCGCCTGTGTATTGCCGCTGACGGGCATCGGCATGATCGAGTTGTCCGCCACGCGCAAACCATCGATGCCGCGCACACGCAGCGTGGCATCGACCACGGCGTGCCCGTCGCTGCCCATGCGGCAACTGCCGGCCGGGTGGTAGGCCAGAGCAGCTTCGGCATCGAGGTAGCGGGCCCAATCTGCTTCGCTGGCGCTTGCAGGGTCGATCTCCATCCACGATCGGATCTCTGCGGCGAGCGGGGCGAACGACGCGACGCGATGCACCAGCCGACAACCCGCCACAAGCGTCCGTCGGTCGGCATCGTTGGCAAGCAGTGTGTGGCGGATAACGGGTGGCGCTTGCGCGTCGGCACTCGCCAGCACGATCTCGCCGCGCCCGCGACCCTGCGCGGCCATGACCGTGAACATCACTGCCGGGGTGCGTGCACGTCTCACACCGCCCTCCCAACGCTCGAAGGCGTAGGGATAGAAGGCGATTTGCACGTCGGGCGCCTGCGCCGCAGGCGTGCAGCGCACATGTGCCAGCAACTGGGCATGGGGCGAGGCAAGAGGCCCGGCTCGGCGGCGGATGTAGTCCCACAGGTGGCGCAGCAAGGCAACGGGACCGGCCTCAACGTTGTACGTGCTGCCGCGAACGCGCGCCGACAGCTTCACCACCGGATGCTCCATCAGCCCCTGCCCGACACCTGGCAGATCGACATGGACGGGAATGCCCAGTGCCGACAGCGGCGCGCCCGGCCCGATGCCTGAGAGCAGCAGCAATTGGGGGGACTTGACGGCCCCCGCGCACAGCACCACCCCACGCAGCGCCCTCACCTGGACCAGTTGGCCTTGCCGCAGGAAGCGTGCACCGGTGCAGCGGCCGCCTTCGACGTCCAGGCCCACGCACTGTGCACCGGTCAACAACCGGACCGGGTGCTTGCCTTCGCGCAGCGCCGGATGCAGGAACGCACGCGCAGCGTTCACGCGAACGCCGGCACGCTGGGTAACTTGAGCCCAACCGGCGCCCTCGAATTGCTCGCCGTTGAAATCGTCCGTCCAGGGCAGTCCGGCCGCCAGCATGGCCGCTGCAGTAGCCTGCGCGAGCGGGTGGCGGGTGCGGGTGTATTCCACGGGAAGGGCGCCACCGCGCCCGCGCCAGTCGTCGTTGCCGACGGTGCTGCTTTCCAGTTGCC
>JBBKVW010000232.1:0-3357 GCA_037968655.1 Burkholderiaceae bacterium
GTGACAGCAGCGTGAATGCCAGAGGTGACGCACTCACGACAATCTAGTGTCAAAGCCGGCCCAAGGCAAGGGCTGCATGGAGAGGGTTTTCCCTGAATGACGGTCTGGATCGATACCCATTGCCATCTGGATGCGCCCGAATTCGCCGGCGCAAGCGACGCTGTGCGTTTGCGCGCACGTGCCTCAGGCGTGGGCCACTGCACCATACCGGCGGTGTGTGTCGACAACTTTGACGCGGTGCGCGCGCTGGCCCATGCTGGCGGCGACAGTTATGCGCTGGGCATCCATCCCGTGTTCGTGCCGCAGGCGCGTGAACAAGACTTGCACACGCTGGAGCAGGCGCTGCACGTGCATGCCGACGATCCCAGGCTGGTGGCAGTGGGTGAAATCGGGCTGGACTTCTTTGTGCCGGAATTGTGCGAACCCGCCATGCGCGTGCGCCAGGAACATTTCTATATCGAACAACTCAAGCTGGCGCGCAAGTTCAATTTGCCGGTGATCCTGCATGTGCGCCGCTCGGCTGACCGGCTTTTGCGCGGTTTGCGGGCTGTGGTGCCGACCGTCCCGCAAGGCTGGAGCGGAATTGCACATGCCTTTGCCGGCAGCATGCAGCAGGCCCGCACATTTGTGGAGCTGGGCTTCAAGCTCGGTTTCGGAGGCGCGGTCACGTTCGAGCGCGCCCTGCAGCTGCGACGCCTGGTGGTGGAGCTGGAGCTGTCCAACCTGGTACTGGAGACCGACGCGCCCGATATCCCGCCGCACTGGTTGTATGTGACCGCGCAGCAGCGCGCCCTTGGCGTACCCCAGGGCGTGAACGAGCCGGCCGAGCTTGCGGCAATCGGCGCCGTGGTTGCCGGATTGCGCAACATGGCCGTGTCAGACCTGGCCGCCGCGACACGCGAAAACGCCTGCGTTGCGCTGCCAAGGCTGCGTGGCTTGCTGGTATAACGCGCCATGGTCACTGCCGATGCCCCCCAGCTAGCCGATGTGCATTTTTCAGACGAAGGGCCGGTTCGGCATCTGCATCTAGACTCGATCTGGATTCAGGGTTCGATGTTGATCGATTCGCCACAGATCCTGGTGCACCAGTACATACAGCGCATGAATGCCTGGCTGCTGTTTGTCGAACCCCAGTCCGTTCCCAAGCGCCGCGCCATGCAGCTGGGCCTGGGCGCGGGGTCGCTGACCAAGTTCTGCGCCAAGGTGTTGCGCATGCAGACAGTGGCGGTCGAGATCAACCCCAAGGTGCTGGTGGCCTGTCGTGGCTGGTTCAAGCTGCCACCTGACAATGCCCGCATGCAGGTGGTGCTGGCCGATGCGGCCAGCGAAATCCGCGACCCGAAATGGCGGGGCAGCATCGACGCGCTGCAGATCGACCTGTACGACCACGATGCGGCCGCGCCGGTGCTTGACAGCCAAGCTTTTTATGCCGACTGCCGGCGCCTGCTGACCGAGGACGGTTGCATGAGTGTGAATCTGTTTGGCCGCGCGTCGAGCTATGCACGCAGCGTCGAGAAGATTGCAGCGGTTTTTGGCCGCGATGCGATCTGGCCGTTCAAGGCGACACGCGAGGGCAATACGGTCGTGCTGGCGCAGCGCAATCCGAGTCGACCCACGCGGGCCGTGATGCAGCAAAGGGCGCAGGAAATCGAGCAGCGCTGGGGCCTGCCTGGCGCGCAGTGGGTGCGCGTGCTCAAGCCAATGGCTGCATCAGCATGAACGGCGCAGTAAAGCCCAAGGCGCCGGCCAGGCCCATGCCACAAGGCCCACTGGATTGGCGGCGCCTGGTCGACTGGCTGTGCGAGGATGGTGTGATCAGTAATGAAGAAGCGCAGCGTACCGTCGCCCGCTGCTCCCAGGCCGAAAGCGCGCAACATCCGCTTGTGCGCCTGGCCAGCGTATCCATGCATCGCGCCCTGGACAACCGGTCGCTGGATATCGAGAGCCTGACCGAGTGGCTGGCCGGTCGCGCCGGGCTGGCGTATATGCGGATAGACCCTCTCAAGGTGGACGTGGGCAAGGTCGCCGATGCCATCAGTTCGCCCTATGCCGAACGGCACCGGATTTTGCCGGTACAGGTGTCGGCCTCAGAGCTGGTGGTTGCCACTGCAGAGCCATTCATCACCGACTGGGTCGCCGAGATCGAGCGTCAGTCCCGGCGCAGTGTGCGTCGCGTATTGGCCAGTCCACAGGAAATATTGCGTTACACGGCCGAGTTCTACGCTTTGGCCAAGTCGGTGCGTTCGGCGATGAAGTCCGGCGGCGCCAGCACGGGCGCCAGTTTCGAGCAACTGGTCGAGCTGGGCCGCAGCAGCAAGCAGCTCGATGCCAATGACCAGGGCGTGGTCCAGGTCGTCGACTGGCTATGGCAATACGCCTTCGACCAGCGCGCCAGCGACAGTCACCTGGAGCCGCGCCGCGAGCAGGGCGTGATCCGATTCCGGATTGATGGCGTGCTGCATCCGGTCTACCAGATGCCGATGGGTGTGCTCAGTGCGATGACGGCCCGCATCAAGTTGCTGGGCCGCATGGACGTCGTTGAAAAACGCCGGCCGCAGGACGGTCGCATCAAGACGCGCAACCCGCGCGGCGACGAGATCGAGATGCGGATATCCACCTTGCCGACCGCGTTTGGCGAAAAGATGGTGATGCGCATCTTTGATCCCGACAATGCAGTCAAGGACCTGGGTGCGCTGGGATTTGCAGCGCATGATGAGCAGCGTTGGGAGGCGCTGGTCAAGCAGGCCCATGGCATCGTGCTGGTGACCGGCCCGACCGGCTCGGGCAAGACGACGACGCTGTACTCGACGCTCAAGCGGCTGGCCACCGAAGAGGTCAACATCAGCACGGTGGAAGATCCGATCGAGATGATCGAACCGTCGTTCAACCAGACCCAGGTGCAGCCGCATCTGGACTTCAGTTTCACCGAGGGCCTGCGTGCCCTGATGCGCCAGGACCCGGACATCATCATGGTGGGCGAGATTCGCGACCTGCAGACTGCCGAGATGGCAGTGCAGGCCGCCTTGACCGGACACCTGGTGTTCTCGACCCTGCACACCAATGACGCGCCATCTGCCGTCAGCCGCCTGCTGGAGCTGGGCATTGCGCCCTATCTGATCAACGCCACCTTGCTCGGCGTGCTGGCCCAGCGCCTGGTGCGCACCCTGTGCGACAAGTGCCGGGTGCGCGACACCGAATCGAACCGCGCCGACCTGGCCGATTTCGTCAAACCCTGGCAGATCAACGGCGCCTACCGTCCCTTCAAGCCGGTCGGGTGCGTCGATTGCCGCATGACCGGTTTTCGCGGTCGAACCGGGCTGTACGAACTGCTGCTGGTGACCGAAGAATTCAAGACCA
>JBBKVW010000233.1:0-3169 GCA_037968655.1 Burkholderiaceae bacterium
AGCCTGCACGCTGCCGTGCGATGTGACACCGACGACCGCCAGGCGCTGGAACGACTCTGCCGCTACATCACCCGCCCGGCTTTGGCCAACGAGCGCGTGCAGACCAACGCCACCGGGCGGGTGGTGCTGAAGCTGAAGACCCCCTGGCGCGACGGGACTACGCACCTGGTCCTGAGTCCGCTGGAGTTCATGCAGCGGCTGGCGGCGCTGGTGCCAAGGCCGAGGCAGCGACCACACCCGCCAATGACTGCTTTGCGGACCTGAATCTCTGCGGTCGGGTGCCCGCTTTGGGTCGCTATGCAGAGCTCTCCATAGCGACCCGTAGCGAAAATTCGCGACGCGAGACCAAACCTCCGATCAGCAGTCACCCTTTGATCACTGGAGCACTTCGTCGGCGACAAGCAACACCGACTGTGGGAACGTCAGACCAAGCGACCGGGCTGCCTTGATATTGATCACCAAGCTGAACCGTGTCGGCCGCTCGATCGGGAGATCGCCGGGTTTAGCGCCCCTCAAAATCCGGTCGACGAACTTGGCGGTGATTCTCGCGTATTCGAGAGGCGAGGACCCGTGGCTGAACAACACGGTTGTGGGAAGAGACCGGCTGTTGCCCACCACGGCGAGCGGTAACCGGTGGGCATGGGCGAAGGCGGCGATCGACTCACGGTTCGCCTGGATCAGCGGTTCCGGTGGAAGCAATATGGATTCCGTGTTCGCCCGACGGATGGCCGCGAACGCGGGCTCGAAGTCGCCCTTGCTCACAACCTCCACGATCTGCGCCTGCATGCCCAACGCAATCGCATCTGCCCGCATCTGCTTGATCATGGGAGGAGCGGCCTCGTTGCTCGGGTTGGAGAACACAGCGACGCTGCGCAAGCCAGGAGCCGTCTCTTTCAGGAACTGCAGTGACTTGCTCAGGAGCTCATCCGCAAGGTAGCTGGAGCCGGTGACATTGCCGCCGGGCCGCCGGTAATCGGCCACGATCCCGAGCTCGACTGGCGTGCCCACGCCAACCATCACAACCGGTATCGACTTCGTTGCCTTGACCAGAGCACGCGTCGCAGGAACGGTTTGGACCAGGATCAGGTCGGGACTTTCTGCAACCACCTCGGCTGCGAGGGTAGGCAGACGCTCGTTCGCACCATCTGCCATTCGCGGCTCGACAAACACGAAGTTGCGGCCTTCGGTCCAGCCGAGTTTTTCCAGCTCGGGTCGAAGGTTGCGCAGCAATGTGTCGACTGTCACACGGCCGAATCCGGAGAGATATCCGATGCGGCGTGGCGCTGTTTGGCCCTGGGCCGGCGCGAGACGCGCTGCGACAAGCAGAGTAGATCCGCTGACAGCGACAAATGTTCGCCGTTTCACGCCGAAGCAACCCTCCGAGTAGTTCGCCAAAGCAGCATCCCACGTAGAGCAAACTGTGTGTCAGTGGCACGAACGAACGGACAAGCCGTGCCAATAGAGCATAGTCCTCTAGAGCGGACGCGTCTACGGCAGCTTCTGGCCGCCAGTGTGAGTACGAGGCCAAGCCAGGAAGCTGACTTTCGAACCGTGCGCGCGGCCGACCAAGGTCAGCTGTCTGACGCGGCTGTGAACTGGAAGTCCCGGCCACAACGGTACCCTGGTGCAGGACTGCGTGAGCGTCAGCTGTCGGGTCCGAACCGGCTGTTGGCCGCAGGTTCTTCAATCTCCCTCAGCGCATGGCGACTCGCCTTTGTGCCTTTGTGGAGAGACTGCCCATGGCCCCGTATCAACGTGGACAGTGCGCTCCTTCTGGGCCCGAGTCCTGCCTGAGTTGATCGTGACTTCGGCGCGAACAGCGCAAATGGCCTAGGTCATTGCCCGCATAGCTGTGCTCAAGCCTTGGTCAATCGCGACACCATGGCATCACCCACGAACTCCATGAAGGCTCGCACACGTGCCGTCTGACGCAGGTCTGGGTGGGTGAGCATCCATACTGGTTGTGCCAGCTCGGGGATCGGCTCTGACACAGCAACCAGTTCCCGGTGCTTGGCCTCCATGAAGGTCGGCAGCACGCCCACTCCGATCCCGGTGCGTAGCATTGCAGCCTTGGCATTGAAGATGTCCACCCGCATGCGCACGTTTGCCTGCACCAAGCGCTGGCGAAGCCATAAGTCGTAGACCCGCGTTGACGCGTCGCGCTCGAAGGCTACCCAGGGCGCGTCACGAATCAGCACGTCCAGGGGAGTCACATTTTGCGGCAGGCCCGATGCGCCGCGTAGGGCATAGACGCGGCACTGAGCGATGCCAAGTTGACGGCCGACCAGGTACTCCGCCACGTGGCTTGACAAGCGAAGCGCCACGTCGGCTTCGCGGCGCGTCCAGCCCTGGTCAGGATCGGTATGTCGGCTTGACAGGTCCACAAGAACGGCGTTCTCGACCACCTCGACCTCGATTCCTGGGTAGGTGCGCGCGAAGTCGGCCAGTGGCTGCGGCAACAAGTGGTCCATCACGACGAAGGCGGTCGTCACGCGCAGCGTGCCGCGCAGTTCGCGGTCGCGCCCGAGAACCTGGCGCTCGATCTCCTCGGCGCGCGCGGCAATGTGTCGCGCCTGCTCTAAGAGCGCGAGACCAACCTCGGTGGGCTGGTACCCGCTGCGCTGGCGGTCGAACAGGCGCGAACCGAGATGGGCCTCGAGCCCGTCGAGCCGGCGCAACACCGTAGTGTGGTTGACGCCGAGCGAACGCGCGGCCCCGGCCAACGAGCCGGCGTTGCCTATGGCCAGCGCGTGGCGCAGGTCGTCCCAGTCGAGCGAAGGCATGGTGATGTGTGCGTTTCTGCAAAGTCAGGCTGCAATATGCCACCTTGTGTTCGTAAACGACCTATCGCACATTGGTTTCATTGCGATGTGATTCGAGTTTCCGGGTTCCGCGCAGCCTATTGACGGGAGTCGCCATGAACACCCACACCGTCCATCACGGATTCAGTTTCAGCCCCCTGCGCGCCGCGCTGCACCTACCGCACTTCCCGCTGACACGGGCGGCGCATCTGCCGGCGCAACCTGGCCCTTCCCCGGGTTGGCTAGAGCAACTCGCTAGCTGGGCCGAGCGGCAGCCGATGCATCACCGCATGGGCAGCTACACCCGACTGCGGTAGTCGGTAAGTCGAACACAGGGACCGCATTGCGGCTGGCAGCGGGCGTTCACG
>JBBKVW010000234.1:0-8824 GCA_037968655.1 Burkholderiaceae bacterium
TGGGTGCTGATCAGGGTGCCACAGCCGAAGTTGCCGGCCGAGGTCTGCACGCCCACCACGGCGTCGCCCTCGCGCAGCAGGCCCTGCACCGTCACGCCTTCCATGATCCTGACGCCGCCACGGCGGGCGGCGCGGGCAAAGCTGGTCGCCACCAGATAGGCGTCGGCAAAGCCGGCCTCTGGTTCGTAACCGATCAGCGCCGCATCGGCCAGCGTCGCGATCGGCAGCAGACTCTCGCCCTGCTGGCGATCGAGCAGCTGCACTTCGATGCCCTGGGCCTGCTGCGCCTGCAAGGCGGCCGCCAGCGGTGCCAGTTTCGGGCCATCGGGTGCGGCAATCAGGTAACCGCACTGGACAAGACCCGACGCGGCGTCGTCATCGGCCAGGTAGTTGTTGAAATCCTTGAACACATGCCAGGAGTCACGCGCCAGCGCCACGTTCTCGCGCACCGAATAGTGGGTGCGCAAGATGCCCGACGACTGCGCCGTGGTGCCGGCGCCGATGACGATCAGGTCATATTTATCCATGCTCGCGTTCCCCTGCGGTCAATCCGGGCTTGGCACAAGCGCGCGCCGCCCTAGAACTTCTCGTCGCGCATCCAGTACCACTTGTACAAAAAGCGTTGCCCGAAGCGCCGAAACGGCGCGAAGGCCTGCGCGCGCACCAGGCCGAACATATTGGGATATTCCAGTTCGCTGCTGTAGATCGGCAGCTGGAACACCTCCTGGCCGGCGTCCTTGCCGGCGACCCGTTCGGCCAGCCGCTTGCCGGCCCAGGTCGAGAACGACACGCCGTTGCCGCCGTAGCCCAGCGCATACCACACCGTTTGCAGCGGGTCGGGCCGCGTGATGCGCGGCATCATGTCGTGGCTGACGTCGACCCAGCCCCACCAGGAGTAGTCGATCTGTATGCCGGCCAGAGGCGGGAACTTGCGCGCAATCGCGTCGGTCAGCAGCTTCAGATGGACCGGATCCTCGGCGTCCGCGCCGGTGACCGAGCTGCGGCTGCCCAGCTGCAGGCGGTTGCCGGGCAGCAGGCGGTAGTAAAAGCGCAGCGTGCGGGTGTCGGTCAGGAAGGTCTGCGAGCGAAAGTTGGTCGCCTCCAGCTCGGCGCTGGTCAGCGGCCGCGTGACGACCGAGTTGGACAGGATCGGCATGATCTTGTTCTTGAGCCGGGGCATCAGGCCCTGCCCGGTATAGCCGCCCGTGCACACCGCCACCCGCCTGGCGCGCACCACGCCGCCCGGCGTGCGCAGGTGGTGCACGCCGTTGATGGTTTCCCAGCTTTGCACCGGGCTGCCCGGATGCACCTTGACGCCCAGCGCACGCGCCTTGCGGATCAGGCCGAAGGTGAACTTGAGCGGGTGAATGCCGATACCTTCGCGCTCCAGCATGGCGCCGGCGTTTTCGCGTTCATCGCAGTATTCGCTGCGTACTTCTTCGGCGCTCAACAAGCGGGGGTCGTAGCCGAAGTTGTCGCGCAGGACTTTGGCGGACTGGCGCAGGTAGGCCATCTTTTCCGGCCTGTGCGCAAGGTAGAGATGGCCGCCATCGAAGGCGTCGCAATCGATCTCTTTGGTCAGCTGGCGAAAGTTTTCGAAGCCGGTGCGGATCTCCGTGTCCAGCCGCTTGGCGGTATCCAGGCCCCAGCGTTCGATCCACTGCGCGCGGGTCAGTCGGCCACTGGCGTTCTGTCCCTGGCCGCCGCTACGGCTCGAGCAACCCCAGGAGGTCTGGTTGGCCTCCAGCACCACGGCATGAATGCCGTGTTCCTGCGCCAGGTAGAGCGCGGTCGATATGCCGGTGGCGCCGGAACCAATGATGACGACGTCGGCGTCGAAATCGGCGGTGACCGGACCGTCGTCGGGCGGTGGCGTGCCGGCACTGGCGACCCAATAGGTTGGCGCATAGGCCCGGCCGGCGCCCGGATCGGCCGCCACCAGCGGATCGTAGCGCGGATCGTAGGGCTTGGCCGGCGCAGCGTCGGACGCTGCGAACGGCATGGTTTGCGAGATGGACACCCAGGTCCTCCTTACTTGCTTCTGAGCTAACTTATTTGCTGGCGGGCAGATTGGGACGCGCCTTGCGAAATGCGTTCTTGAGCGCGATCTTGCCGTCGCGAAACTCGAAAATGTCGACGCCATCGGTCTCGATGCGCGTGCCATCGGGTGCGGTGCCGGTGAAGACCCATTGCGAAACGCCGGAGTCGCCGTGGACCGCATAGCGCCCGTTCTCCCACTGCGCGTCCTTGATGGTCTCCCAGGCAGCAGCAAAGGCCTTGCGCACCGCAGCAGTACCGACATGGCGCGCGCCGCAGGCGTCCGGACCGCCGGCAGCCTGGAACACGCAGTCCTCGTGCATGAACGACATCAGGCCGTCGATGTCGTGGCGATTCCACGCATCGCCAAAAGCTTCCAGGGTTGCCGCGGTGACGGCAGGCTTGATTTCACTCATAGAATCTCCAGCAAAGGTTCAGGGGCAAGTTGCCCCTCGTGCCAAAGGGTACGCACGGGACCGCGCCGACGGTAGAGCCAGATCGAAGTAATCGGTCGTGCCAGTCATGGCTGGCACCAGTTGTATTCTTCTCCTACTCCCGACCAGCTCGTACCTTCAGCATGGGCATCAAACGCAACGTTCAATGGGCACAACTGCTGGCGCTGCCCGACCAGCCGGCCCTGCCGTTGCAGGCCCGTGTGCGCCTGGCCGTGGTGCAGGCCATCCTGGACGGTCGGCTGGGGCCGGGTGACGGCCTGCCCTCGTCGCGTGAACTGGCCCAGGTGCTGGGCCTGAGCCGCAATACCGTCACCTCGGCCTACCAACAATTGGTGGACGAGTCGTTTCTGGAGGCGCGCCCGCGCAGCGGCGTCTTTGTTTGTGAACATGCCAGGCCCCGGCCGGTGGCCGTGGCCGAGGCGGCTCCCGGCAGCGGCGGGCAGGCCCCGAACTGGTCGGTCCGGGTGCTGCGCTCGCAACTGGGCCGCCCTACCCTGAGCAAGCCTGATCGCTGGAACGACTATCCCTATCCCTTTGTCTACGGCACCCACGACCCGCAGCTGTTTCCGACCGAGGATTTCCGCGAGTGTTGTGTGCGCAGCCTGGCGCGCTCCCAATTGCCGCAATGGACGGCCGACTTCGGCGCCCAGGACGTGCCCGAGCTGATCGAGCAGATCCGCAGCCATCTGCTGCCACGGCGCGGCGTGTTTGCGCTGGACGACGAGATCATGGTGACCATCGGCGCCCAGCATGCGTATTACCTGTTGTCCGACCTGCTTTTTTCGGACAAGACTCGGGTCGGCCTGGAAGAACCCGGTCATCCCCATGCGCGCAACAGCTTCGCGATGCGCGAACCGCAGTTCGCAGAAATAGCGGTGGACGACGACGGCCTGGTCGTGGACCAGTTGCCGGAACTGGACTATCTGTTCGTGACGCCCTCGCATCAGAGTCCGACCACTGCCACGCTCAGCCTGGAGCGCCGGCGCAACCTGCTGCAACTGGCCAGGCAACGCAATTTCGTCATCATCGAAGACGACTACGAAGCCGAGAACCTGTACGACGGCGAGCCCATGCCCGCGCTCAAGAGCCTGGACCGCGCTGGCAGGGTGATCTATGTAGGGTCGATCTCCAAGAGCCTGTCGCCTGCATTGCGGCTGGGCTACATCGTCGCGCCCAGTGCCCTGATCAAGGAGCTGCGCGGCGTGCGCCAGACCATGCTGCGCCATCCCAGCGCCTTTTTGCAGCAGGCTTACGCGCTGTTCCTGTCGCTGGGCCACCATGCGTCGCACACGCGGCGCGTCAATGTCGCCATGCGCGAACGGCTGGACATCACGGCACGGGCACTGGCACTGCATTTACCCGATTTCCGCTTTCGCATGCCCCAAGGCGGCGCATCGATCTGGGTCCAGGCACCGGCCTGGGTGGACGCCAGCGAGTTGGCCCAGATAGCTGGCAAGCACGGGGTGTTGCTGGAGGCCGGAAAAGACTTCTTCGGACAGCCGCCCTACCCCTGCCCATTCTTTCGCCTGCGCCTGTCGTCGATCGCGGCCAATCAGATCTCTGCGGGCATCGGCGCACTGGCCAAGGCAGTGGACGAACTGGCGCAGGCGCGCGGTGAAATCCGCCTCAGGGCGAGCCCCTAGCGACCCACTTGGCACAGGGTCGCGAGCGCATCGTGTCAAGGGTATTCCCGCACACGCTGGCCCCACACAATCCTTATGCTGGCCCTGTTGGAGCCTGCATCACGCGACCACAATGGCATCACGCTGGACGCGGATTGCCATTGCGCGACATGCAGAGTAAACAGACGTCCGGCTGCGAACATGCGCAGTACCGCCCCGGCGCGAAAGCGGCCAGGGTGTCGCATCGACAGGGCCTGATCGGGTTCATGGTGCAGCGATGTGCTGGCACATGTTTCGCAGATCGATTGTGTTGGTAACAGACCGCGACCGGTGCACCGTGCGCCAGTTGCGGATTAATTGATAAATGGAGATATCGCATGAAAAAACTTGTCCCCTCGATGCTCGCCATCGCCGCCGTTACAGCCGTCATGGGCCTGACCAGCCAGGTTGCCATGGCGCAAAAGCCCAAGGAACTCACGGTTGGCTACTTCCTGGAATGGCCGATGCCGTTCCTGGCCGCCAAGGCCGCAGGAACCTATGACAAGGAACTGGGCATGAAGGTCAACTGGCGCTCGTTCGAGACCGGCACCGCGATGTCCGCGGCGATGGCCTCGGGCGATGTCCAGATTGTCGTGAGCCAGGGCGTGCCGCCGTTTGTCGTCGCGACCTCAGGCGGTCAGGCCATCCAGATGGTGGACATTGCCGTGAGCTACTCCGAAAACGACGGCTGCGTCGTCGCCAAGAAGCTGGAGATCACCAAGAAGAATGCCAAGGAATTGGCCGGCAAGTCGGTCGCGGTGCCGCTGGGCACTGCCGCCCACTACGGCTTCCTGCGCCAGATGGACCACTTCGGCGTACCGCTGGCCAGCCTGAAGATCGTCAACATGGCGCCTCCTGAAGGCGCCGCGGCGCTGGCCCAGGGTTCGGTCGACTTCGCCTGCGGTTACGGCGGTGGCCTGACCCGCATGAAAGAGTACGGCAACGTGCTGCTGACCGGCAAGGAAAAAGTGGCGCTGGGCATTCTGGTGTTCGACGTGACCTCGGCCCCCGCGGCCTTCGCCGCCGAGAACCAGGCCCTGCTGGCCAAGTTCCTCAAGGTGACAGCAGGCGCCAATGCGCAATGGAACGCCAAAAAGGATCCGGCCATGCTCAAGGCCATTGCCAAGGAGTCCGGCATGGACGAGGCGGCTGCGAAGAAGGCCATCAGCACGATGGAGTTCCCCTCCCCCAAGGACCAGCTGTCCGCGAAGTGGCTGGGTGGCGGCGCGCAGACCTTCATGAAGGGTGTGGCCGACGTATTCCTGACCGCTGGAAGCATCAAGAAAGTGCTGCCCAACTATGACGGTGCTGTGAATGCCGCGCCGCTCAAGGCCGCGAGCAACTAAAGACCGCCAAGGCCAGTTCAGCATCGGCTCCGGACCTCCCTCCGGAGCCGATCTCGTTTTTCAGGAGGAATCGGTGACTGATTTACATGTCCAGGATGTGTCCATGCGCTTTGCATTGCCCGACGGCAATTCGGTGCAGGCGCTCAAGAATGTTTCGCTCGAGATCAAGTCGGGCGAACTGGTGTCGATCCTCGGCCCGTCGGGCTGCGGCAAGACAACGCTGCTCAAGATCATTGCCGGCTTTCTGGCGCCGACCCAAGGCAAGGTGGTGCTGGGCGGCAGCCTGGTCAAGGGACCGGGACCCGAACGCGGCATGGTGTTCCAGCAAGGCGCGCTGTTCGAATGGATGAACGTGCGCAAGAACGTCTCCTTCGGCCCCGATGCCAAGGGCATGGCGCCGGCCGAGACGAAAAAGATCGTCGACCACCTGCTGGACGTCGTCGGATTGCAGGACTTCAAGGACAAGGCGATCTACGAACTGTCGGGCGGCATGCAGCAGCGCGTCGCGCTGGCACGCTGCCTGGCCAATGATCCGGACGTGATCCTGATGGACGAACCGCTGGGCGCGCTGGATGCGCTGACGCGCGAGAAAATGCAGGGCCTGGTGCTCAAGCTGTGGAAAGAGACCGGCAAGACCATCATCCTCATCACCCATTCGGTCGAAGAGGCTCTGCTGCTGGGTGAGCGGCTGGTCGTGATGGCGCCGCGACCGGGCCGGATCCACAAGGAGTACCGGCTGCCGTTTGCCGAGAACTCGGTCGGCGCGGATCTGCGCGTGGTCAAGACCGACAAGGAGTTCGGTCAACGCCGCGAGGAGATCCTGACGATGATCTGGGACATGGAGGAAGAAATCATGGGCAGGGTGGACGTGTCATGACAGTTCTCATCATCTATATCGCGGTTTTTGTGCTGGCCTTTGTGGTCGTGCGGCAGGTCAAGGGGCACCGCGCGAGCTCGGGCGACTTCACCTCGCTCAAGACCGTCACCTTCGGCGACGAAGCGGCGGTCAGCGCGGACCGTAGCGCGTCGATCATCTCGGTCGTGGCGATCTTCCTGATCTGGGGCGCGTTCACCGGCTCCAGATGGACGCCGCTGCACGTTCCCGGCCCATTCATCGGTACGGGCACATTCGTCTACACGTCCCAGGCGCCAGACGGCAGCAAGGACGACGCGACGGTTACGGTGCGGGTGTTTCGCCCGGACAAGCCGGAGCCGGCACCCGAGGTCGAGCCAGGTGAGGGATTCGCCAAGAACGACTCCGAGAAGGTGGCGGCCTGGCGCTCGACGCTGATTCTGTACGACCAGAACGACGAGATCACCCGCGATGCGGGTGCCAAAATCGTTGCCATCAACGGCAAGCCGGTGGTGCCCGGCGGCAGCGTCGAAATTGAAAACGGCATCGTCACGCTGAGCGAAAAAGGCACGCCCAACTACAAGCCCGATCCCGGCTGGCAGATGGAGCCGGTCTGGCTGCCCTCGCCCGAGGCGGTCGTCAGCCGAACCATTGACATCTTCTCCAACGGCTACCAGAACTTCACGCTGCTCGAGCATGTGGGCTGGTCGCTGCTGCGCGTGGTGATCGGCTTCCTGCTCGGCGCAATCGTCGGAATCCCGCTGGGCTATGCGATGGGCCTGTCCGACTGGTTCCGCGGCTGGTTCGACCCGATCGTCGAGTTCATGCGCCCGGTGCCGCCGCTGGCGCTGATACCGCTGGTCATCATCTGGGCCGGCATCGGCGAGGCCGGCAAGATCATCCTGCTGTTCCTGGCGTCGCTGTGGATCATGACGATCGCCGCGCGCTCGGGCGTGTCGGGCGTGCAGCTGTCCAAGGTGCATGCGGCCTATTCGCTGGGCGCCTCGAAATGGCGCATCCTGACGCGCGTCATCGTGCCCAATTCGCTGCCCGAGATCTTCACCGGTGCGCGGGTTGCCATGGGCGTGTGCTGGGGCACCGTGGTGGCGGCCGAACTGGTGGCCGCCGAAAAAGGCGCCGGCATGATGATCATGGTGGCGTCACGCTTCCAGCTGACCGACATCGTCATCATGGGGATCATCCTGATCGGCGCGATCGGCTACGCCATCGACATCCTGATGCGCATGGCCGAGAACTGGCTGGTGCCGTGGAAGGGCAAGGGCTAGGACGGCGCTCGGCATCACATGGGCCGGTGCTGCGCGCATCGGCCAGGGGTTTGCGGCCGCGTGCACGCCTTGAAACGGTCTGTTCGAAAAAACTGAACCATGTAGTTAAAACTTCGGGTTGTCATGGGTCACCCGAAACCGGATGATGGCCATGGAAAACTCCAGGGACTGAAGAAATGAGCGAAGCCATCACAACCCATTCCCGTGTCGTCGTCATCGGCGGCGGCATCGCCGGTTGCTCCACCTTGTACCACCTCACCCAGGAGGGCTGGACCGACGTGGTGCTGGTGGAGCGCGACGAACTCACCTCCGGCTCCACCTGGCATGCGGCGGCGCAGGTGACACAGTTCGGCGGCAACCAGACCATGGTTGCGCTCAAGCGCCACAGCATCGATCTGTATCGGCAACTTGCCGCCGATCCCGAGAATCCCGTCGATTACCACATCACCGGCGGCATGCGCACCGCCTACACGCAGGACCAGGTCGACACCTACCGGCACCACATCGGGATGGCCCGGTGCATGGGCGTCGAGATGGAGTTCATCGACGCGCAGGAGGCCGGCCGGCGCCATCCCCTGCTCGATACCACCGACATGCTGGGCGCGTGGTGGGATCCGCTGGACGGGGACATCGACCCATCGGGCCTGACCCATGCGCTGGCGCGCAAGGCGCGGCAAGCCGGCGCCAAGGTCTACCGCTCCAATCCGGTCGAAGCCATCACCCGCAAACCCGGCGGTGAATTCGTCGTGCACACGCGCAATGGCAACATCACCTGCGAAAAGGTCGTCAACGCGACCGGCTATCGGGTCAACGAAGTCGGCGCAATGCTGGGCGTGACGCACCCGGTCACGTCGATGGAGCACATGTACTTCCTGACCGACACCATTGCCGCCATCGCGGCGCTCGACCACCGCGTGCCGATCATCCGGGATCCCCGCGATGACTTCTACAGCCGGCAGGAAAAGAAGGGCCTGCTGGTGGGGATCTACGAGCAGCGCTGCAAGACCTTCGGCATGGATGGCATCGATCCCCATTTCACGCGCGCGTTGTGCCCGTCCGATCTGGACCGCTGCATGGACAACATCGAGCGCATCTTCCTGCGCATGCCGTGCCTGGCGGAGGCGGGCATCCGGACCGTCATCAACGGTCCCATCACCTACACCATCGATGGCCTGCCGCTGGTCGG
>JBBKVW010000235.1:0-4439 GCA_037968655.1 Burkholderiaceae bacterium
CGGTCAACCTCACCAGCACCGCGGCCTGGACCTGCGACAGCACGTCGCGGCTGCTGTCGGCCAACGGCATCCCCGACCACGACGTCGGCACCTTCCCCAACCCCGACAACCCCAACACCATCTCGGCCCAGAGCGTGTTGGCCACGTTCAGCCTGAGCCCCAGCTACTCCGGCACGGTCACCCAGCTCGGCGGTCCGGCCGGCGTGGTCGCTTTCATGCTCAACGGCGTGAAGACCGACCCTGGCACGGGCGGCTCGTGCGACAACACCGGCACCGTGTGCAGCCTGGGCGACCCCAGCGGCAGCTGGGGTATCGAGGCACTGACCCAGCCCTACTTCAGGTTCGGCACCGACAGCAACAACGCCCATGTGCAGCCCGGTGGCACCTACCACTACCACGGCATGCCCGAAGGGCTGATCACGAAGCTGGGCGGGAGCAGCGCCAAGATGACGCTGATCGGCTGGGCCGCCGACGGCTTCCCGGTCTATGCGCGCTACGGGCAGACGGTGGCCACCGATGCCGGCTCGCCATTGAAGGTCATGACCGGCAGCTACCAGTTGGTGAGCACGGTCAGCACCAGCAGGCCCGCAACAAGCACCTATGCGCTGGGAACGTTTCGGCAGGACTGGCAATACGTGGCCGGCTCCGGGGACCTGGACGAATGCAATGGTCGAAGCGGTGCGACGCCGGAGTTCCCGAACGGCATCTACCACTACTACGCGACCGACAGCTACCCGTTCCTGCAGCGCTGCGTCAAGGGCACGGTCACGGGCGGTGGCATGCCGCCCGGTCCGCCGCCGGCGATGTGACCATGCGTGCCGCCAACTGGATGCGCTGGCTAACGCCCCGCCGCGTGCGTGCCACGGTTCGCGCGTTCGCGGCCACCGGGTCGTCGCTCGTGCGGCGAAGCGTCGCAGCAGCACTGCTGGCGCTGACGGTGCTGCCGGTCGCGCACGCGCACCTGATGGTGGCGCAAAGCGGCACGCTCAACCTGGTGGGTAACGGTGGCTTCGTCGTCATGTCGGTGCCCGTGCAGGCCCTGCAGGGTGTCGACGACGCCGGCGACGGCCGCATGTCGCTGGCCGAGATGCGCGCCCACGCCGCAGGCATCGAGGTCCAGGTCCGGCGCGGTCTGCAGCTCATCGGCGACGCCGGGCCACTCCCGCTGGAGGGCCTGATGCTGAACTTCTCGCCCGACGACAGCGCGTCCACCGCACCGGCCGCACACCTGGTGGTGATGGGGCGCTTTGCCATTGCCGATGCATCGCCGCAGGCCGTGGCACGCCTGCAGCTGCGCTTCACCCTGTTCGGCAACACGGCCGAATCACGGCAGCAAACCATCACCGTCAGCCGCGGCAGCGAAGCGCAGAAGATGGTGTTGAGCCCAGGCCATGAAGCCGGCATCCTCTTTCCCTCACCGTGGACGGTGCTGCGTGACAACGCGGCTCTCGGTGCCGGGCATGTGCTCAGCGGCCTGGACCACATGCTGTTTCTGCTGGTCGTGCTGGCCACCGGCTGGGGCTGGCGACGCGCCGCGCTGGCCTTGACGGTTTTCACGGCCGGTCATGCGATCACGCTGGCGGCTGTGGCCATCGGCGGCTTCAGCGCGCCGGCACGCATCGTCGACCCGGCCATTGCCGCCACCATCGTCGGCATGGCGCTGTTCGACCGCTGGTCCAATGCACGCAGCCAGCCACTGGCGAGCGCCTGGCGCCTGGTGCTGGTCTTTGGCTGCGCCATGATTCACGGCCTGGGCCTGGCCGGGGCACTGACCGGTCTGGGCCTGGATTCGACGAATCGGCTGCTCAGCCTGGCTGGATTCAACGCCGGCATCGAGGCCGCGCAACTCGGCGCCGCCTTGATAGCGGGCGCACTTTTTGTCGGCATTCGGCGCCTGCGCGGATCCGCCGGGCTGGCCGTGGCGGCACGCATGGCGTCGACCTTGGCCATCGTGGCCGGCTCGGTCTGGTTGGTCCAGCGCGCGATCTGGGCCTAGCACCATGCGCGGATTCGACTCCCCGGCAGCTCCTGCCGTTCCACAACTGGTCTGGTAATTCAGGCCTGCTCGGCACACCTGCATTCGAATCGGTCGCCGCCATGCGGCGTCTACCGCAACCCAACTTATTTTTTTGAGGAATCCCAGCATGAACAAGCAAGCGATGACACGATGGTTCGGCCTGCTGGCATTGACGGCCGGATTGCTCGCCGCCTGCGGCGGTGGTTCAAGCACCGATACGACGACGACGACCACGCAGCCGTCGGTCGAGGCGGCCAACTTCCTTGCCGCCGGCTTGAAGGAATCCATCACCACCGTCAGCTGCACGCTCTCGGGCGGCACCACGACGACCTGCTACAGGATCGTCACGGTCGGCGCACCGGCCGACCACGCTGTCGGGCCCTTCTGCCCCACCAATGTCTACTTTGACGTCGCCAACAGGATCTTCAGCACGGACGCCAGCATGGTCGGCATGTGGATCGAAAGCGGCAGCACCTACGACCTGACCGGCCAGTTCATCGGCAACCTCGCCACCTTCTATGGCAACGCCAACTGGCAGCTGTTCGACGCAACCACGGGCACGGTCAAGGTGACCGACACGCAGGCCTTGTTCGAGGCGGCAGCCGTGCCCAATGTCCCGCTCGCCTTGAACAAGTATTGTGTGGAAGGAAAGATGTCGTATGTCGGCGGCGGCATATCGCGCACCATCCTGATACCTGTCACACCGGTTGCGCTCGGCAGCGGGACGGGAGCGATCGGCATGACGGGCGTGGGCGTCGCCCTGAACGGCATCGTGATCGATGCCCCCGCTCCGGTCGCCAACATCAAGGCCGCCTACACCATCGCCGCCTTCGACAAGAACGGGGGCCATGTCAACCCGCATACCGGCTACCACTACCATGCCGCCACCGGCAGTTCGCACGCGGTTGCCAGTACCGACGGCCACGCCGCCTTGATCGGCTATGCGCTGGACGGCTACGGCATCCACGCATTGAACGACACGTCCGGCGCGCAAGCCACGGGTCTGGACACCTGCCGCGGGCACAGTGACAGCAGCCGCGGCTACCACTACCACGCGGCAAGTGCCGGCGCGAACATGTTCATCGGCTGCTTCAAGGGCCAGCAGGGGTCGTCGAATTGACCGCGGGGAAGCAACTGTCAGGCCATGTCGAACGCGCTGGTCTGCGTCAGAAACCCGCCCCTCGAGCGCGCGGCACGTTCAGCACATAGCCACGCGCCGGCACAGGTTGCAGGCAAATCCCGCAATGTGGTCCGGCGGGTGACCAGGGGCCCGTTCGAATCAAGAGATGCATCCATGAACACCAAACACAAGCGCCACGCCTTCCTTTTCGTGGTCCTGCTGGTATCGGGCGTCGCGGCCCAGGTCGGCACCGCGCCGTTCAAGAAGCGGCACACCGAGCCGCCGACAGCGGCGACGAACCTGGCCCTGCACAAGCAGGGCGGCACGGCATTGGCGCAATTTGGCGAGCCCTTGGCCGACCTCGATGCCGCCTCGCTGCGCGCCTTCGAAGAAGGCCAGGGCGAGTTCAGTGCCGTGGAAACGCCCGAGGGCGGCCTGGGGCCGATCTTCAACGACAGTTCCTGCGCGGCCTGCCACACGGCGGGCGCGATCGGCGGCGCCAGCGCCACCACCGAAACCAGCGTCACCCGCTTTGGCCGCATCGTGAACGGCACGTTCGACGCTCTGACGGCGCTCGGCGGCACTTTGCTTCAGGCCAAGGCGATCGACCCCGAGGCCCTCGAGACGGTGCCTGCCGAAGCCACCATCGTGGTCAAGCGCATCACCACGCCGGTGTTCGGTGCCGGCCTGATCGAGGCGATCGACGACGAAACCATCGAAAGTAACGCACTGCGCCGGCAGCCCGATGGGGTGCGTGGCCGCGTTGCACGCGTGCGCGACGTGGCCAGCGGCCAGATGCGTGTGGGCCGCTTTGGCTGGAAAGCGCAACAGGCCATCTTGCTGAGCTTCGCCGGCGATGCCTACCTCAACGAGATGGGCGTCACCAGCCGTCTGTTCCCGACCGAGAACGCGCCCAACGGACGCACCGACCTGCTGGCGAAATTCGACCGGGTACCCGACGTCGAGGACACCATCGATCCGGCCACCGGCCTGGGCGACGTCGACCACCTGGCCAACTTCATGCGCTTGCTGGCGCCCCCGCCGCAACTGCGTCCCGATGCCACTGCGCTGGCCGGCGCGCGCGTCTTCGAGAAGGCGGCCTGCAGCGCCTGCCATACACCCGTGATGTTCACCGGCTCCCACCCGGTGGCGGCGCTGAGCCAACAGCCCGTGCGCCTGTACTCGGACCTGCTGCTGCACGACATGGGTCGCCTGGGAGACGGCATCGAACACGGCGACGCCAGGATGCGCGAGATGCGCACGGCGCCCCTGTGGGGCCTGCGCGCGCGCACCGTGCTGCTG
>JBBKVW010000236.1:0-7754 GCA_037968655.1 Burkholderiaceae bacterium
GGCGGGCTGCCGCCGCGCGCCAGGTCGGGCACGATGGTCGGCAGGCGGCTGCAGCCCGCCACCAGGGCGAGCAGCAGTGCGGGCAGCACGCCGCGCATCGTCAGGGGCCCGTGTCTGCCGGCGGCATCAGCCGCCGCATCACAGATTTCCGGTCAACAGCAGCACGATGACGATGACGACGATCAGGCCAAGGCCGCCACTGGGTCCATAGCCCCAGCTCTTGCTGTGGCCCCAGGTCGGGAATGCTCCGACCAGCAACAACAGCAGCACGATCAGCAAAATGGTACCCAGGCTCATGGTGTTCTCCAAAAAAAAATGCAGGAAGTCGACGGGATCAGGATCCGCCCCGGCGGTATGCAGCCACAGTGTGTTCGCTGCGGCGCGCCGGGTCTGTCAGCCAAGCCTGAGTTCGGTGTAGGACGACAGGCGGCGTGCGCGAGCGCGCCGGTGTCCTACACGCGGTCGGCCGGTGCCTGCCTTTGCAAGCGCCAGAGCGCGGTGCAACATCGAGTTCGGGCTGTCTTCGGCTGCATCAGCAGGAGCGCCACCATGCATTGTCAGTTCGATCCCGACCTCGCCCACGGCCATGTCGGCGCACGCACGTCAAGCACCGGCGGACAGATACGGCCGGATCCCTTTTGCAATCAAACTGGAAACACCATGAATATCCAAACCAGCCTGACGCCCCTGATTTCGCTGATCGCGGGGATCCTGATCCTGGTCATGCCCAAGCTGCTCAATTACATCGTCGCGATCTACCTGATCGTCATCGGCCTGGTCGGCCTGGTCGGCGGCGGCGCACTGCGCCTGTGATTGCCAAGCGCGTGCCGCAAGAGCACGCGCATCGAGCAAGTGCAAACGATCAGGCGTAATCCGCCACCGGCACGCAACTGCAGAACAGGTTGCGGTCCCCGTGTACGTTGTCGATGCGACCGACCGGTGTCCAGTACTTGACCTGCTTTAGGCCCGGCAGCGGGAACGCGCCGGTTTCGCGCGAATAGGGCCGCTCCCAGACCTCGCCGATCACTGAAGCTGCCGTATGCGGAGCGTGCTTGAGCGGGTTGTTGTCATGCGGCCATTCGCCGCGTTCGATCTTTCGGATCTCTTCGCGGATCGCGATCATCGCGGCGATGAAGCGATCGAGCTCTGGCAGGGTCTCGCTTTCGGTTGGCTCGACCATCAGCGTGCCGGGCACAGGGAAGCTCAGCGTCGGTGCATGAAAGCCATAGTCCATCAGCCGCTTGGCCACGTCCTCGGCGCTGACGCCGTTGACGCCGCCACTGGCTTCCTTCAGAGGGCGCAGGTCCAGAATGCATTCATGCGCGACATGGCCGTTGGCGCTGGCGTATAGCGTTGGATAGTGGTCCTTCAGGCGCGCGCTGATGTAGTTGGCGCTGAGGATGGCTACTTCGGTGGCCGCAGTCAGACCCTTGGCGCCCATCATGCGGCAATACATCCAGGTGATCGGCAACACCGCCGCGTTGCCCAGGGGGGCCGCAGAGATTGCACCGACACCGTTGGACGGCAGGCCGCCTGCTGCATGACCTGGCAGGTACGGCACCAGATCGGCAACGACACAGACCGGCCCCACACCCGGCCCGCCGCCGCCGTGCGGAATGCAGAAGGTCTTGTGCAGGTTCAGGTGGCTGACGTCGCCGCCGAACTCGCCAGGGGCGGCGACGCCAACCATGGCATTCATGTTCGCGCCATCGACGTAGACCCGTCCACCGTGCTGGTGCACCAGCGCGCACAACTCCTTCACCTGGGTCTCGAATACACCGTGGGTGCTGGGGTAGGTGATCATCACGGCCGCCAGGTTGTCGCTGTGCTTCTCGCACTTGGCCTTGAGGTCGGCCATGTCGACATTGCCCTTGCTGTCGCAGGCCGTCACCACCACGCTCAGGCCCGCCATCTGGGCACTGGCCGGATTGGTGCCATGCGCGCTGGAGGGAATCAGGCAGATGGTGCGATTGGACTGGCCCTTGGCGGCATGAAAAGCGCGGATCGCCAGCAACCCGGCGTATTCGCCCTGGCTGCCGGCGTTTGGCTGCAAGCTGATGCCGGCATAGCCGGTGGCCTGGCACAGCCAATCGCACAGTTGCCGGTCCAGTTCGACATACCCCTGGCGCTGCTCGGCTGGGGAAAACGGGTGGATGCCGGCGAACTGCGGCCAGGTGATCGGGATCATCTCGCTGGTGGCGTTGAGCTTCATCGTGCAGCTGCCCAGCGGGATCATGCTGCGGTCCAGCGACAGGTCCTTGTCCGACAGGCGTCGGATATAGCGCAGCATGCCGGTTTCGCTGTGGTGGCTGTTGAACACCGGATGGGTCAGGAATGTGCTGCTGCGCTGCAATGCCGTTGGCAGCAGCGATGGCGCACCGCTCGCGAGGGCTTCCACTGCAGGCAGCGCTTGCCCCTTGTCGGCAAACAAGGACCACAGCCGGTCCACGTCGTCGCGGGTGCTGGTTTCGTCGAGTGAAATGCCCACGCAGTCCTGTTGCATCGTGCGCAGATTGATCTGGGCCGTGCGCGCGCGCTCGATGATGGCCTGCGTTGCGGCGCCGCTGCGCACAGTCAGGGTATCGAAGGCGCTGGCGTTGGCCAACTGGTAACCCAGCGCCTGCAGGCCGCGCGCCAATATGGCCGTCAGCATTGCCACGCGCTGGGCTATGCGGACCAGTCCCGCCGGGCCGTGATAGACGGCGTACATGCTGGCCACCACTGCAGGCAGCACCTGTGCGGTGCAGATGTTGGAGGTGGCCTTTTCGCGCCGGATGTGTTGTTCGCGCGTCTGCAGTGCCAGCCGATAGGCCGGATTGCCATGGGTGTCGATGCTGACGCCGGCCAGGCGGCCCGGCATCGAGCGCTTGAATTCGTCGCGACAGGCGAGATAGGCCGCATGCGGGCCGCCATTGCACAGCGGCATGCCAAAGCGCTGGGTGGTGCCGACGACGATGTCGGCGCCCCATTCGCCCGGCGGGGCCAGCAGGCACAGGGCCAGCAGGTCGGCGGCGACGCAAAAGCCGGCGTTGATGGCATGGGCCTTTTCGGCCAGCGGGCGCAGGTCGTGTACGGTCCCGGTGCTGGCCGGGTACTGGGCCAGAGCGCCGAAATACTCCGTGTCGGCCATCAGCTCAGCCAGTGCGCCCACGCGCACCTCGATGCCCATTGGCGTGGCGCGGGTCTGGATCACCTCGATGGTTTGCGGATGGCAGTCATCGGCGACCAGAAAAACGCTGCTCCTGCTTTTCACACTGCGCTTGGCCAGTGTCATGGCCTCGGCGGCGGCGGTGGCTTCATCGAGCATGGATGCGTTGGCAATGGCCATGCCGCTGAGCTCGCAGACCATGGTCTGAAAGTTGATCAGCGCCTCCAGCCGGCCTTGCGATATTTCGGCCTGGTAGGGCGTATACGCGGTGTACCAGGCCGGGTTCTCCAGCACGTTGCGCAATATCACGCCGGGTGTGTGGGTGCCGTAATAGCCCTGGCCGATGAAATTGCGAAACACCTGGTTCTTGTCGGCCAGTGCACGCATCTGGGCAAGAGCCGCCGCCTCGGTGATGGCCGCAGGAATCGCCATCTCCGTGCTACGGGCGATGGCGCGCGGCACGATGCCCTCGACCAGTGCCTGGCGCGTGGCAGAGCCGACCACCGACAGCATGTGCTGCTCGTCTGCGGTCGTGATGCCGATATGGCGGCTGACGAACTCGTGCTGGTGCTCCAGCACGTCCAGCGGTGTGGTAAGGGGCATCGGCATGGGAGTCTCGCGATCGGTGGATTGGGTTACTGGTTCGCACGGGTGAGTTGTGCAAGGCGTGCCGCCCGGCGGCGGTCGACCCCGGGCCGGCTGGTCCGACGGCTCAGGAGCTGGCAGAGAAACTGCCGTAGGCGGTCTCGTCCATCATGGCGTCGAGCTGACCTGGGTCGGACAGTTTGACCTTGAAGAACCAGCCGGCTCCCATCGGGTCGGAATTGGCCAGCGCGGGATCGGCGCGCAGGGCTTCGTTGACTTCGGTGATCTCGCCGCTGATCGGCATGTAGACGTCAGCTGCCGCCTTGACCGATTCGACGACGCCGGCAATCGCTTTGGCATCGATCTGCTTGCCGACCTCGGGCAGGTCGACGAAGACGATGTCGCCCAATGCGTCCTGCGCGTGGTGGGTGATGCCGACGGTGGCGATGTCGCCATCTACGTTGAGCCATTCGTGGTCTTCGGTGTATTTGATTGCCATGCGGTTCTCCAGTAGGTCTGTGGGTGGATCAGAAGGATTGACGATTCAAGGTGTTCGGCTGTGACGTTTGCAGGCATCAGCCACGGAAGTAGCGATGCGGCACGAAGGGCATGCCCACCACCTCCATCGGAACTGGCTTGCCGCGCACCAGGGCCTGCAGCCGGGTGCCGGGCAGCGCGCAGTCGCTTTGTACATAGCCCATCGCCACCGGCTCGTTGATGGTCGGGCCCAGCAGCCCGCTGGTGACTTCGCCGACGGGTTTGCCCTGCATGTCCTGCAACAGCGTGTGTTCGCGCACCGGCACCCGCTCCAGCGCGCGCAGGCCGACGCGTTTGCGTTTGGGTGCGCCGTCGCCGCCTGCCAGTTGCGCCAGCACCTGGTCGGCGCCGGGGAAGCCGCCGGCGCGCGCTCCGCCCGTGCGCCGCACCTTCTGCATGGCCCAGTTCAGGTTGGCTTCCACCGGTGTCGTGGTCGTGTCCAGATCATTGCCGTACAGGCACAGGCCGGCTTCCAGGCGCAGCGAGTTGCGCGCGCCCAGGCCGATGGGCTTGACCTCGGGCTGGGCCAGCAGGATGCGCGCCAGGGCGTCAGCCTGTTTCTCGTGCACCGAGATCTCGAATCCGTCCTCGCCGGTGTAGCCACTGCGCGTGGCAAAGATCTCGATCTGTTGCCGCGCGCCGTCGCTTTCGGAAACGATGCTCAAGCGTGCGCCGCTCATGAAGACCAGTTTTTCGATGCCAGGCGCCAGGCGCTCCAGCACCGTCACGGCCTGCGGACCCTGCAAGGCGAGCAAGGCCAGTTCGGGGCAGGGGATGATTTCGCAGCGCTTGCCGATTTTTGCTTCGATGTGGGCCAGGTCGGCCACCTTGCAGGCGCCGTTGACGATAACGAAGATATCGCCGTTGTGCTGGTAGTCGCGATTGACGAACATCAGGTCGTCCATCACGCCGCCGGCCTCGTTGAGCAGCAGGCCGTAGCGCTGCTTGCCCGAGGGCAGGTCGATCACGTCGACCGGCATCAGGGATTCGAAAGCGGCCGCTGCGTCTGGCCCGAGCAGGCGCAGCTGGCCCATGTGCGATACATCGAACAGCCCGGCTGCGGCGCGGGTGTGGTGGTGTTCGGCCATCACGCCGCTGGGGTACTGCACCGGCATGCTGTAGCCGGCAAACGGCACCATGCGCGCGCCCAGTTCGAGGTGCAGGGCATGCAGGGGCGTCTGGCGCAGGGTTTCGGCGGAACTGGACAAATGGATTCTCCCGGGGCAATGCTGAACCATGGCCTGCGCCATGGGCTGCCCCCGCTGTCCGTGGTACCTGAGAGATTCACCGCTGACGGCGACCATGGCTGGGTCCGGCAGCGGTTTGCTCCTTCGGTGGGCGGCGTATGGCGCCGCCTCTCTCCAGTGGGGAAACGTCGGCTGCCTGCTGGCCACCAACGCCTGTCAGTCCTTTTTGCCTGAGCGTTCAACCGGCTGTGATCAGCCTGTACTGCGCCTTCGGCGGTCTTTTCGAGAAAGACTCTCTCCTGACGAGAAAGATTGTATTACCGAAAAAATGCAGTCTGGCCCGGAACCGACACCCCGTGGTGTAGACGCGCCATCGCGCGGGCGCTCGCGCTCTCAGCGCTACAGGCGCTTGCCGCCCCGCGTACTACATTCCCGCGTAGTTAGGTCCGCCGCCGCCTTCCGGCGTGACCCAGACGATGTTCTGCGTCGGATCCTTGATGTCGCAGGTCTTGCAGTGCACGCAGTTCTGCGCATTGATCTGCAAGCGGTCGGTGTTGTCGTCGGCCTTGACGAATTCATAGACGCCGGCCGGGCAATAACGTGCTTCCGGCCCCGCGTACTTGGCCAGGTTGATGCCGACCGGAACCGACGCATCCTTGAGCGTCAAATGGGCCGGCTGTTGCTCTTCATGGTTGGTATTGCTGATGAATACGCTGGACAGGCGGTCGAAGGTGAGCTTGCCATCGGGCTTGGGATAGACGATGGGCTTGCATTCGGCAGCGGGCAACAGGTAAGCGTGGTCGGGCTTGTCGCGCCGCAGCGTCCACGGGATGTTGCCGCGCAGCACGAACTGCTCGATGCCGTTCATGACCGTGGCCACCATCAGGCCCTTCTTGAACCAGGCCTTGAAGTTGCGCGCCTTGTTCAGCTCGGTATAGAGCCAGCTTTTCTCGAAAGCCTGCGGATAGGCTTCCAGCGCATCGTGCTGGCGTCCCTGGCCAATCGCGTCAAAGGCGGCTTGCGCAGCCAGCATGCCGGTCTTGATGGCTGCATGGCTGCCCTTGATGCGGCTGACGTTCAGATAGCCGGCTTCGCATCCGACCAGGGCGCCGCCCGGGAAGATGGTCTTGGGCAGGCTGAGCAGTCCGCCGGCGGTGATGGCGCGCGCACCGTAGCCGATGCGCTTGCCGGGCTTGACGCCCTTTTCCGCATCCCCTTCAAGGTAGAAGCGGATATTGGGATGGGTCTTCCAGCGCTGGAACTCCTCGAACGGGCTCAGGTAGGGATTGCTGTAGTCCAGGCCGGTGATGAAGCCCAGCGCGACCTTGTTGTCTTCCAGGTGGTAGAGAAAGGCGCCGCCGTAGGTGTCGTTGTCCATTGGCCAGCCGGCGGTATGCAGCACGAAGCCGGGCCGGTGGCGCTGCGGGTCGATCTCCCACAACTCCTTGACGCCCAGGCCATAGGTCTGCGGATCGCTGTCTGCGTCGAGCTTGAACTTTGCAATCAACTGCTTGCCCAGATGGCCCCGCGCGCCCTCGGCAAACACGGTGTACTTGGCGTGCAGTTCCATGCCCAGTTGAAAGCCGTCGCCTGGCTTTCCATCCTTGCCCACGCCCATATTGCCGGTGGCAACTCCCTTGACCGAGCCGTCGTCGTTGTACAGCACTTCGGCGGCTGCGAAGCCGGGGAAAATCTCGACGCCCAGCGCCTCGGCCTGCTCGGCCATCCAGCGTGTCACCGAGCCCAGGCTGACGATGTAGTTGCCGTGGTTCTGCAGGCAGCCCGGCAGCAGGAAGTTGGGCGTGCGAATGGAGGACTTCTCGCTCAGGAACACCATCGCGTCGTCGGTGACCGGCTGGTTCAGCGGTGCGCCGCGTTCCTTCCAGTCGGGTATCAGCTCGGTCAGTGCGATCGGGTCCATGATGGCGCCCGACAAAATGTGCGCTCCGGGCTCCGAGCCTTTTTCCAGCACCACCACCGACAGTTCCTTCTCGGCTGCGGCGGCGAGCTGCTTCAGGTGGATGGCAGTGGCCAGACCGGCCGGTCCCCCGCCGACGACGACCACGTCATATTCCATCGCTTCGCGTGCGCCGAACTGCTCGGTGATTTGTTCTGGTGTCATGGTCTGGGCTTTCTGTTGGGTCACAGTTGGATGACTGCTGTGCGGGCAATTTTATGCGGCTGCCCAAGGCCGGCGGCCATAATCAATTGATCGAGCAATCAAAGGAGGCGGTGACATGGCTTACAGCATGGATCTTTCGGGCCGGGTGGCCTTTATCACCGGGGCGTCGGGTGGG
>JBBKVW010000237.1:0-5335 GCA_037968655.1 Burkholderiaceae bacterium
CGGCCAATGCCCTGGCCTACGATCTGACCTATGGCAAGGGCCTGACGCCCTTCCTGCGGCTGGCGCGCCAGGCCGGCGTGACCAGGCTGGCCGATGGCGTCGGCATGCTGGTCGAACAGGCCGCCGAGGCCTTCGCCTGGTGGCGCGGCGTGCGCCCTGCTACCGGGCCAGTAGTCAAGGCATTGACCGTGCCGCTGGTCTGATCGCTCGCGCCAGCGCAGGCTGACACCACGCCAGCACATGCAATACTTGTGCCGACAGGGCCGTTTCAGGTCTGCGCCCACAACCCATGTTCAGCTTTTTCGAATCCCGCATCCGCGACCACACGGCGCCCCCTGCCGCCGCTGACAGCGGACCACCGCCAGGCTTGCTGGCCTTTTACTGGCACTTCGTGCGCCAGACCCGGGGCCTGTACCTGGCCATGCTGGCGACCGGCCTGGGCGTGGCGCTGATTGACACCCTGATGCCGGTGTTTATCGGCAAGCTGGTCGGGTTGATGGCCTCGGCCGACCCGGCGCAGGCGTTCAAATCGCAGGCTGTCATGCTGGGCGGCATCGCGCTGGCGCTGCTGTTCGGGCGGCCGCTGATGATCACGCTGGACAGCCTGGTGCGCAACAACGCGGTGATTCCCGGCGTCACCACCATGATCCGCTGGCAAAGCCACTGGCATGTGGTGCGCCAGAGCAGCCCCTTCTTCCAGAACGACTTCGCCGGCCGCCTGGCCAACCGGGTGATGAACACCGGTCACGCGCTGCGCGAGAGCGTGGTCGCAGCGGTGCGGGCGATCTGGTACATCGTGGTCTATGGCATCAGCGCGCTGATCATGATGCTGAGCTTCGACTGGCGCCTGGCGCTGCCTATGCTGTGCTGGCTGGCCGGCTTTCTGCTTTTCCTGCGCTATTTCGTGCCGCGCATGCGCGACCTGTCGCGCACCAGCAGCGAGGCGCGATCGATGGTGATGGGGCGCGTCGTGGACAGCTACACCAACATCATGACCGTCAAGCTGTTTGCGCGGGCCAAAGACGAAGACGCCTATGTGCGCGAGGCGATGGATGTGCATCGGGGCCGCATCGCCGCGCACATGCGCATGACGACCCGCTTCATGGCCACGCTCACCATGCTCAATGCGCTGCTGGTGGTCGGCACGGCCGGCGTCAGTCTGTGGCTGTGGCAGGCGCAGGCCATCAGTCCAGCCATCGTGGCCACCAGCCTGCCCCTGGTCTGGCAGATCGACAACATGGCCGGCTGGGTCAGCTGGGAGGTGTCGGGCATCTTCGAGAACGTGGGCGTGGTGCAGGAGGGCATCGAGACCATTGCCGTGCCCCACACCATGGTCGATCGTCCCCGGGCTCGTCCACTGCAGGTGAGCCGCGGTGACATCGTGTTCGACCATGTCGACTTCAGCTACGGCCAGTCGGCCACGAGGGGCCCGGTGGTGCTCAAGAACCTGAACCTGCATATTCAAGCCGGCGAACGGGTCGGCCTGGTTGGCCGATCGGGCGCGGGCAAGTCCACATTGGTCAACCTGTTGCTGCGCTTTTACGACGTGGAAGCCGGGCGCATCGTGATCGACGGACAAGACCTGCGCGACGTGACACAGGAGAGCCTGCGCGGCGCGATCGGCATGGTGACCCAGGACACCTCGCTGCTGCACCGCTCGATCGCGGCCAACATCCGCTACGGACGACCCGAGGCCAGCGACGCGGACGTCAGAACTGCCGCCGAACAGTCGCACGCGCATGACTTCATCATGGAACTGCGCGACTGGATGGGCCGCAGCGGCTACGACGCCCACGCCGGCGAGCGCGGCGTCAAGCTCTCGGGGGGTCAGCGCCAGCGCGTTGCACTGGCGCGGGTGCTGCTCAAGAACGCCCCGATCCTGATCCTGGACGAAGCCACCTCGGCGCTGGACAGCGAGATCGAGGCTGCGATCCAGGAGCAACTGGCAACATTGATGCAGGGCAAGACCGTGATCGCGATTGCCCACCGACTCAGCACGATCGCGCGCATGGACCGGCTGGTGGTGATGGACGGTGGTCGCATCGTGGAACAAGGCGCGCACCATGAACTGCTGCAACTCGATGGGCATTACGCCAGTTTGTGGCGCAGGCAGTCGGGCGGCTTTCTGAGCGAAGACCTCGAGCCGCCGCCCGACGCGCGCGAACAGTCTTACGCCTGACGCGCCGCGCCGAACAACACGAAGTCGCTAACCGGCGTAGCCGAACATCATCGGCATCCACAGCACCAGCGCGGGAAAGAAGATCAGCAGCACCAGCGCAAACACGAGCGCGATCAGGAACGGCGTGATCTCGCGGATGATCTCGATCAGCGGAATACCGGTGGTGCCGTTGATGACGAACAGCAATATTCCGTAGGGCGGCGTGATCAGGCCGATCATGCAGTTAACGACGACGACGACGCCAAAGTGCACCAGGTCGATGCCCAGCGCCCTGGCCGAGACGACAAACAGCGGGATGATCACCAGGATGATGGTCGTCGCGTCCAGGATGCAGCCGAGCAGCAGCAGCAGCACGTTGACACCGAGCATGAATGCCATCGGCGATATGTCCATTCCCACCATCTGGTCGGCCAGCAGTTTGGGGATGTTCTCGGACGACACGATGTAGTTCAGGATCAGCGCGCCGCCGATCACCAGGCCCACCGACGCCGACGACTTGACGCTGTCGAGCATGATGGCGTGCAGGGACTTGAGCGACAGCGAGCGATAGAAGAACGCGGCCAGGATCAGCGCATAGGCCGCCGCCACAGCGGCTGCCTCGGTCGGCGTCGTGACACCACCGTAGATGCCATACAGCAGGATCACCGGCATCAGCAAGGCCGGAAAAGCGCGCACCGTCAGGCCGGGTATCTCGCGGATCGGCACGACTTCGTCGGCGGCGAATCCGCGCTTGTGCGAGATATAGGTATTCATCGCCATCAGCACCATGCCCATCAGCAGGCCCGGGACGATGCCGCCAAGAAACAGGTAGCCGATCGAGGTGTCGGACACCAGCGCATACAGCACCATCGGAATCGACGGCGGGATGATCGGCCCGATGGTGGCCGACGCGGCGGTGATGGCCGCCGCATAACCGCGGCTGTAGCGGTTGTCCTTGGTCATCATCTCGATGATGACCTTGCCGATGCCGGCCGCGTCGGCAACAGCCGAGCCCGACATGCCGGAGAAGATCAGGCTGGAGACAATATTGACATGGCCCAGGCCACCCTTGAAGCGGCCGACGACGCCGACGCAAAAGCGCAGCAGACGTTCGCTGATGGCGCCGGCATTCATGATATTGGCCGCCACGATGAACAAGGGCACGGCCAGCAGCACAAAGCTGTCATACAGGCCATAGCTGATCTGCTCGGCCGCGATACCCAGGTCCTGGCCCTTGATCGCCAGGTAGACCAGGGCACCGATGATGATGGAATGGGCAATGGGTGTGCCGATGGCGGCCAGTGCAAACAGCACGACCAGGCACATGGTGAATGCGAGCGTCATTTTTCGGGCGCCGTGTCCAGCTGCGGTTCGTTCAGTTCATTCTTGAATATCTGGCGCAGGCGGTAGCCATAGATCACGATCGTTCCGACCATGAACAGCAGAAACAGGCTGAAGACGTAGGCCAGCGGGATGCGCAAGGTTGCGCTCTTCTTGATGGTCAGGAAACTGACCCAGTCCCAGGTCGCCGGAAACGAAACGACCATGGCCACGATGATGGCCAGCGCCGAGATGATGCCAAACACCTTGCGGGTCTTCGGCCCGACATGGTTGTAGATCATGTCGAAGGCAATGTGGTCCTTGTTGCGCAGGCACAGCGCCGAACCCCAGAATACCGTCCACAGCCACATCGTGAGGCTGAGCTCCAAAGTCCATGGCAGCGGGTAGTTGATGACGTAGCGCGCGGTGATCTGCAGAACGAAGGCCAAAAACATGGCGGTGAGCAAGCCCACCGCCACGTCATCGGCCCGCGCCTGCCACCAGTCCAGCCTGGTTTGCATGGCTCGGCCCTCGGGTCAGCTGTTGAATCGGCTCAGATCAGAGCGCGTTGATCTTCTCGATCAGGCCCTTGGGCCAGGACTTGGACAGGTCGGACTCCAGATACATCTTCTGCGCCTTGCTGCGGAACGCGTCGACGTTGGGGGTATAGACCTGCAGGCCTTTTTCCTTGAAGAATGCAACCAGTTCGTCCTCGAGCTTGAGCTGCTTCTGGCGGCCGGACTCGGCGGCGTCGTCGGCTGCCTTTTGCAGCTTGACCTGGTTGGCCGGCGAGAGCTTGTCGAACACCTTCTTGCTGATCGTCAGGTAGTTCAGGTCGACCAGATGGCTGGTCAGCACGATCTGCTTGGTCACCTCATAGAACTTGGCGTCCTTGTTGGTCGGCAACGGATTGTCCTGGCCGTCGATGGCGCCGGTCTGAAGACCGGTATAGACCTCGGTGAAGGCCATCGGTGTCGGGTTGGCACCCAGAGCGCGGCCCATGAACATCCAGGACTCGGAGCCTGGCATGCGCAGCTTGATGCCGGCCATGTCTTCCGGCGTATTGATCTTCTTGTCGGTACGCAGGTTGAGCTGGCGCCGTCCCAGATACATCACCGTCAGCAACTTGACGCCGAGCTTGTCTTCGACCATCTTCTTGAATGGCTTGAACAGGTCGGCCTCGAACACCTTTTTCTGGTGCGCAGCATCGCGGTGCAGATAGGCCGCCGAGAAAATCGAGAACTCGGGAAAGAACTCGGCCAGTTCCTGGGCCGACGCAATCGACATGTCCAGATTGCCGCGCGAAATGGCTTCGAGCTCGGTGCCCTGCTTGAACAACGCAGCATTCCAATGCGGCTCGACGATCGCGAAATCTGCCACCGCCGGCGCAAACACGCTGGTCACCGCAACGGCGCGCTGGTCGGTCGCCGACGAGGGCGAGGACAGGCGCAGCTTGATTTTTTCCTGGGCGAAGGCGGTGCCGGCAAATGCCGTCAGCGACGCTGCGGCAGCGGCAGCCATGACGCTGCGACGATTCAAATTGGATTGCATGGTGGTTGTCTCCTGGGTTTTACTACTTGGGACCCGGACCGGGTGTCAGGGTCAGCCATGCTAGCACGCAATCGATAGCCCGACCGTTTTGTACTAGTTGGTTCATTATCATCAAGTTCGCGCTAAAATGTCAAGCATGTAATCGCGCAATAGCTGCTGAACTCGCGCTGTCAGAATATGGACAAACCAGTACAAAATTCCCCCCGTTCAGGCCCGCGAACAGGCCCGCGCTCGGGTCGTCCGGGCCCGCTGCCGGGCAAGCGCGCGCTCGCGCGCAAGGCCGACGCAGCAGCGCCAGAGCCGCGC
>JBBKVW010000238.1:0-9212 GCA_037968655.1 Burkholderiaceae bacterium
TGTCGACGCCGGGCACCGCGGCGATCGCGTCGGCCTGCGCGACGGCCTCGGGTGTCTCGAGCATCACGACGACCATGGTCGCCGCGTCGATCTGGCGCCGGGCTTCGTCGCTCGCCACCGCGCGGTAACCCAGATGCGGCCAGTTGCCGGCCACCGAACGACGGCCCAGCGGCGCGAAGCGGCAGGCCTGCACAATGGCGCGCGCCTGTTCGGCGGTTTCGACGTGGGGCGCGATGACCCCGAGCGCACCGGCGTCGAGCACGCGCGACGCGTAGTAGCCGTCGTGGCTGGGCCGGCGCACCAGTGGCGTGATGCCGCACTGCAGCGCGGCAATGCCGATCTGCGCGGCATGTGCCTCGCTCAGTGCCGTGTGTTCGAGATCGAGATAGATCGCGTCGAAGCCGCAGCTCGCAGCGGCCAGCGCGATCTCGATGCCTTGTGCATGGCGATTGATCATCGCCAGGCCCAGGCCGCCGGCACGCAGCGTCTCGGCCAGCGGGTTGCGCAGCGTCGTCGTCACGGTCATGGCGTCACGGCCGCCTGGGCAAGCGGCGCGGCGGGTGCCAGCACCAGATCCGCGTCGGGAATCGGCTCGCCGCGCAGGAAACGCTGGATGTTGCCAAACGCATGGCGCGCGACGTTGGCGACGTTGTCGAACACGCCGCCGCCGGCGTGGGGCGTGATCACGACCTGGTCCAGCGTCAGCAGCGGATTGCCTGGCGCCGGTGGTTCCGGATCGAATGCGTCCAGGCCTGCGCCGCGCAGCTTGCCGGCACGCAGCGCGGCATACAGCGCCTGCTCGTCGACCAGGCCGCCGCGGGCCGTGTTGATGACGATCGCGCCGTCGCGCATCGTGGCGATGGTGCTGGAATTGATGAGGTGGCGCGTTTGCGCGGTCAACGGCGCATGCAGGCTGACGATGTCGCTGCGCGCCAGCAGTTCGTCCAGCGGCACCTGGCGCGCGCCGAGCCGGCTTTCCGTGGCCTGGTCGGCGCGCACGGTGTCGCTGTACAGGATCTGGGTGTCGAAACCGGCAAGGCGGCGCGCGAGCATGCGGCCGATGTGGCCGAATCCCACGAGTCCGACGGTCTTGCCGGCAATCTGGAAACATGTCTCGCGCATCTCCGGCGTCGGCCAGCGGCCTTCGCGCATGACGCGGTTGACATAGGGAATACGCCGGTACACGGCCAGCATCAGCGCCAGCGCCAGTTCGGCGACCGGCGCGGCATTCGCACCGGTGGTAATGGCCAGCGCGATGCCGCGCGCACGCAGCGCCTCCAGGTCGATGCTGTCGATGCCGATGCCCCACTTGTGCACCAGGCGGACCCGGCTCGCGCGCTGCAGCAGCGTGGCGTCGACGGCGGCAAAACCCGGCAGCAGCACCTCGGCGTCGGCGACCAGCGCATGCTGGTGCGCCGCGTCGTAGGACGCGGCGAACACCAGTTCGAGCTGCGCCGGTGCGGCGTCGCGCACCGCGCGCTGCACGGCCGGCGCCCACACATCCATACACGCCACACGGAACGTCATGTTGCTGACTCCCACATGCATGTTCTGGCGTATGGCATGGTGGCCTGTGCGGGACGCAGCGTCGTTACGGACGGGCCAGCGGCTTGAGCGCCACGCCAGGAGCCACGGCGTGCTTCGGGAACACCGTGACCATCTTGCCGCCTTGCCACTGCGATGTCGTGAACTCGGCACGCACGTTCTGGAAACTCTTGTCGAACTTGGCGCCATAACCCGACGGATAGGTGTTGTTCGCAATATCCAGCTTGGCCGCTGCGGCCTGCACCTTGGCCGGATCGACACTGCCAGCGACCTTGAGCGCCTCCACCATGATCAGGAAGCCCGAATACGAAGCCATGCTTTGCGGCGCGACCGGATCGGACTTGAACTTGGCCTGGTAGGCCTTCAGGAAGGCCGCGTTGCCCGGACCGTATTTCTCGCTGATGTCGTTGCGCGGATAGCCGGTGACCAGCACGCCGTCCAGGTACGCGCCCAGTGCCTCGAGTGTCTCGGGGGTGTCACCGGTGCCGACGAACAACACGGCGCCTGGTTTGAAACCCTGGTCGCGCATCGTGCGCAGCAACAGGTTGCCGTCGGGCACGTAGCCGGTCTGGATCAGCACGTCGGGATCGGCCTGCTTGGCACGCAGCACGGTGTCATTGAGGTCGATCGAACGGCTCGAATGCGAGCCCACGCCGACAACCTTGGCACCGAATGCCTCCAGAATGCGCTTCTGGCCCTGGGCGATCGAGGTTCCGTAGATCGATTCCTCGTGCTCGAGCCAGACTTTCAGGCCCTTGATGTCCTTCTTGAGTGCCGGCGCTATCAGGTCGCGCACGGTGGCCGACGAGGTGTTGGCAAACGCCCCGCCGTCCGGACCGCTGCGGATGAAATTGGGCAGGCCACGTTCGGTCAGCATCTGCGCGACCGCGTTGGTCTCCCAATACAGCTTGTTGTAGCGCAGCGCGGTATCGCTGGCCGTCAGCGAGATGCCGCTGACGTAGGTGCCGATGAACATGTCGACCTTGTCCTTGGAGACAAGTTGCTCGACCGTGGCGATGCCCTGCTGCGGATTGGTCACGTCGCCGCGGATCAGCTCGATCTGCTTGCCCAGCACGCCACCGGCCGCATTGACCTTGTCGACCGCAAGTTCGTAGCCCCTGGTGACTTCGGATCCATACAGCGCCATTGGGCCGCTGTAGGGATTGAGCGCTCCTATCTTGATGGTCTGTTGCGCCAGCGCGGACTGCGCGAACGCGGCTGCACCAACCAATAGGGCAGTGCCGGTGAGTTTTCGGATGATTCGCATATCTGTCTCCTTGAATGAATTGAAAATAGCCTTGACGTTTACAAAAAAAGCCACAACGTGCGAACGCCACGCGCCGTTGTGAATCGCTGCCCCTGAATCTGTCGTTGTTCCATGTCGCGCGAACCCCTACAAGGCCCCTATTGCCCGGCCAACCGGGAAGAAGGTGCCGCCGCTGGTCGCGCCGCCATCGACCGCGATATCGGCGCCGGTGACGTACGAGGCCTGCGGCCCGAGCAGGAAGAACATCACCTGCGCGATCTGGTCGGCGCTGGCCATCTGCTGCATCGGAATGATGTTCTGCAGCGCCGCCACCAGCGCCGTGTGCGAACGGATCATTTCGGTATCGACGACACCGGGCATGACGCAGTTGACCCGCACGCCGGCACCGGCCAATTCCAGCGACGCGCTCTTGGTCAGGCCGCGCAGCGCCCACTTGCTGGTCGAGTAGGCGGCCGAGTAGTACCCGGTCATACCCGCGATCGACGACACGTTGACAATCGCGCCACCGGGCGGCATCAGCGGCGCCAGCGCCCGGATGCCCAGGAACGCGCCGGTCAGGTTGACGCCCATGACGCGTTCCCATTCGTCCAGCGATGCCTTCGTGACCGTGTTGCGCGGACCGGTGATACCGGCGTTGTTGACCAGCGCAACCAACGGCAACGCGCCGGCGCGCAGTTGCGCGGCGACCTGTTCCCAGGCCTGCGGGCTGGCCACATCGAGCGCATGCGTGTGCAGCCGGCCCTGCTGCGCGCCGTCAGCGGCCCGCAGTTCCTGCCATGCCTTGTCGTCGCCTGGCAGGATGTCCATCACGTGCACATGCGCGCCGGCGTCCAGCAGCAGCCGGGCCACGGCAGCCCCCTGGCCGCGCGCGCCGCCGGTGACGACGGCCGCCTTGCCCTCCCAGTAGGTCTGCATGTCGTTCATGATGTGGATTGCCCCATTCGGCCTTATTGCGGCTTGATGCCGGCCGCCTGCGCGACGAGCCGGAAGCGCTCGGTCTCGCTGATCTGGAACTTGCGCATTTCCGCCGGTGCCAGCGCCATCGGCTCGGAGCCGATCTTGGCGATGAACTCGCGCGCAGCTGCACTCGCCAGGAGTTTTTGCATCGCCTCGACCAGCCGGTTCGTCACCGCCTCGGGCACCTCGGAGCGGATGTACATCGAGGTCCAGGTGTAGTTGACGTAGTCGGGATAACCGCTTTCCTTGATCGTCGGAATATCGGGATAGTCGGCGTGGCGCTTGTCACCCGACACCGCGACACCACGCAGCTTGCCGGCCTTGACCTGCGGCATGGCCGCGATCAGGTCGCTGACGGCCCAGTCGAGCTGGTTGCCCATCAGCGCGGTGAACACTTCGGGCGCACCCTTGTACGGGACGTTGACGAAGGTCGTGCCCGCGGTGCTGGCAAACCATTCAGCCGAGAGATGGAATCCGGCGGTATAGGTGCCGGCGTTCAGTTTTTCCTTGCTGGCCTTGGCCGCGCTGACCAGTTCGGCCACGGTACCAATCTTCGAGTTGGGCGGCGTGACAAAGATCATCATGCCGCGCGCCAGTCCGGTCACCGGCTTGAAGTCCTTGATGCCGTCGTAGGGAATGTCCTTGACCACCGACGGATTGACGGCCATGTGCGTATTGGTGCCGAGAAAGATCGTGTAGCCGTCGGCCGGCGCCTGCTTGACGGCCATCGCCGCGATCACGCCATTGCCGCCGGGTTTGTTCTCGATCAGCACCGGCTGCCCGAGCACGGTGGAGAGCTGCTCGCCGAAGAAACGCGCGGTGGTATCCGAACCGCTGCCCGGCGATGTAGGAACGACGATCTTCAAGGCCTTGGTGGGAAAGCCGGCGACCTGGGCCTGGGCCAGCGCGCCGGCGGCAATCGAAAGCCCGGCAAACAGTATCTTGACAAGAATGTGGAGTTTCATGTGGTTCTCACGATGTGGTAGCGGTGGTATTCAGGGAGCGGGTTGCATCGGTCAGGCTGGCGCAAATCGCGGCACGGCGGTACTGCCTTCGTTCTCGATCACCAGGCGCAGGCGCTGGTCGATGCGCAGCGCGCCGACGTCGTCGATGCCGATCACGTTGCTGATCAGGCGTGGCCCCTCGTCGAGTTCGACCACCGCCACGTTGTAGGGCAGGCGATGCTTGAACGCCGGGTCATAGGCGATGTGGTAGACCACCCAGCTGACCAGCCTGCCGCCGCCCGCGGCCTGTTCCCAGTGCGGCGTATCGGCCAGGCATTGCGGGCACTCGCTGCGCGGCGGCAGCCAGGCGTGGCCGCAATGCATGCAGCGCTGGAACGACAACTGCCCCTGGGCCAGCGTGTCCCAGTAAGGCGCATTGGTGTCGTTGCGCTCGGGCGCTGGAACAGTTGCGGCTTGCTCAGTGGTCTGCATCCATGTGCTCCTTATTGCCCGAGGATCAGCGTGCTGTGCGTGTGCATGATGCCGCCCTGGTTGCTGATGGCGCAGTTGCGTGCGCCCTTGACCTGGTTGACCGACTCGCCGCGCATCTGGCGCACACCCTCGAGCACCAGTTGCATGCCGGGCATGCCGGTCTCGGACAACAGGCCACCCGAGGTATTGATGGGCAGGTCACCGCCCAGTTCGATGCGGCCGTCCTGCACGAAGCGGCCGCCCTGGCCCTTGGCGCAAAAGCCGTAGTCCTCCAGCGTCATCAGCACCGCGATCGTGAAGCAGTCGTAGATCTGCGCCACGTCGATGTCGGCCGGCTTGAGCCCCGCCATGGCAAACGCCGTCTGCGCCGACACCTTGGCGGCGGTGGTCGTGAGGTCGGGGCGCAGCGCCACGTCCCACGATGTCTGACCCTGGCCGAATCCCAGCACCGGCACCGGTTTGGCGATCTTCAACTCGGCGGCCTTCTTCGCGCTCATCAACACCACGGCGGCGGCGCCGTCGGAGACCAGACAGCAGTCGTCGCGGCGCAATGGCGCCACGATCAGGCGCGACTCACGGTACTGCTCCAGCGTCAACGGTTTGCGCAACTGCGCGTGCGGATTGGCCGCACCGTGTTTGCGACAGGCCACGGCGATGGCGCCAAGTTGGTCGGCGGTGGTGCCGTACTGGGCCATGTGGCGCTGCGCGATCATGGCGTAACCGGCCGGCGTACCGAACCAGCCGAACAGGGCGCTGCCGTCGTCGCCGTAGGACTTCTCGTAGGCCTGGCGCGTGCCGGTTGCCGGGTTGTCGGCCAGCGTCACTACCGCAATCTCGCACTGACCGGCTTCGATTGCCATCGTGGCGTAGCTGATCATGCTGATGTTGGCGGCACCACCGTGGTCGTACACGCCGCCGATGCGCGGCTGCATGCCCAGCGCCTCGGCCAGCTTTTGCGCATACATCATCTCGAACTTGGAGGTCGGCGCCTTGACCATCAGGCCGTCGACCTGCTGCTTGTCGACACCGGCATCGGCCAGCGCCTTGCGTACGGCCTCGACATTGAGCGACACCGTCCCCCGCCCGGCATGCTTGCCGAACGCGGTGTGGCCGATACCGGCGATGACGACCTTGCCGCTCAGAGCGTGTGCCATGTTCAGATCACCTCGTCGGCCTGCAGCCGTGTTATCTCGTCGTCGGACAGGCCCAGCCAGTCGCCATAGACCTGGCGGTTGTCGCAGCCAAGTTCGCCGCTGGGGCGCAGCGCCATCGGCTCGACGCCATCGAAGCGCAGCGGCGAGTTGGGCAGGCAGACCCGGCCGTACATCGGGTGCTCGACCCACTCCAGCGCGCGACGCGCGTGCATGTGTTTGTCATTGACCACTTCGTCAAGGTCGCGTACCGGCGCACACGGCACGCGGTGGCGCATCAGCAGGTCGAACAGTTCCTGCTTGGCATGCGTGATCGTGAAGCCGCTGACCAGCGCGTCGATTTCGTCGACATGTTCGACGCGGCTCTTCAGGTCGGCATAACGCGCATCGTTTTGCAGGTCTTCGCGCTGCATCGCCTTGAGCAGCGACTTCCAGTGCAGTTCGCTGACGCAGATGATCGCGATATGCCCGTCGCCGGTCGGGTAGACGTTGTACGGCGCCTCGGCCAGGCCGCCATGGCGGTTGCCGGTGCGTGCCGGCACCGAGTTGCCCAGTCCGTAGTGCAGGCCGAGGTTGGAACTGAGCGAGGCGTAGACCGACTCCTGCATCGACACTTCGACCAGACGGCCGACACCGGTCTTTTCGCGTTCGTACAGCGCGGTCATGATGGCGCCATAAAGGTGCACGCCGCCGAAGAAGTCGCACAGGGCCGGGCCGGCCTTGACCGGCGGCCGGTCCGGAAAACCGGTCACGGTCATGATGCCGGCCATCGCCTGCACCGTCAGGTCCATCGCCGGATAGTCCTTGTTCGGGCCGCTGCGGCCATAGCCGGAGCCGGAGCCATAGATCAGCCGCGGATTGATCTGGCGCAGCGTCTCGTAGCCCAGGCCCAGCCGCTCCATGGCGCCGGGCGCAAAATTCTCCACCAGCACGTCACCGCGTTTGACCATCTGCTGCAACAGTTCCTTGCCGCGCGCCGTTTTGAGATTGAGCGTCGCGAAAGTCTTGTTCGAATTGAGCATCGCAAACGGCAGCGCCGCACCACCGACGACACTGCGCCGGCGCAGATTCTCGCCACCCCGGGCTTCGATCTTGATGATGCGCGCGCCCGCCATCGCCATCAGGAAGGTGCAGTAGGGCCCGTTGTAGATCTGGCCCAGATCGATCACGGTCAGACCCTCGAGCGGAAAATGTCCGGCCATCGTCATTGCCCCTTGAACTGCGGTGCGCGCTTGGCCGCAAATGCAGCCGGACCCTCTTTCGCGTCCTCGGTTGCCATCAGCATGCGGTTGAGCACCGCTTCCAGGCGCAGCCCGCTGACCAGGTCGATGTCGCGGCTGCGCAGCGCCAGTTCCTTGGCCGCCTGCACCGCCAGCGGCGCATTGGCCGCGATCTTGCGCGCATAGCCGTATGCCGTCTCCAGCAACTCGGCCTGTGGCACGACCTTGTTGACCAGGCCCCAGCGCTCGGCGCAGGCCGCGTCGATGCCCTCGCCGGTAAGCAGCATCTCCATTGCGATTGCGTGCGGCAGCTGGTCCAGCACGCGCTGGGTGCCGCCGTTGCCGGGAATCACGCCGCGCTTGACCTCGGCCAGGCTGAAGGTCGCGTGGGTTGCGGCGACCCGGATGTCGGTGGCCAGCATCAGGGTCATGCCACCGCCCAGGCAGTAGCCGTTGACCGCCGCAACCACCGGCTTCCAGACTTCCAGCCCGCGGTTGAGCAGCTGGTCGCGCTGGGTCAGCCACATGTCGGACAAGGACGGCGGCGCGGTCAGGAAGCTCTTGATGTCGGCGCCGGTCGTGAATGCACGTTCGCCGGCTCCGGTGACGATGGCCACGCGGATCGCTGCGTCATCGCGCACCGTGCACCAGGCCTGGGACAGCGCATGGTAGTGTTCGGCATCCATCGCGTTGAGGCGCTCCGGACGATTGATGGTGATGAGGGCAATGCCCTCGCCTGACACCGTGAAGTCGATCGCCATGCTTACACCGCCACCGTGCGCCGGCCACCCAGCATGTCGCGTGCGATCACCATCCGGTGCACTTCGGAAGGCCCCTCGCCGATGCGCTTGATGCGCATCTCGCGGTACCAGCGCTCGAGCGGCAGCTCCTGCGCCACGCCCATGCCGCCCAGGATCTGGATGCAGCGGTCGACGACACGTCCGGCGGTTTCGGTTCCGTAGACCTTGGCCACCGACGCGTCGACCTTGATGTCGCGCCCCATGTCGGCGTTCCACGCTGCCTGGTAGACCAGCAGCCGTGCCGCGCGCAGTTCGACTTCCGAGTCGGCGATCATCCACTGGATCGCCTGCTTGTCCGACAGGTAGCCGCCAAACGCCTTGCGCTCCTTGGCCCAGTCGATGGCGAGGTCGAGCGCCGCCTGCGCGATGCCTATCGTGGCCGCGGCATAGGGTGGACGTGCATGGATCAGCCACTCCTCGGCGAATTTGAATCCCTTGCCCTCCTCGCCCAGCAGATCCTCCACCGGCACCTCGTAGTCGTTGAAGTGCACCTCGTACGGAGAATAGGACCGGATCACCGGGATCTTGGACAGGCTGATGCCCTTGCGGCTCTTGTCGACGACAAAGCTTGTGATGCCCTCGCGGCTCTTGCTGTCGCCGACGCGCGCAAACACGATGCCCCACTTGGCCATGCCGGCGCCCGAAATCCAGATCTTGGTGCCGTTGATCACATAGCGGTCGCCCTTTAACTCCGCGCGGGTCTGGATCGAGCGCGCTGGATCGGAGCCGCCGCTGGGCTCGCTGATGGCAACGAAGGCCTTGGTACCGGCCTCGACATCGTCACGCGCGAATCGCTGCTGGTGCTCGGTGCCCTTCCAGATCACGTTGGGCGGATC
>JBBKVW010000239.1:0-3378 GCA_037968655.1 Burkholderiaceae bacterium
GCCGGTCGACCGAAGACAGACTGAGGCGTTTGCCACGCAATAGGGGGTATGCGCCGGCGTGCAAAGCGCGCGGCGCAGATTTGTGCCTGTGGGCGCAACGCAACGTCCACCGCATCAATCGCAGGGAATTGCAAAGGGATTTGTGCGCTGCAGCATGAAAGTGATGATAATTAGGGTTTTCCCTAGTATCTTGAATGAACGGCCCCAAGCGGCCATCCAATCCCACCGTGAATCACATCTACTTTCTCTGGTCCGCCCTGCGCTCTTTGCATGCGGCATTTGATCGCCACAGCGACCGTCAGGACCAGCGCGCCGTCGAGACCTATCTCAACGGCGCCCAGTCAGCCTCGGATCTGGAATACCGCGAGCGCCAATGGCAGCGCGACCATAGCTGATTCGAACTCCCATTTGTCACTTCCCTGTCTGTTGTCTACATCATGAGCATCCTTCTTTTCTTCAAATCGCTGTTCGCCCAGCCCCAGTTCAACGCCGGCACGCGTGTCAACCATGTCCGCGGTGGATCGATCCAGCGCACGGACGGCTATGTGGTGGCCCAGAGCAGCCGCGGCGTGTGGGTCGAATGGCCGCGCGGTGGCCGCAGCCTGATCCCCGGCTCCGAGCTGGCGCAGATCGGCTGATTGCCGGGCCGGCGGCCTGAGCCGGCGCGGCGGGAATTGCCCCGCGCTGGCGCCTACCAGGCCGACCAGCCTCCGTCGACGGTCAGGTTCTGGCCGGTGATCCACTTTCCGGCCGGTGCTGCAAACAGGGCCACCGCACCCTTGAGGTCCTGCGGTTCACCCAGCCGCGCCAGCGGCACCATGTTGCGGAAGTTTTCGCGTGTGAACGCGTTGAGCGTGGGCTTGGGAATCTGACCCGGGCTGATGCAGTTCACCGTGATGTCGTGCTGCGCCAGTTCGCAGGCCAGTGCCCGCGTCAGGTTCAGGATCGCACCCTTGGCTGCGTGATAGGACTGCGTCGAGCGCCTGTAGCCCGGCGCATACAGCCGTGGATCGCTGCCCAGCGTCGCGTGCAGCGACCCGATCGTGATGATGGCGCCGCTGCGCCGGGTCATCATCGCCCGCGCCGCGCATTGCGCGCTGACCAGCGTCGTCGTCACGTTGAGCCGCAACGTGGCTTCGAGGTCCGCCACTGAAATATGCGGCGCCATGTCCACGCCGTGCGCGCCGCCCGCATTGCAAACCATCACGTCCAGCCGGCCGTGGGTGCGCACGATCTCCTGCACCACACCGTCCATCGCCGTTTCGTCAGCGGCGTCGACTGCAATCGCATGCGCCGCCAGCCCCAGCGCGCCCAGTTGTGCCGCGCTTTCCTGTACCACCTGCGCGCGCCGTCCGAGCAGGTAGACCGTGGCGCCGAGTTCTGCCAGGCCGGTGGCCATGGCCAGTCCCAGGTGGGTGCCGCCACCGGTGACGGCCGCGACATGGTCCTGCAAGGACAGCCAATTTGGCAGAGCATGATTCAGCGGACCACTCTCCGTGCTGCGCACTGAGGAATCCGACTTGGGCACGGCCTTTCGGCTCATGCCGCCCTCAGCACGCGGCCGGGCCGTGAAGTGGTCTGCCGCCCGTCGGTCACGACCGCCGTTCCGTTGACGAACACATGGGTCATGCCGCTGGCCTGCTGGCAGGGCGCCAGGTAGGTCGCGCGGTCGCGGATTTCCTGCGGGTCGAAGACCACGATGTCGGCCGCCTTGCCGGGCGCCAGCGTGCCCCGGTCGTGCATGCGCAGGCGTTCGGCTACCCGGCCGCTCATCTTGGCGATGGCGGTCGCCAGGTCCAGATCCTGCAACTCGCGCACGAAACGGCCCAGCACCCGGGCCGTTGCGCCGAAGTTGCGCGGATGCGGTTGTCGGCTACCCTGATCGAAGCAGATCGCCGAGCCGTCCGAACCCATCACCGAATGGCGGCAGGTCAGGAAGGTGCGCATGTCCTCTTCGGTACGGTAGAACAGCACCACCATGATGCGGTTGCCACCGTCACGGCACAGTTCGAGCGTGAAGCGCGCCGGCGTCTTGCCCGCTGTTGCCGCCGCGGCCTCGATGCTCTGGCCTTCCTTCGCGTCCAGCACACCGTCTGTACGTGCCAGCACCACCCGGTCCCACAGCCAGGGTATGCGGTTGGCCGACCAGCCTTGCGCCAGGTCTGCCTCGGCGCGCGCCATGACGGCCGCGTCGGACAGGCGTTCGCGCATGGCGGCGACACCGCCTTCCTGGACCCAAGCCGGCAGGTACTGCGTCAAGGCCGAACTCGAGGCGTCGTAGGGATAGACGTCGAAGGCGGCGTCCACGCCCTGTTGCACGGCGCTGTCGAAACGATCGGTCCACAGTCGGGCGCTGCCCCATTCCGACGGCGTGTTGATGGCCGCGTGCGAATACTGCACCCGCGCGCCGGTGCTGCGCCCCAGGTGCAGCGCCTCGTTCAGCGGGCCATAGCGATGGTCATCGCCCAGCAGGTCCTTGTCGCGCGCATGCGATGCGTACAGGCGCTGACGCTTCGCAAGTGTTTCGCATAGAGAAACGAGCTCGTCGGTCGGTGCATAGCGCGAGGGGACGTAGGTCAGGCCGGTGCTCAATCCGAAGGCACCCTGATCGAGCATCGTGTCGAGCATCGATTGCATGCTGGCCATCTCCACAGCGCTGGCTGCGCGACTGTCCACGCCCATGGCCGCAATGCGCAGTGCGCCATGCCCGACCAGCGGCGCGATGTTGAGCGCGATGCCACGGCTCTGCGCTTCCTGCCGGTAGCCCTCGAGGTCGATCCAGTTCAGCGCCAGGGCGTCATCGCCGATGCCGGCCAGCAGATCCAGGTGCAAGGCCATGTGGTCTGGATTGATCGGAAACGGCGAGAAGCCGCAGTTGCCGGTGACCTCGGTCGTCACGCCCTGGCTGACCTTGCTCTGGCCGCGGCCGTCGAGCAGCAGGCTGAGGTCGGAATGGGTGTGGATGTCGATGAAGCCGGGCGCGACGACCTGGCCATGCGCGTCGATCACCGTGCCGGCCCGCACCGCACTGCAGTCGCCTACCTGGGTGATCGCGTTACCGCGAATGGCCACATCGGCGGCCCGGGGCGGCGCGCCGCTGCCGTCGATCAACTGCGCGCCGCGAATCAGAACGTCTGCCTGCATGGTGTGCCCTCGCTGGTCGTGGCCTTGCCCTCAAAGGCTGCGCCACGGGTTTGTTTGCATGCTAATGCGCGTCGGTGTGCGTGTCACATGCGACGGTGTGCCCGCGCACCTTGACAGCAAGCCTGCTCAGCGTTAAGCGCCGACAGTCCCCGACGGGCGCAAGGTTTTGGCGCCCGCCTTGCCGGCGTTCGAACCAGCCATGGTAAGAATGGTGCTGCTGGTCCGACCCAGGAT
>JBBKVW010000240.1:0-4318 GCA_037968655.1 Burkholderiaceae bacterium
GGCCAAATTCGCGCGCGTGCATCCGAAAGCATTGAGCGCTCCGGTACCGACGTCGACCCGGCGGTGATGGACGGCCTGCTTTCGTCACTGCAGTATGTCAGCGGCAACTACGAAGACGCGGCCACGTTCGAGGCGCTGCGCGGCGCCTTGCAGGATGCACGACACCCGGCCTTCTACCTGGCCATTCCACCGGCGCTGTTCCCGACCGTGATCCGCGGCCTGGCGGCAGCCGGACTGGCCACGGGCGGGCGGGTCATCGTCGAGAAGCCATTCGGCCGCGACCTTGCCTCGGCGCGCGAACTCAATCGCATTACACGGGACGTGTTTCCCGAGGATGCGATCTTTCGCATCGATCACTTCCTGGGCAAGGAAGCGATCATGAACATCCTGTACTTCCGCTTCGCCAATTCCTTTCTCGAGCCGATCTGGAACCGCAATCACATCGCCAGCGTGCAGATCACGCTGGCCGAGCAGTTTGGTGTCGACGGACGCGGTGCGTTCTACGAAAGCGCGGGATGTCTGCGCGACGTGATGCAGAACCACCTGTTCCAGATCGTCTCGCTGCTGGCAATGGAGCCGCCAGCAAGCCGCGACTTCGAGGCTGTGCACCGCCACAAGACCGATGTCTTCGCCGCCATGCGACAGCTGGGTGCCGGCGACATGGTGCGTGGCCAGTACGAAGGCTATCGCGACACGCCGAAGGTGGCGAACGACTCCGATGTCGAGACTTTCTGCGCGCTGCGCGTATTCATCGACTCCTGGCGCTGGGGCGGCGTGCCCTGGTACCTGCGTTCGGGCAAGTGCCTGCCGACCACGGCCTGCGAGGTGGTGGTGCGCCTGAAAGCTCCGCCACAAAATCTGTTCGCCGACGCGGCGCTGCGCGAGGAGGCCAACTACCTGCGCTTTCATCTCTCGCCGTGCTCGACGATCGCGCTTGCCGCGCGTGTGAAGCGGGCCGGCAAGGATTTCATCGGCGAACAACGCGAGTTCTCGCTGCTCGAAGAGGAGCCGGGCGAGCAGTCCCCGTACGAACGCCTGTTGACCGACGCGATGGAAGGTGACGGCGCGCTGTTTACCCGCGCTGACGCCATCGAAGCCGCCTGGGCCGTGGTGCAGCCGGTGCTGGTTGCGCATCCCCCGGTGATTGCCTATGCGCCGGGCTCGTGGGGACCGCCAGCAGCAACCCATTTCATTGCCGCTGATGGCGGCTGGCGCAATCCCGAAGTCGTGAGCTGAACCGTGCCTTTGCCCATCGAGGACTACGCCATGATCGGCGACGGCCACACGGCTGCGCTGGTGGGCCGCGATGGTTCGATCGATTGGCTGTGCCTGCCCCGCTTCGATTCCGGCGCGTGTTTTGCGGCCCTGCTGGGCAGCCCCGAGCACGGGCGCTGGATGATCGCACCACGCGATGGTGTGCGCGCGGTGCGTCGCCGCTACCGCAGCGGCAGCCTGATCCTGGAGACCGACTTCGAGACCGAGTCCGGCGTGGTGCGGGTCATCGACTGCATGCCGCTGTCGAACGAGCGATGGGATGTGCTGCGCATCGTCGAAGGACTGCGCGGCCAGGTACAGATGCAGATGGAGCTTGTCATCCGCTTCGACTACGGATCGATCGTTCCGTGGGTCCGGCAGAACAACGGCGCGCTGCTCGCCACTGCCGGGCCGGATACGCTGGAGCTGCACACCGCAGTGCGCACGCGTGGCGAGAACATGACTTCGCGGGCCGACTTCGCGGTCGGTGCCGGGCAACGGGTGCCGTTCGTGCTCAATTATCGACCGTCACACATGGCGCCCGAGCAGGCCATCGACGCCGAGCAGGCGCTGGCGGCCACCCAGCGCCGCTGGCAGGACTGGTCGCGGCGCAGCAGCTACCGGGGGGCGTTGGCCAGAAGCGGTGGAGCGATCGCTGCTGACGCTCAAGGCGCTGATCTATGAACCCACCGGCGGCATCGTTGCCGCGCCGACCACCTCGCTGCCCGAACAGCCCGGCGGCGTGCGCAACTGGGACTACCGTTACTGCTGGCTGCGGGACGCGACCTTCACGCTCAACGCCTTGCTGCTGGCCGGCTACGGCGAGGAGGCACAAGCCTGGCGCGACTGGCTGGTGCGCGCCGTTGCCGGCAGTCCGGCCGACATGCAGATCCTGTACAGCGTGACCGGCGAGCGCCGGCTCGACGAAACCGAGCTCGCATGGCTGCCCGGGTATGGCGATGCTGCACCGGTGCGGGTCGGCAACGCCGCGGCGCAGCAGTTCCAGCTCGACGTCTACGGCGAAGTGATGGACACGCTGCACCTCGCGCGTGCTGCTGATCAGACAGCGCAGCCGCATGCCTGGGAGATTCAACGCGTGTTGCTGGCGTTTCTCGACGCACATTGGCGCGAGCCCGACGAAGGCATCTGGGAAGTCCGTGGGCCGCGGCGCCATTTCACGCATTCCAAGGTGATGGCCTGGGTCGCATTCGACCGCGGGGTCAAGGCGGTCGAGCGCTACGGCCTGGACGGGCCGGTCGATGCCTGGCGCCGCAGCCGCGACCAGATCCACGCGCAGGTCTGCGAATCCGGATTTGATGCCAGGCGCAACAGCTTTGTTCAGCACTATGGCAGCAGCGCGCTGGACGCCAGTCTGTTGTTGATCCCGCTGGTGGGCTTTCTCCCGCCAGACGATGCACGCGTGCGCGCCACCATCGAGGCGATCGAACGTGAACTGCTGGTCGACGGGCTGGTGCTGCGCTACGCGACCGCGCGCGCAGCCGCGAACGGCGTTGACAGGCTGCCGCCCGGCGAGGGTGTGTTTCTGCCGTGCAGCTTCTGGCTGGCCGACTGTATGGCGGTGACCGGTCGCCGCGCCGAGGCCGAGGTGCTGTTCGAGCGCCTGCTCGCCTTGCGCAACGACGTCGGCCTGCTGTCCGAGGAATTCGACCCGGGCACCGGGCACATGCAGGGCAATTTTCCGCAGGCACTCAGCCACATGGCGCTGATCAACACCGCACGGCTGCTTTCCCTGGCGCCAGGGCAGATCGATGCATCAAGCAAGAAGGGCGAGCGCCCCGCCGCCGCGAAGGCCATGCCATGAGGCCTCCTAAGTCAACTCCCAAGGGGATTGCCGCAGCGCACCGCGCCAAGGCTTCAACGGTCAGCCGCCGGGCCGTCCCACGGGCGAATCCCGGTGTGCACAGAACGAAGGTACCCAAAATGACCACTCCCCGAAAAAAAGCGCCACCGAAAATTCTTGTGATCGACGTCGGCGGCTCGAACGTCAAATGCCTGCTCAGCGGCGAGACGACCCGGCGCAAGTTCGCCTCCGGAGCCGAGCTCACGCCGCAGCAGATGGTCGAGGGCGTGCGCGAGATCACCTCGGATTGGAGTTTCGACGCGATCTCGATCGGCTACCCCGGTGTCGTGCGGCACGGCGCCCCCACGCTGGAGCCCCATAACCTGGCGCGGGGCTGGGTCGACTTCGACTTCGCGGCGGCGTTTGGCCGGCCGGTGCGCATCGTCAACGACGCCGCCATGCAGGCTCTGGGTAGCTACCAGGGCGGCAAAATGCTGTTCCTGGGTCTGGGCACCGGCCTGGGCTCTGCGCTGATCGTCGCCGGCCAGATCGTGGCGATGGAACTGGGCCATCTGCGGCGCGGCAAGCGGCACGACTACGAGGACCTGCTTGGCAAGCGCGGCTACAAGCGCCTGGGCAAGAAGAAGTGGCGCCGCAAGGTGCACTCCGTCGTCAAGGGCTTCAGTGCGGCCTTGTTGCCCGACGAGATCGTGATCGGTGGCGGCCAGGCTGAACGGCTCAAGAAGCTTCCGCCACGGACCCGGCGCGGCGACAACGCGGCGGCGTTTGTGGGTGGCTTTCGCCTGTGGGACGAATCGACACCCGGCAAGAGCCCGAACACCTACACGGACCTCTCTTGATTCCGCCCTGACCGGTCAATCGGAACGCGAGCCCGAAGAGGTCGACCTCGGCACCTGGACTGTGGGCACCAACCCCCTGTGCAAGCTGCCAGGAATACAGGTAGCAGCCTGCAACCCGCATGAAAATTCGCGCGACGTAGGCGTCGTCCTACGCGCGCGCAGCGTTACAGATGATTACCTTTTAGCGCGTCCAGAAACAGAATGGATCCGGGTTGATCGCTTGACAGCGCCTGTTGTCAACCCGCCATTTCGGCAGGCAAACAAACGTATTCATTCAAGGGGAACGCAATGGGCAACGGACAAATGGCGACACGCGCCATCACAGGAGATCGGGCCCTAGCGGCCGGCGCGCGCGCATGGTGGGCGCTTGCGGCGGCACTGATTGCCAGCATCGTGCTGGTGG
>JBBKVW010000241.1:0-6532 GCA_037968655.1 Burkholderiaceae bacterium
ATGGACGGCGTCAAGCAGCATGGCCGGTCTAACGACAATCATCCTGGCCGGTTGGACGGGGATGAATGTCGCTGGTTACTGGGTCATTGAGGGTGCTCCTTGGGGTGGTTGTCACTGGATGATTGACGTTTGCGCTGGTCCTTTTTGTCGTTGTCGCGCTGGATCTTCTGGTTGCGTGCGGCCTGTTTGCCGCGGTAGCTCTCGACCTTGTTCAGCTCGAAGATCGTTGAGTGGTGAACCAGGCGGTCGATGGCGGCCACCGTCATGCCGGGGTCTGGGAACACGTTGTCCCAGCCCGAGAATGGCTGATTGGCCGTGATCAGGATGCTGCGCCGCTCGTAGCGCTCGGCGATCAGCTCAAACAGCACGCTGGTTTCCGCCTGGTCGCGCCGGACATACGACAGGTCGTCAAGAATGAGAAGGTCGTAGCGGTCCAGCTTCGCCAGCGCCTGGGGCAATTGCAGATTCTGGCGCGCGGCTTGCAGGCGTTGCACCAATTCGCTGGTGCGCGTGTACAGCACCCGGTAACCTGCGTCGATCAGCGCGTGCCCGATGCCGCATCCAACATGGCTTTTACCCACACCGGGCGGGCCGAAGATCAGGACCGTGGCCCCTTTCTCAAGCCAGGAGTCGCCGCTGGAGAGCGCCATGACATGAGCCTTTGACAGCATCGGCACCTCGGCGAAGTCGAAACTGGCCAGCGTCTTGGTCACGTCGAGCTGGGATTCCACCCGGTGGCGCTCAACGCGCCGCTTGGCGCGCTCGGCCAGTTCGTGTTCCAGCAAGGCCCCCAGGAAGCGCGTGGCCGGCCAGCTCTCCTTGTCCGATCGCTCGGCGAATTCGGGCCACAGGCGACCGATCGTTGGCAGGCGCAGCTCGGTGAGCATCAACGCGTTGCGCCCGGGCTCATAGGACGGCGCGGTCATGCTGCCAGCGCCTCAAGTTTGTCTTGCGACTCGTCTTGCAGGTCATTGGCTTGCCCGCTTGGCAGCAGTGCGTCATATCGGCTTGCCGGCGGAATCACGACCGTGACGTGCGGCACCTCGGTCTTGCGCGGGGCGAATTCCTCGCGCAATCGCTTCACATCGGGCAACTCACCGGCCACCAGCAATTCGTCCAGTCGCTGAGCCAGCACAGCTTCCACGCCGTCGCGCGCGGCCATCTCCAGCAGCGCAACGATGGTCTGGCACGCCTGGCGCTGCGTGAGCCGCAAGTCAAGTTGCTCCCAGGTCCGGCGGTACGCCTCGCGCGGAAACAATGCATCACGGAACGCCAGGCCCTTGAACGCCTGGGGTTTGCGTTTGAGGGCGTCGATGAAGTGGCGGTAGTCGATCGCCCGCCCGCGCGTGGTGCCGGGGGAACGCGCGCCGCGCGCCATCGTGAGTACCAGCGTGCCGGAGAGGTAACAGTCCAGCCGGTCGCTGTACAGGCGCACCTTCAGGCGGTGGCCGATCAGGCGCGAGGGCGCACTGTACAGGATGGCGCGCACGGTGAAGGTGCCGCAGCGGGTGACACGGGCCTCTTCCTCGACAAAGTCAGTGGTGCGTCGCACGGGCAGGTCCTGCAACTGTTCGCGCTCGATGCGAAACGCCGCGCCATTGCGCCGGTTGCGCCGCATCACGGCCTCCCGTACGAACGCCTCGTAGGCCGCACGGTCGTCGAAGTCGCGGTGCCCGCGTAGCAGCAGGGCCTGCTCGAGCGCCTCCTTCAGATACCGGTGGGAGGATTCGACACTGCCATTCTCGTGGCTCAGGCCACGGTTGTTGCGCGTGCCCACCATACCGTAGTGCTCCAGCAGTGCCGTGTACCGTGCGGTGAAGTCCTCCTCCTCGGTCAGGTTCTTGAAGGCTGCCGACAGGCTGTCGCTGCGATGCTCCTGCGGGACGCCACCGGCTTGCCACAGGGCGTTCTGCAGCCCCTTGGACAACGCCTGGAAACTCTCGCCACCCTCGACCACTTCCACATGTTCCCAACGCGAGAAGGCCAGCACGAAGTGGTACAGAATGTGGGCAAACGGCGCGTTCGCAATCGTGATGCGCAACTCGCCCATGGCGGTGAAGTCCGACAGGCCCCGGTGGCCCGGCGCATGTTCCTGCGCGAAGAACACTTCCTTTGGCGGTCCTTCCAGAGCACGCCATTGGCGGATGTGACGTTGCAACGTGCGCAGTGTGCCGTCCGGAAATTGATCGGGGTAATCGTCCTGGAGCTTGCGCAGCAGCGTGATGGCCATCAGTTTGGGGGCGCTCTTGAGCAGCGGCACGACTTCGCTGTCCCAGACCTGGACAAACGGATCGGCACGAGAGCGCCAATAGCGTCTGGGGTTCTGCGAGGGAAGCGTGGCCGCTTGCTCAATACGTCGGGCGCTGCGCTCACTGATGCCGGCCTTGGCCGCGGCCAGGGCTTGTGACTTGTTCTTGCGGATGTTCATGTAGAGGCAAACCTGTTGATCGGTGATTCGGGGTGATGGCAATGGGCGGGCTTCTCTTTGAGACTTAGCCCGCCATCCTGAACCCCTCCAACCCGCCGGCGCCGGTGGCTCGTCGTCTACGGCGGCTACGCCGCCTTCGACTCCTCACCACCGGCCATCATGTTTGTCGCTCGACCGGACAAGATGATTGTCGCGCCCCACAAAGGCTGAAAACTGCTCGTGGGAGGTTCTCATGTTCAGAATGCGAAGCAAGCAAGGTTCTCTTGGTCTGCGATTGTTCGATTGTTGGTCCTCGTTGTCACTTCCAAACCAGGTTCGCCGACGCCCAAGCTGTTTTCCTGGAACGGGTTCGATCAGATCGATCCCTCTGTCACATCCAAAGCGGCCTCGAATGTTGCTGGTGCTGCTACTGGCCGTTCTTCAAGGCTGCACGCACTTTGCGGTCGAGGACTGTGGTGGTGAAGTCCTCGGCAATAACGAGCCTCGGATACGGTCGTCGCACTTTCGCATGTTGATTGCCGATCTCCCTGCTGCTGCAAATCGATTTGTGCCCTACGCAGCGATGTCGGCTCTGGCCTATGCCGAAGATGCGAACTGTGGCGCGACAGAACCGAGGATTGCGGCTGCAGAACGTGACAGGCTCGAAACGGAACTTGCTGCCAGAGGTTGGCGGGAGGTGAAGGATGTTCAGTGGGTGCCGCCATGCGAAAACGATGTGGGGCTTTTCTTTCGCGTGTGGGCATCGGAATCAGACACGAGGCAGGTCGTTGTTGCGTTCAGAGGTACTTGGGGCATGAAGGATTGGCTTTACGGCAATCTGCATTGGGTCACGCGATTCCTGCCCATGGAAGACCAATATTCCCAAGCCAGAAAGGCGGCCCAACACGTGTTCGATCGCTTTCCTGCAGACCCGCTGAAGGCTACGCATTTCTACGCTACAGGTCATTCGCTTGGAGGGGGCCTGGCGCAGCATGTGCTGTACTCTCATCCGACCAGGATTGACCAGGCGATCGCGTTTGATCCCAGCTCGGCAACCGGCTTTGCGGATCAGTCGTCAACCAATAAGGTCCTGGGTTGCCAGTGCAACTTGGAGGACCTGACTGGTGAACCCAGGATTTTTCGAGTTTATGACGCGTACGAAATACTCTCGAATCTACGGATTTTCCACAAGATTTTTCTGCCTCCCGAGCGACACATTCAGGAAGTTCGCTTTCCAAATGAAGCATCGCACTCGATGAAAGGGCTGGCGAACTACCTGATCAGCAAGGCAAAATCAACGGCCGTCTATGCTGTTCCCTGGTACGCAGGCAAGGGCAGCTACACGTCAAGCGAGTCGTGCACTGCGGCATTTGTAAAAAGTCAAAAAGATAGCTGTGACGTAAAGGTGACGCAGGGTCAGTGGCTCAAATGCCCGCAATAAGGACTGAGCGCTGGCCTTGAAGTCGATTCGGTTCCAGAAGGCAACGACATACCCAGTTCGCGTGCCAAATTGGATTTTCCTCGAACGACTTTGCGTAGTAACCCGGCATCCAACAAGAAGCGAGAAAATTATGCGACGTCATTGCAGGATGGTCTCATTCAAACTCGCAGAGATTGTTGCCGTGGGCCTTGTCTTGCTTTGGGCTACTGATGTCCCCAATGCGCGAGCGGACGACGGATATGTGAGGGACGCTGGAAACGGGTGCGCGGTTTTCAAGCCCAACCTCAAGCCTAACGAGATAGTGACTTGGCAAGGCGCTTGTGCCTCTGGCCAGGCGAGCGGGCCCGGTGTCGCGAAATGGACCGCGGGCGACGGGTCATTCGTGTCGTTCGAGGGGACGTTCGCCCAAGGCCGGCTACAGGGTGAGGGGCGGATGACCGCCTCCGGCGGCGACCGATACGTCGGATCGTACAGAGACGGCAAGCGGGAGGGGCGGGGCATGTTTTTGTCGGCTAATCAAGACCGCTACGAAGGCCAGTACAAAGACAATCAACGAAGCGGAAACGGCATATTGACTCTGGCGTCCGGATTGAGGACAGAAGGAGAGTGGTCCAACGGCTTACAAGTTACAGCCAACGCGTCGGCTGTTGTCGTGCCATCCGCGGCACTTCTGCCACAAATACCGCCTGCCAAACAGGCGATGCCTTCTGCGTCGTTGCCAGCTTCGGCAACTGTGGGTGCCCCTCTGGTTCAGGCCACGCAGCCGAATCCTTCGGTGAAGCAGAAAGCGCAACAGCAGCAAGCTGGTGAGCGTCTAAAGGCCCAAGAGGAACGTGCGGCGCAACAACGGGCCATTGAAAAACAACAAAGGGAGCAACAGGTCGACGCTCAGCGAGTCATCGAGCGCCAGCAACTGATTGATCAGGTGTTGTTTTGGTTTGCATTGATATCGCCTGTGCTTGTGGCCGTGTTGGTCTGGCAACTGAAGTGGAGGCAGGCCGTTTCAGGCTCTGAAGGCTTTGGCAGATGGCTAGGCAGCAGAGCGGTCCGAGCCCGCGAGAGGGCTGGATTTTTCTCGCGCTGTGTCGAACAGCCGTTGTTGTGGAGCGCGAACAAGGTCCTTGTATGGACCACCACAATCGGAGACGAATTTCTGAAGGCCGGAGTGCGATTGGCGTTGTGGGGTTACTTGCTTGGCTTGGCGATTTTCTTGGCGTATGTAGTCACGATGCTTGTAATCGCTTTGGTGGTGTTGGCTGTATCCCTTTGGCTGCTCAGCGCAGTATTTGGCGATGACCAAGGTCAATCGACAGGTAGGAGCAGCGCGCGGGAAGCCGCGCTCCCTTCGCACGCGTTTGCCAATGGCGAGTCACGCGAGCGCGATGGGTTTTTTGGCGCCTATACAGAGACGCGTAATGCGAACGGAGAGGTCGTTTCTGAATCTCGTCAACGGGAAGGACTCTTCGGCGCTTACACCGAAACGCGCGATACCGAGGGCGACGTAATTGCTGAGTCACGGGAACGTGATGGCTTTTTTGGCTCCTACACCGAGGCGCGCGACGCTGACGGTGACGTGCTGGCTGAGAGCCGGCAGCGCGAGGGATTTTTTGGCCCCTATACCGAGACGAAAGACGCCGATGGCAATGTGGTGGCTGAGTCGCGCGAGCGGGACGGCCTGCTCGGACCGTACACGGAGCACAAGCGGGTCTGAATGAATGTTCCGCTGGTGCAACAGCCGCCATGCTGAAGCCGCTAACCTGTCTCCCGTATGACGGCTGCCAGCGAGGCTCGGCGCTAGGCTATCGACGAACAGTCCTGGAACAACAACCATGAGTGGCCACGTCAGCATCCAACAGCACGGCCCGGTCGCCGTCCTATCGATGGATCGGCCGCCGGTCAACAGCCTGGGCGCGGCCTTGCGCAGTGGCATCGTCGATGCGCTGGAACGCGCACTGGTCGACCCGACAATCCAAGCCATCGTGCTCACTGGCACAGCGCGGGCCTTTTCGGCCGGCGCCGACCTCACCGAGTTCGGCTCGCCCAATTCTTCCCGCGAACCCAGTCTGCGCGTCGTCATCGATCTGCTGGAAAACAGCACCAAACCGGTGGTCGGTGCGATTGCCGGCCAGTGCCTGGGGGGTGGGTTCGAACTGGCGATGGGCTGCCATTTCCGCGTCGCGCTGGCCGATGCGCAGCTTGGTCTGCCCGAGGTCAAGATCGGCTTGCTGCCCGGGGCCGGCGGCACGCAACGGCTGCCGCGCCTGATTGGCCTGGAACAGGCGCTCAACATGATCGTGGGCGGCAATCCGGTGGCGGCCAAGCAACTGGCGGGAACGGCTTTGATCGATGCGATCGTGGCCGGTGACCTGATCGAGGCCGCAGTGGCGTTCGCCCGCAAAGTGGTCGACGAAGACCTGCCGGTGCGCCGCGCCCGTGACCGCTTTGTGCGCGAGCCGCATGGCCAGGCGTTCCTGCAATTCGCACGCAACATGGTGGCGCCGCAGGCCAAGGGTTTTCCGGCACCGCTGCGTGCACTCGAGGCGGTGGCAGCCGCGGTGACGAAACCCTTTGACGAAGGTATGCGAATCGAACGAGAGGGATTCCTGGCGTTGATGGCCACTCCCGAGTCGCGCGCGCTGCGCCATGTGTTTGGCGCCGAACGTGCCGCCGCCAAGATCGCCGGC
>JBBKVW010000242.1:0-23113 GCA_037968655.1 Burkholderiaceae bacterium
GCCGCCATGCTGGCGCGCAGCCGCAAGCCCTTGTTCATCGTCGGTCTCGGCGCCCATCGCTCGGGCGCCCGGGCCGCGATCGAGCGTCTGGCCGACCAGGTCGGCGCGGTGGTCGCCACGTCGCTCAAGGGCAAGGACATGTTCCACGGCTACGCCTACAACGCGGGCGTGGTCGGCTCGTTCTCGCATGCCGCGGGCCGGCGGCTGATCGACCAGGCCGACTGCATCGTGGCATTCGGCGCCAGCCTGAACCAGCGCACCACCAGCTACGGCAGCTCGTTGCCGCTGGACGTGCCGCTGGTGCATGTGGATCTGGCGCCGGCGCAGATCGGGCGCCTGTACCACGCCGACGTGGCATTGATCGCAGATGCGCGCACCGCGGCCGAGCAGCTTGCTGAAGCCCTGCCCCAGCGCACCGAAGCGGACAAGCCCTTGCACACGGCGCAGAACCGCCGGCTGCTCGCAGAGCACGACCTGTCCAGCGAATTCCAGAGCGCCGCCACGCCGCGCACGATGGACCCGCGCAGCATGGCGATCGAACTCGACAAACTGCTGCCGCCCGATCGCAATGCGGTCTACGACGCCGGCAACTTCCTGCAGGTGATTCCGTTCATCTCGGGCATCAGCCCGGACCACATAAAAAACACAGTGGACTTCGCCTCCATCGGCATGGGCTTTGGCACCGCACTCGGATTCGCGCGCGGCACGCCCGAGCGCACCACCGTGCTGTTCATCGGCGACGGCGGATTCCTGATGACGATGGGTGAGCTCGAGACTGCCGCACGCGAAGACCTGCCGCTGGTCATCATCCTCATCAACGATTCGGCGTACGGCGCCGAACTGCACTTTCTCAAGATGCGCGACATGCCGGTGGCCAAGTCGGTGTTTGCCGATATCGACTTCGCGCCGGTGGCCGAGGCGTTCGGCTTTCAGGCCCACACGGTACGTACGCTGGACGAATTGCGCGCGCTGGCGCCGCTGCTGCGCAAGCCCGACGGCCCGATCCTGCTGGACTGCAAGATCAACGCGGCCGTCGCGGCGGGTTACCACACCGAGACGCTGGAACACGAGCGGCGCAAGAAGTAGGCACACAGGAGGATCAATGCAGGAGTCGAAACCATACGACGTACTCGTGATCGGTGCGGGCTTTGCTGGCCTGCACCTGTTGCACCAGTTACGCGCCATGGGCTACAGCGCCAGGGTCATCGAGGCCGCCAGCGACGTCGGTGGCGTCTGGTACTGGAACCGCTACCCCGGTGCGCGCTGCGACGTCGAAAGCCTGCAGTACTCCTATTCGTTCAACAAGGAACTGGAGCAGGAGTGGGTCTGGTCCGAGAAATACTCGGCCCAGCCCGAGATCCTGCGCTATATCCAGCATGTGGCCGAGCGCTTCGACCTGCGCCGCGACATCACCTTCGATACCCGCGTCGTGTCGGCCCGCTTCGACGAAGATCGCCAGCAATGGGAACTGCGCACCGATACCGGGTTGGCGCTGCAGGCGCAGTTCTGCGTCATGGCCACCGGCGCGCTGTCGATCCCGCGCCTGCCCGACATTCCCGGCATCGAGAACTTCACCGGCAAGGTGCTGCACACCGGCGCCTGGCCGCATGCGGGGGTCGACTTCAGCGGCCAGCGGGTCGGCGTCATCGGCACCGGCTCCTCGGGCATTCAGGTAATACCGAAGATCGCGCAACAGGCCGCCCATCTGACCGTCTTCCAGCGCACCGCCAATTTCTCGATCCCGGCCTGGAACGTTCCTTTGACGGAGCAGGCGCAGCAGGCCTGGAAGGCCGAATACGACATGCACCGTGCGCGGGCGCGCGAACTGGGCACGCTGTACGAATTCAGCGACAAGCCGGCGTCGCAGGTCAGCGACGAGGAGCGCCAGCGCGAATACGAGCGGCGCTGGAACAGCGGCGGCGTCAACTTCGTGCATTCCTTCAATGACCTGATGCTGGACCAGGCATCCAACGACACCATCGCCGACTTTGTACGGGCCAAGATCCGCAGCACGGTGCACGACCCCGAAGTGGCAGAGTCGCTGTGCCCGAAGGACCATCCGCTGGGCACCAAGCGCATCTGCGTCGATACCGGCTACTTTGAAACCTTCAATCGGGACAACGTGCGGCTGGTCGACCTGAAAAAGACCCCGATCACCCAGGTCACTGCGGACAGCGTGCGTACCGGCGACACCCGACACGCAATCGACGCGCTGGTCTGCGCGACCGGCTACGACGCACTGACCGGTGCGGTGCTCAACATCGACATCCGCGGGCGCGACGGCCAGACGCTGGCGCGCAACTGGGCCGACGGGCCGCGCACCGTGTTCGGACTGATGACCTGCGGATTCCCCAATATGTTCATCGTCACCGGCGCCGGCAGCCCTTCGGTGCTGGTCAACATGGTGGTGGGCATCGAACACCATGTGCAATGGATCTGCGACTGCCTGGCCAGCATGCGCCAGCAGGGCATGCGCACCATCGAGGCCACGCGCGAGGCGCAGGACCGCTGGGTCGCGCATGTCAATGCGGCGGCCGACAAGACCCTGTTTCCGCGCGCCAACTCCTGGTTCCTGGGCGCCAACATCCCCGGCAAGCCCCGGGTGTTCATGCCCTATGTGTCCAAGATCGGCGTGTACCGCAGGGAATGCCAGGAGGCCGCCGACAAGGGCTACGCCGGATTCACGCTGGAGCCGGCCAATAGCAAATCCCGGGAGTCGGCATGACAGTGGTGCGCGGCGCCGGCGCCAGCACCGAGGCAGATCGATTTGCCGGGCGCCTGGCCGTCATCACCGGTGGCGCCAGCGGGATCGGCCGGGCTTGCGCGGAGTTGCTGGTCGCCCGCGGCGCGACGGTGGCGATCGCCGATCTGGATTCCGGCCAGACCAGCGCCGTTGCGCGCGAGATCGGCTGCCACGGCTACGCCATCGATGTGGCTTCGCCCTCCGCCATCGAGTCGCTCGCCGAGCAGGTCGAGCGCGATCACGGTCCGGTCGCGATGCTGGTCAACTCGGCGGGCATCATCCAGGGCGACACGGTGGCTCCGCAGGAGATCGCCATGGACACCTACGACCGGGTGTTCCAGGTCAATCTGCGCGGCACCTTTGCCGCCTGCGTCGCGTTCGGCCAGCGCATGGCCGAGCGCCGGGGCGGCGCCATCCTGAACATCGCGTCGATCGCCGGAATGCGGTCCACGCCGCTGCATGCCTACGGACCGATGAAAGCGGCGGTGATCCAGCTCACCGAGAACCTGGCTGCCGAATGGGGCCCGAGCGGGGTGCGGGTCAATTGCCTCTCGCCCGGTCCGGTGTTGACGCCGGCGTTGCAGATCACCATCGACAAGGGACAGCGCGACCGCTCCCGCATGGAGAGCAGCATGGCCACCGGGAAGCTGGTGATGCCGCACGAGATCGCGCAGGCCGCGGTGTTCCTGCTCTCGGACGGGGCCAGTGCGATCACCGGCGTGAACCTGCCGGTCGACCACGGCTGGCTGGTCGCCAGTTCCTGGGTGCCGTTCGGTGGCCTGCGACCGCGCCCTGCCTGATCGATCACCAAACTTGAGCCGCTTCGATCCAAACAGGTGTCTTTACCCGATCGACCGCGCTGCATGGACTGAAACCACACGCAAACACCCAACGACGCAAGGAGCAGAAAAATGAAACTCGGAATATTCACCATGCCGATGCACCCGATCGGCAAGGACTGGCGGCAGTCGCTGCGCGAGGACCGCGAAGCCTTCATCCTGGCCGACCAGCTCGGATTCGCCGAGGGTTATGTCGGCGAGCACACGACCGATCCGGAAGAGAACATCACCTCGTCGGCACTGTTCATGGCGACGCTGGTGGATGCGACAAAACGCATGAAACTGGGCACTGGCACCATCAACATGCCCAACCACCATCCGGCCGCCGTGGCCGCGCAGATCGCGATGCTCGACCACCTGCTGGACGGCCGCTTCATCCTGGGGATAAGCCCCGGCGCCCTGCCATCGGACGCCGAAGCGCTGGGCAATTTCGACCTGCCGCGCCCGGCCATGTTCCTCGAGGCCATCAACCATGTGCTGGCGATCTGGGCATCCAAGCCGCCGTACAAGCTCAAGGGCGAATTCTGGAACATATCGACCGAGCGCACCCATATTGCCGAGACCGGCATGGGCACCATTCCGATGCCGCTGCAACGCCCGCACCCGCCGATCGTGGTCACGGCGGTGGCGCCGTTCTCGCAGGGCATCACCGAAGCGGCAGCACGCGGCTGGGAGCCGATATCGGCCAACTTCCTGCTGCCCAAGTGGGTCAAGAGCCACTGGGGCAAGTATGTCGAAGGCTGCGCGCGCGTCGAGCGCCCGGCCGACCCGGCCAACTGGCGCGTCGCCAAGACCGTTTTCGTGGCCAAGGACGATGCCACCGCAAAGGCCTACGCGCTCGGCACCGATGGCCCCTATTACTACTACTACCGTTCACTGTTCAACAAGCTCAAGCGCCGTGGCGCGCTGGGTGTGTTCAAAGCCGATCCCAAGCAGTCCGACGACAGCGTCACGCTGGAGGACGTGATCGAGCAGCTGGTGATCTACGGCACGCCAGCCCGGGTTGCCGACAAGCTGCACGCCTTGCAGGAGGTGACCGGCGAATTCGGCACCTTGCTGTATGCCGGCGTCGACTGGACCGACCCGCAGCTCGGACGCGCGTCCATGGTGCTGATGGCCGAGAAGGTGCTGCCGCTGATGAATGCCTGACGCCACTGCAACGAACACGGATACCGACATGCAACAGGTAATTCTGGACGGAAGCCACGACAGCCGCCAGCTGCGCAACGCACTGGGGCTGTTCACGACCGGCGTCACGGTCATCACGACACGCGGTCCCAGCGGAAAAATGGAAGGCCTCACCGCCAATTCCTTCTCCGCGCTATCGCTCGATCCGCCGCTGGTCTTGTGGAGCCTGAGCCGGCGCTCGCCATCGATGGCCGGCTTCGTCGATTCCGGCCATTTCGCGATCAATGTGCTGGGCGCGGCGCAGTCGGCCTTGTCGCACCGTTTCGCCACGCCGCAGTCCAACAAGTTCGACGGCATCGAGGTCGAGCACGGACTGGGCGGCTCGCCGCTATTGCCGGACGTGATGGCGCGTTTCGAATGCCAGACCCACAGCACCATCGACGGTGGCGACCATGTGCTGTTCGTCGGCCGGGTGCACAAGGTCGCGTACGGCGCCGGCGAACCGCTGGTCTTCCATGCCGGGCGTTACTGCACGGCGGTGGCGCTGCGCAACCAGGACGCCTCGGCGGAATCCGACCTGAACGGGATCTGGGGCGGCCTGGGCTGATGGTCCGCCGCCGAATCCGCGAAGTTTGCAAGACCCATTGACAGTCCGGGATCAACGCCATGCTGACCATCCACCATCTGGGTATTTCCCAATCCGAGCGCATCGTCTGGTTGTGCGAGGAGCTGGGCCTTGCCTACGAACTCAAACGTTACGAGCGCGACCCGGTGACCCGACTCGCGCCGCCGCAGTACCAACAACTGCACCCGTCGGGAACCGCGCCGGTGATCAGCGACGGCGCGCTGGTGCTGGCCGAATCAGGCGCGATCATCGAATACATCATTGCCAAATATGGCGACGGACGCCTGGCGCCGGGGCCGGCCGATCCGGACTTCGCGCAGTACCTGTATTGGTTTCATTACACCAACGCCAGCCTGCAACCCAGTCTGAGCCGTTATTCGGCGTTGCGCCGGCTTGATCCGGCGCCGGACAACCCGGCCCTGGTATGGACCAGGGGTCGCATGGAGCGTGCGCTCGGACTGGTCGATGCGCGATTCGCGGTAGCCAGTCATTTTGCCGGCGACGCGTTCACGGCGGCCGACATCATGGGCGTCTTTTCGCTGACCACGATGCGGGTTTTCCTGCCGTACGACCTGACGCCGTATCCAAGTATCCGGGCCTACCTGCAGCGGATCGGCCAACGCGGGGCATACCGAAGGGCGATGCAAAAGGCGGACCCCGATCTGACGCCGCTTCTTGCCTGATCGGCCACGGTTGTACCGATCCATCGGACGGCGCCGCAATCAGGGCGGCCCCAAAACAGCAGAAAAAGGAATCCGAATGCAATCCCAAACCGGCCGCCAGAACATCGGCGACCTGCTGCGCCGCACCGCGATGCGCCAGCCAGACAAGACCGCCATCATCTGTGGCGACGTGCGCTGGACCTACGCCGAACTGCATGCCTTGTGCGACCGGCTGGCGTCCGGCCTGGCCGCGCAGGGCTGCGTCAAGGGCGAACGCGTCGCCATGCTGGCGCGCAACTCGCACGCCTTTGTCGCCATGCGTTTCGCGCTGGCGCGACTCGGCGCGGTGCTGGTGCCGATCAATTTCATGCTGACGGCCGACGAAGTGGCCTTTGTGCTGCGCCATTCGGGCGCCCGTCTGCTGGCGACAGATGCCGGCCTGGTGGCGCTCGCCCGGCAGGCGGCACGGCTGGACACTGCAGTCACACAATTGATCGGCCTGCCGGGTGAGGGGGTGGCCGAGCCACAGGGCGACCTGCTCAGCTTCGATCACCTGTGTGCCACCGCTGCCACGCCGATCGAGGTGGCACTTGCGGGAAGCGACCTGGCGCAGATCGTCTACACCAGCGGCACCGAGTCCCTGCCCAAGGGGGCCATGCTGACGCATGATGCGGTGATCTGGCAATACGTCAGCTGCATCGTGGACGGCGAGATGGCCGGTGCCGACCTGGTGCTGCATTCGCTGCCGCTGTACCACTGCGCGCAGCTCGACTGCTTTCTCGGGCCGGGCGTGTACCTGGGCTCCACCAACATCATCACCGGCGCGCCGTCGCCCGACAACCTGCTGCCACTGATCGCGCAACACCGCATCAACTCGTTCTTTGCACCGCCCACGGTCTGGATATCGCTGCTGCGTTCGCCGCTGTTCGACCAGAGCGACCTGGGCTCGCTGCGCAAGGGCTACTACGGCGCCTCGATCATGCCGGTCGAGGTGCTGGGCGAGATGCAGCGCCGCCTGCCGCTGGTTCGCCTGTGGAACTTCTACGGCCAGACCGAGATAGCGCCGCTGGCCACGGTGCTTAAGCCCGAGGACCAGTTGCGCAAGGCCGGTTCCGCCGGCAAGCCGGTGATCAACGTCCAGACGCGCGTCGTGGACGAGCAGATGCGCGACGTTGCCGTGGGCGAGGTCGGCGAGATCGTGCACCGCTCGCCGCAGCTGATGACGGGTTACTTCAACGACCCGCAGCGCACCGAAGCCGCGTTCGAGGGCGGCTGGTTCCATAGTGGGGATCTGGCAGTGCTCGACGACGAGGGCTATCTGAGCGTGGTCGACCGCAAGAAGGACATGATCAAGACCGGCGGGGAGAACGTCGCCAGCCGAGAGGTCGAGGAAGCGCTGTATGGCATCCCGCAGGTGTCGGAGGTCGCGGTGATCGGCCTGCCGCATCCGCGCTGGATCGAGGCGGTCACGGCCGTGATCGTGGTCAAGCAGGGCCAGACGCTGACGGCCGACGCCGTGATCGGCTTCTGCGACGGCCGTATGGCGCACTTCAAGGTGCCCAAGGGCGTGGTGTTCGTGCCCGCGCTGCCAAAGAATCCGAGTGGCAAGCTGCTCAAACGCGAATTGCGCAAGCAGTTCGAAGGCCACTTCGCTGCCTGAGCGCCACTACGGGTCGCGCGCGCTGGTGCTACTCGCGGGCTGACACCGCCAGGCCGGGCAGCGCCAGAAAATCCCGGATCATCGACACCACCCGGTGCGGGCTGCTCATCAGGAACAGGTGGCCGTCGTCGATGACCTCGAGGCGCGCGCGCGGGATCAGTCGGGCCAGGATGCGCGCGTTGATCAGCGGGATCAGCGGGTCGTCGTTGCCCGACAGCACCAGCGTGGGTTGTTTCAGCAACGGCAGCCAGGCCAGGCTGGACCAGCCCCAGAAGGCCAGTTGCTGGTAGGCATAGCCCAGCCAGTGCGGATGCATCAGGGCATCGCCGTGGGCGCGGATGAAGCTGCGGTTGCTGCGCATGTCACCGCCATACAGCGCTGGCGCTATGCGGTGCAGATATTCGGGATCCTTGTATCGGCGCGGATTGAACATGCGCGCCAGCACGAGCGGTGAACCCGGCACCATCAGTGAACCGGGCGTGGTGGACACCAGGATCAGGCGCCGGCAGCGCTTGCGGCAGGTGCGCGCGAACTGCTGCGCCAGCGCGCCGCCCCAGGACACGCCGAGCACGTCCACCGGAGCGTCGTAGCCGAGCTGGTGCAGCATGCGGTCGGCCAGGCGCGCCAGGCCACGCAAGCGGTAGGGTGACAGGCAGCGGCCCGAGCCGCCGATACCCGGCACGTCGAACACGATGGTCTCGATGCCCTCGAGCGCATGGGTGAATGGTTGCAGCAATTCGAGATTGGCGCCGATGCCATTGAATACCAGCAGCGGCGGGCCCTCGCCGGGTTTGATGCCGACCCGAAGCAGTTGCTTGTCTACCGTGATCGTTTTTATGTTGGTTATCGTCATGCAGCCCGATGTTAGCCGGCGAACGTCATGCTTTTTCGAGCACGTACTGGCCGGGCGCTGCGGCGGTGGCCGGATAGCGCGTGCTTCCGGGACCCTGGCTGGCCGCCTTGCGGGCGTCGCTGCGTTTGAGCGTCCACTCGGCCCACACCTCCCACCAGGTACCGGTCGTGCGGGTCGCCTTGGCCAGCCACTGCTCCGGGTCCGCTCCGGGCTTGGGGCCGACCCAGTAGCTGGACTTGGGATTGCCCGGCGGGTTGACCAGGCTGGCGATATGGCCGGAGTTGCTGAGCACGAAGGTGCTCGGCCCGCCCAGCAGCTGCGTGGTCCGGTAACACGCCTTCCAGGGCGTCAGGTGGTCGGTCAGCGCACCAGTGGCGAAGGTCTCCACGCGCACCTGCTTCAGGTCTATCGGGACACCCAGCACCTGCACGCCGCCCGGCCTGGCCAGACCGTTGCCCTCGAAGATGTCGATGAATTCGCTGTGCAGCGTGGATGGCAGGTTGGTACCGTCCACGCTCCAGGCCAGGATGTCGAATGCCGGCGGGTCCTTGCCCATCAGGTAGTTGTTGGCCCAGTAGTTCCAGACCAGGTCGTTCGGCCGCATCCAGGCGAACACATTGGCCAGGTTGCTGGCCGGCAGGATGCCTTTTGACTTCGACCGGCGCTTGGCCAGCGACAGCACCGGCTTTGCGTGGAATGCGCCGATCGGCGCATCGGTGCCGAAATCGAGCAGCATCACACCAAAGGACGCCGTGTTGACGCGCGTGTCACCGCGCGCGGCCATCACGGCCAGCATCAGCGTGCTGATGATTCCGCCCGCGCACATGCCGAGCAGGTTGAGCTTGTCGCTGCCGCTGATGTCGCACACCGCGTCGACCACGTCCAGGCAGGTCTGGACATACTCATCGAGGCCCCATTCGGCGTGCTCGGCGCGCGGATTGCGCCAGCTGGTGACGAACATGGGAATGCCGCGCGAGACCGCATACTCGACGAAGCTGCGCCCAGGCGCCAGATCCATGAAGTAGTACTTGCCGATCGGCGGCACCACCAGCAGGGTCGGTGTCGCGCATACCTCGGTCGTCATCGGCTGGTATTGCAGCAGTTCCACCATCTCGTTGCGAAACACCACCGCCCCCGGGGTGACGGCCAGGTTCTTGCCAATCGTGAAATCAGACCCCTTGACCTGGCTCGGCATGCCCTTGTTGTGGCGCAGATCGCCCACCATGTTCTTGACGCCGTCGATCAGGCTCTTGCCACCGGTCTCGTAGGCGCGCTTCAGGGCAGCCGGGTTGCCGAGCAGCGTGTTGGTCGGCGCAAGCGAACTGGTCAGGATACCGGTCAGGAACTTTGCGCGCTCACGCTTGCGCCAATCGGGGTTGTCGCCCGCCAGTCGGTCGGCCGCCTCGCAAAATGCCAGATACCCCTGCCCAAGCCGGCGGTACAGCGGGTTGTCGCGCCAGGCAGGGTCGGCAAAGCGTGGGTCCTTGGCCGGAACCTCGCGCTGCGACATGCCCAGCATGGTGCGCGCCCAATCACCGTAGAGCCGCAGCGCTTCCCCGGCAATGTCGCCAGCCTTGAACGGGAAACCACCGGATCGGTCGACCTCGGCCAATCCCAGCTGGTTGATTTCATGCGCAGCGGCGAGCGACTCCGCCGGATCCTGCGCTGGTTCGACGGCGCCCGAACTGGCGCTGGATCGCTTGATGCGTTTGACCATGTCTCACTCCTTGCCCGCTCAACGGCGGTGGTGTCGTGTTCCGCGCTTTCTGCCCGATACCGAACGTAGGCCTGGGGCGTCATGCAAGCCCGTAGGCGCCATCGTCAGGCGACCTCGAACAAACCGGCCGCGCCCATGCCGCCACCCACGCACATGGTCACGACCACGTATTTGGCGCCGCGGCGCTTGCCCTCGATCAGCGCATGCCCGACCAGACGCGCGCCGGTCATGCCATAGGGGTGACCGATCGAGATCGCGCCACCGTCGACGTTGTAGATCGCGGGGTCGATGCCCAACTGGTCGCGGCAATACAGCGCCTGGCACGCAAACGCCTCGTTCAATTCCCACAGGCCGATGTCCGAGACCTTCAGGCCGTGCTGCTTGAGCAGCTTGGGCACCGCGTAGACCGGACCGATACCCATTTCCTCGGGCGCGCAGCCGGCCACGGTCATGCCGCGGTAGATGCCCAGCGGGGCCAGGCCGCGCTTGTGCGCCAGCGCGCTGTCCATGATCACGCAGGCGCTGGCGCCGTCGGACAGTTGGCTGGCATTGCCCGCCGTCACCACGCCGCCGTCGATCACCGGCTTGAGCGAGACCAGCCCCTCGAGCTTGGTGTCGGCGCGGTTGCCCTCGTCGCGCTCGAGCACGACTTCGCGATAGCTCACCGCGCCGGTGGCCTTGTCGGCCACCGCCATCTGGGTCGTGAACGGCACGATTTCCTGGTCGAAGCGGCCCTGCTGCTGCGCTTGCGCCGTGCGCTGCTGCGATTGCAGCGAATACTGATCCTGCGCGTCGCGGCCGATCGCATATTTCTTGGCCACGAACTCGGCCGTCATCAGCATCGGCATATAGGCGTGCTGCACCTTGCCCGAGACGTTCGGGTCCTTGGCCGCCATCGCCGCGTCGAAATAGAACTTCTGCTCGGCGGTGATGTTCTCGTGCCCGCCGGCCACGACGACCTGCATGCCGTCGACCATCACCTGCTTGGCGGCGGTCGCAATCGCCATCAGGCCGGACGCGCATTGGCGGTCCATAGTCTGGCCGGCAGCAGTGACTGGCAGCCCCGATGCAAACGCGGCGTTGCGCGCCAGGTTCATGCCGGCGGTTCCCGAGGTCAGTACCGTGCCGATGACCACGTCCTCGACCTCGGCGCCGTCGATACCGGCGCGCTGGACGGCCTGGGCTATGACGTGGCCCAGCATGGTGGGCGACTTGGTGTTGTTCAGCGAGCCCTTGAAGGCGCGGCCGATGCCGGTGCGGGCGGTTGAAACGATGACGGCTTCTCTCATAGGAAACTCCTTGGTGGATAGTGGGAAAAAATCAGCGCGCCTCGCCGGGCCGGCGATGCAGTTCGAAACCGATGACGGCATACACATGGTCGGCAATCAGATCGCCCGTCGGCACCAGCCTGCCCATGCCCAGCAGGCCGTGCATCTGGTCATTGCAATGCAGCGCCAGCACGCGCACGCCATCCTGGTCCAGCCGCCGGGCGTAGGCACGCGCCTCGTCGCACAGCGGGTCATGGGCAACGCTGAGTACCAGGGCCGGCGGCGTGCCGGCCAGGCTGGATGCGCGCAGCGGCGAGGCACGCCAGTCTGTCCGGTCGGCGGCATTGGGCGTGTAGTGGCCGATGAAATAGTGCATCGTCGCTGCGGTCAATGGCACATCCGACCTCACGCTGCGGTAGGAATCGCTGTCGGCGCCCAGGTCCAGCGCCGGGTAGATCAACGCCTGGTAGCGGCTGGCCGGCAGGTCCCCGTCGCGCCCCATCAGCGCCAGCACGGCGGCCAGATTGCCTCCCGCACTGTCACCACCGACTCCGATCGCAGCCGGGTCGACGCTCAGCTCGGCCGCATGCGCATGGACCCAGCGCCAGGCGGCAGCGGCATCGTCCAGTGCGGCCGGAAACGGGTGCTCGGGCGCCAGCCGGTAATCCACTGCGACGACACAGATCCGGGCAACGGTGGCGAGCCGCCGGCACATCCGGTCATGGCTGTCCAGGCCACCGATCACCCAGCCTCCGCCATGCAGGAACAGCATGCACGGCAGCGCCGCGTGCGCGTCGGTGCCCAGTCCCCGGTAGACGCGCAGCGGCAATGCGCCGGCCGGGCCGGCGATTGCTCGGTCCGATACCGACGCCACTTCGCCGCCGGGCGACTGCATGGGCTCCCAGCTGGCGGCATAGGCCACGCGTGCCGCCTTTGGTGTCAAGTGTTCGAATGGCGGGTAACCCGCCTTTCGGCTCAGCACGAGCAGGCGCGCTGCGTCCGGATCGAGTACTGGCGCGGCGGGTGCCAGGCCAGGCACGGCGGTGGTTGCGCGGGCGGTCATGGTCTGATCCGCCAGCTCAGTTGCCGCTCCAGCGCGGGGCACGCTTCTCGCTGAACGCCAGCGCGCCTTCGCGCGCATCGTTCGATGCGATCACCTGCTCCAGCAATGCACGCTGGCGCTGCCAGACTTCGCCAGCGGCCCAGCCGGGCGCTTCCGTCATCACGCGCTTGGTCATGCGCACCGCCATCGGACCGTTGGCGGCAATGGTGCCTGCCAGCGCGCGCGCGCCGTCGAGTGCCTCGCCGGGCCGGGTGAGCCGATTGACAAGGCCCCACTGGCGCGCCTCGCTGGCCGGCATCATCGCGCCGGTCAGCGCATATTCCAGTGCAATCTGGCGCGGAATGCGCTGCGGCAGGCGGATCAGGCCGCCGGACCCGGCGATCAGGCCACGCTTGACCTCCGGAATGCCGAATTGCGCGTTGTCAGCCGCCACCAGCAGGTCGCAGGCCAGCGCGATCTCGCAACCGCCGGCCAGTGCGTAGCCCTCGACCGCCGCGATCAGCGGCTTGCGCGGTGGCGTCTCGACAATACCGGCCAGGCCACGGCCGTCGAGCTCGACCCGTTCACCGCGCAGGAAGGCCTTCAGGTCCATGCCGGCGCAGAAATGGCCGCCGGCCCCGGTCAGGATGCCGATCGTCAGTTCCGGATCAGCATCCAGTTCGTCCATCGCCCGCGCGATCGCCTCGGACGTGGCGCGGTCGATCGCATTGCGCATCGCCGGGCGGTTGATCGTGACTACCAGCACCGGCCCCTCACGGCTTACCAGCACCGACGCCTCTGTGTTTGCCGCGTCCCGGGTCATGACCGGCCCCCCTTGTTCAGCAGTGCCGCGCGCAGGCCAATACGGTCGCGGATGACGCGGCCCGACACGGGCTTGCCGTGCTCTACCCGCACGATGCCGTTGCAGTGCAGCACCATAGGCTCGTCGCGGCCCTCGATACCCGGCAGCCCGCCGCGATAGCGTCCGACCTGGCGCACATGGAATGCCACCTCCGGGCCTGACGAGAACAGTTCGGTGATCTCGCCCGACGCCACGTCAAAGCGCAGCGGCTCGCCGGTGATGTGCTCGTCGTCGCATCGCACCTGGGTATCGGCGTTCGGCCACGATTGCTCCAGCCAGAGCCGCACGACAGCCTCGGCTTGCGGGTCAGCCGGCAACGCCGGTGTATCCCAGGGCGCCGCGGCAGGCGGTTCCACCGGATCGGCCACGCCCGACTTGAGCTGGCGCAGCCGCGTCATGTAGTCCTCCTGCGCGACGCAGCCGTACAACTGCCGCCCGTTGCTGCGGTAGATGCCGACGCCCGACCAGACCGCCACGCGGCCGCCAACACCGCCCGAGGCGCCGTGTTCGCTGAACAGCACCGCGACGCGGTCGCTGCCCACCAGCACCTGGTGCACCGTCATGCCCATGCCGGGAAAGGTCTGGAACTGCTTGTCCACCGCCGGCAGCCACTGTTCGTCACGGCCGGCAAAGGTGGTCTCGCCGATGCGCAGCGCATAGTCCGGCGTGATGAACTGCGCGCAGACGCTGGCGTCGTGGCGGTTGAAATAGTCCACCACCCAGCGACGCGCCAGCGCCAGCACCGCCACCGGCGTATCGACTGCCGTGTTCATGGCGCGCCTTCCTGGCTGTAGGTGCGCCGCAACTCGCGCTTGAGCAGCTTGCCCGACGCATTGCGCGGCAGCGTGCTGGCAAATTCGACCGAGGTCGGGCACTTGTAGCGCGCCAGGTGCTCGCGCGCAAATGCAATCAGCTCCTGCTCGGTCGCCTGCTGGCCCGGCTTGAGCACCACGATGGCCTTGGGTGTTTCGACCCAGCGCGGATGCGGCACGCCGATCACTGCCACCTCCAGCACGGCCGGATGCCCGTACAGCGCGTTTTCCACCTCGGCCGGGTAGATGTTCTCGCCGCCCGAGATGATCATGTCCTTGAAGCGGTCGAACAGGTAGATGTAGCCCTGTTGGTCCAGGTAGGCGGCGTCGCCGGTGCGCAGCCAGCCGCCTTCCATGATGGCCTCGCGCGTCGCGTCCGGATTGTTCCAGTAGCCTTGCATGACCATGCCCGAGCGCAGCCAGATCTCGCCCACCTCGCCACTGGCCACATCGTCCAGCGTCGTGGGGTCGATGATGCGCAGTTCGACCCAGGGATAGACCCGGCCCACCGAGCGCAACAGGCCGGCGCGCGGGCCTTCCGGCTCGTGGTCCTCGGGCGGCAGTGCCACCACGGTTCCCGAGGTCTCGGTCATGCCGTAGGCCTGGATGAACTGGCACTGGAGCACGTCGAGCGCCTGGCGCAACAACACCTCGCCGATCGGCGAGGCACCGTACATCAGCAGTTGCAGGCTGGACAGGTCCGCCTTGTCGATGCCCGGCGTCTGCAGCAGCGACTGGACCACGGTCGGGACAAAAAAGGCGTGGGTGACGCGGTAGCGGGCGATCAGCTCGATCGCATGTGCCGGATTGACCTCGCGCATCAATACCGTGTGGCCACCCACCAGCATCGTGCTGGTTCCATATCCGCTGCCGCCGATATGGAACATCGGCATCGCAACCAGGTTGACGCTGGACGGACCCATGGACCAGGCCTCGGCCAGGCGGCTTGTGTACGACATGCCTGCGTTGCTCAGCATCACGCCCTTGGGCAGGCCGGTCGTGCCCGAGGTGTACAGCAGCATCGCCACGTCGTGCGGCTGGCCGACATGGCCGGGGTCGGCAGTGGGCGCCGCCGCGCGCCAGGCGTCGTATTCCGGTCCCAGCGTCACGACCCGGCGCAGTCCGGCGCCCTTGCGCGCCGGCTCGCTCAAAAGGGCCTGTTCGCTCTGGCCCAGGATGACAACCGTCGGACCTGCATCGGCGACGATGGCGGCAATTTCGAACGCAGCCAGGCGCCAGTTCAGGCCCACCAGAATGGCGCCGATCTTGTTGCAGGCGAAGATCAGTTCGTAAAACTCGGCGCAGTTCTTCGTCAGCAGCGCCACCCGGTCGCCGGTGCGTACTCCTTCGGCGGCCAGCGCGCTGGCCGACTGCGAGCTCAGTGCGTCGAGCTGGGCGAAGGTCCAGGTCGTGCCCTCGAAGCTCAGCGCAGGCGCCTGCGGCCGATCCACCGCGTGCTGCCGGATGGTCTGGGCAAATGTGCTTGTCATGGCGACTCCTGGCGCTGGCGGATCAGTAGCTCTTGGGCAGGCCCAGGCTGTGCTGCGCGACGAAGTTCAGGATCATCTCGCGGCTGACCGGCGCGGTCTTGTGCAAGCGCGCGATGAACCACAGGTCGGCCAGGCCGTATTCGAGCGCCATGCCATTGCCGCCATGGGTCTGGATCGCCTGGTCGAGCGCCTCCAGCGAAGCATCGGCGGCCGCAAACTTGGCCATGTTGGCGGCTTCTGCGGCATCGGGCGAACCGGCGTCGTACAGCTGCGCGGCGCGGGCCGTCATCAGCCGCGCCTGCTGCACGCCGATATAGGCCTTGGCCAATGGATGGGCAATGCCCTGGTGGGCACCGATCGGCGTCTTCCACACGCTGCGCTCGGTCGCGTACTGCGCGCCCTTTTCCAGCGCATAACGGGCGATGCCGTTGTTGATCGCGGCGGCGCAGACGCGCTCCGGATTGAGACCGGCGAACAGGTGGCGCAGGCCCTGCCCTTCCTGCCCGACCAATGCGTCGGGGCCCATCGCCACATTGTCGAAATACAGCATGAACTGGGTCTCGGGCACATGCAGCGCGGTCTCGATCGGCGTCATGGAGATGCCCGGCGCGTTCGCCGGCACGATGAACAGCGACAGGGCGGCGCGCCCGGCGGCGTCCACGCTCTGGCCGCGCGCCACCACCATGATGGCCTCGACCTCGTCGACCGCCGAGGTCCAGTACTTGGTGCCGCTCAGTTTCCATCCGTCGCCATCGCGCCGGGCCGTGGTGCTGACCTTGTGCGTGTTGGTGCCGGCATCGGGTTCGGTAATGGCAAATGCCAGCCGGCGCTCGCCGCTGGCCAGGCCCGGCAGCCAGTGCTGCTTCATGGCCTCGCTGCCGTGTTGCTCGATGATCGGTGCGCAGATCGCGCCAATCACCAGCGACAGCACCGGGCATCCCTGCGCTGCGGCTTCTTCGACGACCACGTTGTAGTCGGCCAGGCCACATCCGCCACCGCCGTATTGTTCGCCGATGTGCACCCCTACGAAACCGGCCTTGGCCATCGCGTTCCACAACTCGACCGGCTTCTCGTTGCGCTTGACCACGCCCTGGAAGTATTTGCGGCCGAAACTGCCGACCAGTTTGCCCACGCTGTCGCGCAGCATGGGGTGGTGGTCGGCCGTATCGACCAGCGTGGATCCAAAGATGTTTGACATGAGTTTTGCCTCGAAAACGTTTCAGGACGCCGGCGTGGCCGGCCATTCGAAAAAGCCGCGACCGGACTTGACGCCCAGGTCGCCGCGCGCCACCATTTCCTCGAGCAGGCGTGGCGGCGCATAGCGTTCGCCCAGCGCCACGCTGAGGTTGCGCGCGATGTCCAGCCGCACATCCAGGCCGACGATGTCGGACAAGCGCAGCGGGCCCATCGGTTGCCGGTAGGCGATCACCATCGCGCGGTCGATGTCTTCGGCACTGGCCACGCCGTCCTGCAGCATGCGCATCGCCTCGAGCGATGCGATCAGGTCGAGCCGGCTGGTGGCAAATCCCGGCACGTCACGCACGGTGATGGTGGTCTTGCCGGTGGACTCGGCGAACCCGCGCGCCAGCGCCAGCGTCTGTTCGCTGGTGGCTGCTCCGCGGATCAGCTCGACCAGTTGCAGCGACCATACCGGGTTGAAAAAATGCATGCCAAGGAAGGCCGACGGATCACGCACCGAACCCGCCAGTTCATCGACCGACAAGGCGCTGGTATTGGTGGCGATGACACGCGGACCGCGCGCATCGATCTGGGCCAGCACCTGCTGCTTCAAGGCCAGCCGCTCCGGCACGGTTTCCACCACCAGGTCCAGGCCTTCGGGCAACTCGGTGGCCGAACGCACCCGCTGCACCGAATGGCTTACATGCTCGACCTGGCCCGCGTTCAGCTTGCCGCGCTTGAGGCCACCCTGGGCCACGACCGCGAGGGTCTGCTGCACCCCCAGTGCCCGTGCGTCGTCGGGCTCGACCACCGTGACGCTCCAGCCGGCCACGGCATAGACATATACGATGCCCACGCCCATCGTGCCGCCACCGACCACTGCCATCGATCGGTCTCCAATCGCGCTGCTCATGGCTGGTTCCCCGGTTGCAGAATCAACTGGCCCCAGAGTGATCGCGGCACACGCCGCGGCGCCGGGATGGTCAGGCGGCCTTGGACAAAATCCTGGGCTTGCGCGGACGTTTGGCCTGCACCATGGCAAGCGCCAGCTCGGCCACGCCCTGTGCCGACTGCTCCTTGGTCAGGCGACCGGTCGGGCGGAACCAGACCTGCGACCAACCGACGATTCCGATGATGGCCAGGGCCGTCAACGGCACATCCTCGACAAAGAATTCGCCCGAACGCACGCCCTCTTCCAGCACCGCCACCAGCCGGTGGTCGAATTCCCGCCGCAGTTCGTTGATCGCGACGCGGTCCGCAGGTTCGAGTTCCTTTTCTTCCCGGCTGTAGATCACCGCATGCGCCTGGTGATTGAGTACTGCCAGCATGAAATCGCGCGTGATCGCCTCGAGCTTCTCGGTCGGCGTACCCGTCTGAGCGATTGCGCGCAGCAGCGCCGCGTGGGAAAGGCGTGTGCCGCGCATGCAGATTTCGGCCAGCAGTTCGGTCTTGGACTTGAAGTGCGCATAGATGAAGGGTTTGGTGACCTTGATTGCATCGGCCACCTCCTCCAGTGTCGTGTTCGCATAACCCTTGTTGTAGAACAAGTCGACGGCCGCTGCGACGATCGTCTCGCGCTTGAGCCGCAAAACCGCGTCGCGAATGTCCTCGGGCGCATGCGGGTCGCTGGACGCAGGCGGCGCGGCCCGGCCGGCCTTGCTTCTGGAGACGGATCGGCTGATCGGCGTATTTTTCATCGGTTCGAGCATATCCCATGGCAAATGGAACCTGGAAGGCGCAGGGCGCGCCGGCGCGTGGTGCGCAATCATGCGGAGTCCAATCGTTCGACTCACGCATGGCTGCCTCCGTTGATCTGGATCCCTTGCCCGGTGACGTGGCTTGCCAGGTCGGAGACCAGGTACAGCATCAGGTTTGCGACTTCCTCGGGTGTCGCGTAACGGCCGTCGGGGATGGTCGCCGTGCGCTGCTCGCGCAGCGCCTGCGCATTGCCCGGCGCCTGGCCTTCTTCGATATCCCGGATCATTGCGGTGTCGACCGGCCCTGGACAGATGGCATTGATGCGGATGCCCTTGCGCGCTACTTCGAGTGCGACCGACTTGGTCAGGCCAAGGACCGCGTGCTTGCTGGCGCTGTAGGGCGACAGGTTGCGGCTGCCGATATAGGCCGCCAATGACGCACTGTTGACGACCGCGCCGCTGCGCTGGGCCAGCATGACCGGCAGCACATGCTTGAGGCCGAGGAACACGCCGCGGACATTGATCGCCATGACCTTGTCGAACAGGTCATCCGGATAGTCGACCAGCGGCAGGATCTCGCCCTGCCAGGCGGCATTGTTCATGAAGATATCGATCCGGCCCCAGTTGTCGCGGGCCGCCGCCACGTAGCGCGCGACGTCGTCGGCATTGCTCACATCCGCCGCCACGAAGCTGGCCGTGCCGCCACCGACACCGATCAGCCGCTCGGTCTCGCGGCCGCTGTCCTGTGACAGGTCCACCACCAGCACTTTCGCGCCAGCACCCGCCAGTGCCAGCGACACCGCACGGCCGATGCCGCCGCCGGCGCCGGTGACGATGGCCACCTTGCCAGTGAAATCGAATGTCATGGCTGTGCCGCCTTTGCCGCATCGGCGCCGGCCGCTTGTGGACGGGCGCGCAGCTCGAATCCCGAGTAGCCGTCGGCCGCGCATTTCTGCAGCGTACGCCGGTAGCCGCGCACGCCACCCGAATAGGGCATGAACACGCGCGGCTTGCCGGCGACCTCGGCACCGTTGTAGTAGGAATCGGCCGTCAGGTACAGCGTCTCCTTGGCGCGTTCGTTGACATGCGCGACCCATGCCTGCTCGGCCTGCGGCAGGGCCTCGAACTCGGCAATCTGGCGCTCGTCCATCGCGCGGATGAATTCGGCCAGCCAGTCGATCTGCTGCTCGGTCGACACCAGTACGTTGCTGAGCAGCGACGGGCTGCCGGGACCCACGACGATGATCATGTTCGGAAAGCCGGACACCGCGACGCCGAGCTGGGTCACCGGGCCGTCGGCCCATTTCTGCTTCAGCGTAAGACCGCCGCGGCCGATGATCTCGGGCCGCAGCAGCGAACCCGTCATGGCGTCGAAACCGGTCGCCCAGATGATGATGTCGAATGCGTGCAGCTTGGCGGTCGTGCGGATGCCCTCGGGCGTGAACTCGACGATCGGCGACTCGCGAATGTCGGCCAGCTCGACGTTGTCGCGGTTGAAGGCCTGGAAATAGCCGCTGTCCACCGATGGGCGGCGGGCCGCAAACGCATGCCCCTTGGGTACGAGCTTTTCGCGCAAGGCCGGGTCGTTGATCGCCGAGGCGATCTTGCGCTGGATGAACTCGGCCGCGGTATCGTTGGCAGCCTTGTTCAACAGGATGTCGAAATAGGTCAGCGCAAAGCCGAATCCCAGCCGATGCCAGGCCGCCTCGTAGATCTTCTCACGCTCCTCGGGGTCGGCATCGAGTGCCGACTGCTTGTTCGGCATGAAACCCAGGCCGGTCGGCGAATTCCAGGCCTGCTCGCGCCGCGCCCGGTACGCGGACTTGACGCGACGATCCTCTTCATCCGAGACCGGCGCATTGGACGCCGGAATACTGAAGTTGGCGGTGCGCTGGAACACCGTCAGATGCTTGGCCGTCTTGGCAATCACCGGCGTCATCTGCATGCCGGATGATCCGGTGCCGATGATGGCCACCCGCTTGCCGGCGTAGTCGACCTTGTGCTTGGGCCACACGGCGCTGTGGATGATCTCGCCCTTGAAGCTGTCCTGGCCCGGATAGTCAGGCGTCTTGGTGGTCGACAGCTGGCCGACGCACAACACGAAATACTGCGCCGTCCACTGGCGGCCGTCCTCGGCGGTGACGGTCCAGCGCGCGGCCTGCTCGTCGTATTTTGCGCTGGCCATGCGGGTGTTGAACACGACGTCCTTGCGCAGGTCGAACCGGTCGGCAACATGGTTGATGTAACGCAGGATTTCCGGTTGGGTGGCGTAGCGCTCGCTCCAGCGCCACTCCTGCTCGAGTTCGGGCGAGAAGCTGTACGAATAGTCGAAGCTCTCGACATCGCATCGCGCCCCCGGGTAGCCATTGTGGTACCACACCCCACCCAGGCCGGCGCTGGCCTCGAGCACCGCAACCCGCTTGCCCATGCCGCGCAGCGTATGCAGCGCCCGCAGGCCCGCGAAGCCCGCGCCAATCACGATAGCGTCCACTTGTTCCATTCAAAGCCTCCAAACTGATGCCGGACAACCAGCGTCGCGTGGCGCAGAACCAGCGCACCACGCCGACAAGAACCAACACACGAATCTACTGACGGGTATTTTGTCGTATTTGCCGGTAACTTGCAAGCGACTTTCGCATCCGACCTCGAATCAGCGCTCAAAAACTCTTTGACCGCTGTGAGATACATGCCGGTAGACATGGATACTCATGAGTATTACAATGCCTGCGAAAAAGGCGCGGCTGGCCACGGCCAGCGCAACCTGACCGCCAACCACCAACCGAGAACGCCACGATGCCAGCGCCTCAGCCGACCGTCCCGACTACCGCGACCCAGCGCCAGCAGGACCTCTGGCGCCGCTTTCCCCGGTGGCAGCCGCGTACGCTGGACCAGATGCTGGACGCCGCTGCGACAGAGTTCCCCGAGCGCCCGTTCGTCGTCACCGACCAGCGCAGCTGGAGTTACCGCGAGATCCAGCAGTGGTCCGAACGCATTGCGGCAGGCTTGGTCGCGTCTGGCGTACAAGCGGGCGACCACGTGGCCCTGTTGATGGCCAACTACCCGGATTTCGTGGCCGCGAAATTCGGCATTGCCCGCGCCGGTGCGGTTGCAGTGCCGATCAACTTTCTGAACCGCCGCGACGAGCTCGGTTATGTGCTGCGCCAGTCGGACGCGGTGCTCATGATCACGATGGACCGCTTCCGCAACCTGGACTATCTGCAGTTCCTGGACCAGCTCGCGCCCGGTTGGGAGAGCGGCGGCGGTGGCGAGGCCTTCCCGCGGCTGAAGCAGGTGGTGGTGTTTCCCACCGGCGATGCCCCCACACGCCAAGGCACCGTTCAACTCGCCGACTACGGCACCGATGCCGGCGCCTGGCAGGCGATCGCGCACCCCGGCCCGGACAGCAACTCCGACATCATCTACACCTCTGGCACCACCGGCCCGCCCAAGGGTGTCATGCTGACCCACGACATGATGCTGCGCACCGCATTCGGCAGCACCTATGGCCGCGCATTCGAAGACGGCCGGCGCATCCTGTTCTCGCTGCCGATGTACCACGTCTATGGCTATGTCGAAGGCCTGCTGGCAGCCTTGTTCGTCGGCGGAGCCGTGATTGCGCAAATCAAATTCGATCCGGTGGAAACGCTGCGCGCCATCGCACGGCACCACGCCAGCGACATACTGCTGATACCGACGATGACGCTGGCGCTGCTGGACGAGTTGAAGAAGCCCGACGCCCACTACGACCTGTCGTCGCTGCATGCGGTGATCTCGTCCGGCGGGCGCGCACCCGCCTATATCTGGCAGGAAATCTTCGACCATCTGCAACCCGACGAACTGACCACCGGCTACGGCATGACCGAGGTCACCGCGTCGAGCACCGTCACCCGCCCCGGCGACCCGATGGAGCGCCTGCTCGGCAGCAACGGCCGTCTGCGCGATGTCGGTCCGGCCGGCGACCCGGCCAATGATGGCCTGCTGGTGGTGTACCGGGTCGTTGACCCGGACAGCGGCGCAGTGCTTGAACCCGGACAGGTCGGTGAACTGCAGGCGCGCGGAATGGGCGTGACGGCGGGCTACTACAACAAGCCCGAAGCCACCGCCGCCGCCTTCACCGCCGACGGCTGGCTGCACAGTGGCGACCTGGGGCGCATTGACGCCGAAGGCTACCTGACCCTGGCCGGACGGCTCAAGGAGTCCTACCGCTGCGGCGGCGAACAGGTATTGCCAACCGAGGCCGAAGACCTGCTGGTGACCCACCCTGCCGTAGTGCAGGCCCATGTGGTGCCGGTGCCCGACCTGCGCATGGGCGAGGTCGGCGTGGCCTATGTGGTGCTGCGCGATGCTCCGGCCGTGACCCCTGACGAACTGATTGCATTTTGCGCCGGGCAGCTGGCGCGTTTCAAGATTCCGCGCCACATCGTTCCGATCCGCGCCGAAGACATTCCGAGCACGCCATCCGGGCGCGCGCGCAAATTCCTGCTGGTCAAGATGGCCACCGAGACCCTCGGCCTGGCCTGACAACCCGCCCTGCCA
>JBBKVW010000243.1:0-2726 GCA_037968655.1 Burkholderiaceae bacterium
GTGCGCAGCGCGCCCGCGCCGGCGATCGCAAGACGCTGACGGACTGGGCCAGCAGCCTGCAGGCGATGTCCAAAGACGCGACGGCCGATGCGCGCGCGCTCAAGGCCCTGGCACTTGACGACGCCATGACGCTGCTGGCGCAACACTACCCCGACCGCGAGCACGAATGCACCTACCCGGTCGAATTGCCGCTGGTGGCTGACCGTGAACGGGCCCGATTCAGCAGTTGGTACGAGCTGTTTCCGCGCTCCTGCGGTGCAGCGGGCCGCCATGGCACCTTCAAGGATGTACAGGCGCGCCTGCCGGCGATTGCCGAGATGGGCTTTGACGTGTTGTATTTCCCGCCCATCCATCCGATCGGCACGCTGCAGCGCAAGGGCAGGAACAACAAACTGGTGACCGAGTCGGGCGACGTGGGCAGCCCCTGGGCGATCGGGTCGGCCAAGGGCGGCCACAAGTCGATTCTTGCCGAACTGGGCAAGCCGGCCGACTTTCGCAATCTGGTGCAGGCGGCGCGTGAGCTGGACATCGACATCGCGATGGACATTGCGTTCCAGTGTGCGCCCGACCACCCCTATGTGAAAGAGCACCCGAGCTGGTTTCGCTGGCGGCCCGATGGCACGGTGCAATACGCCGAGAACCCGCCCAAGAAATACCAGGACATCTACCCGTTCAACTTCGAGACTGAAGACTGGCAGGCCCTGTGGACCGAACTGCGCAGCGTGTTCGAGCACTGGATTGGCGAGGGGGTCACGATATTTCGGGTCGACAACCCGCACACCAAGGCCTTCCCGTTCTGGGAATGGGTGATCACCGACATCAAGCGCGCGCACCCGCAGGTGATTTTTCTGGCCGAGGCTTTCACCCGACCCAAGGTCATGCACCGCCTGGCCAAGCTGGGTTACTCGCAGTCTTATACCTATTTCACCTGGCGCAATTCCAAGCAGGAACTGCAGGAGTACTTCACCGAGCTTTCCAGCGCGCCCGGTCTGGATTACTTTCGCCCCAATGTCTGGCCCAATACGCCCGACATACTGCATGAGCAATTGCAAACCGGCGAGAGCGCGGTCTACATGGCGCGCCTGGTGCTGGCGGCCACACTGGCAGCCAATTACGGCATCTACGGGCCGGCCTTCGAGTTGCGCGACTACCTGCCGCGCGGTCCCGGTAGCGAGGAGTACCTGGACTCGGAGAAATACCAGTTGCGCAGCTGGAACCATGACGACCCGGGCAGCCTGGCCGCCTTCATCGGCCGCGTGAACCGGATCCGGCGCGACAATCCGGCGCTGCAACGCGATGCAGGCCTGCGCTTTCTGCCGATCGACAACGACCAGTTGCTGGCCTATGCCAAGACCTCCGACGATGGCAGCAACATCGTGGTGACCGTGGTCAACCTGGATCCGCACAATGTGCAAAGCGGCTGGCTGGAACTCGACCCGGCATCGATTCAGAGCGATCCGGATCACCCCTTTCAGATGCACGACCTGCTCAGCAACCAGCGCTTTAGCTGGCACGGCACGCACCACTTCGTTCGGATTGATCCCAACAGCGTGCCGGCGCACATCTTCCTGGTGCGGCGGCGCACCCGCGACGAACGCGATTTCGACTATTTCCTCTGATCGACAACCACCATCTAACGCTGCAGACCATGCAATCAACCGCTTCCACCCTGACCGCCGAAACGACCACCATCGCCGCTGCCGACGATCCCTTGTGGTACCGCGATGCGGTCATCTACCAGCTCAACGTCAAGGCCTTCCTGGACACCAATGGCGACGGTGTTGGCGACTTCAAGGGCGTCACTGCAAAGCTTGACTATGTCAAGGAACTAGGTGTGAACACCATCTGGCTGATGCCGTTTTATCCCTCGCCGCTGCGCGATGATGGTTATGACATTGCCGAATATGAAGACGTGCATCCGCAGTACGGCACGCTGGATGATTTCCGCGAGATGCTTGCCGAGGCGCACAAGCGCGACCTGCGGGTCATCACCGAACTGGTGATCAACCACACCTCGGACCAGCACCCCTGGTTCCAGGCGGCGCGCAAAGCGCCTGCCGGGTCGCCCGAGCGCGACTTCTATGTCTGGAGCGACACCGACCAGATCTACCAGGGCACGCGCATCATCTTTACCGACACCGAGACCTCCAACTGGACCTGGGACCCGGTGGCCAAGCAGTTTTTCTGGCACCGGTTTTTCAGCCACCAGCCGGATCTGAACTTCGACAACCCGGCCGTGCTCGAGGCGGTACTCAAGACCATGCGCTTTTGGCTCGACATGGGCGTGGACGGGTTCCGGCTTGATGCCATTCCCTACCTGATCGAACGCGACGGCACCAGCAACGAAAACCTGCCCGAAACCCATGCGGTGATCAAGAAACTGCGCGCGGCCATCGACGCGGAGTACAAGAACCGCTTCCTGCTGGCCGAGGCGAATATGTGGCCCGAGGACGTGCGCGAGTATTTCGGCGATGGCGATGAATGCCACATGGCCTACCACTTCCCGCTGATGCCGCGCATGTACATGGCCATTGCGCAGGAGGAGCGCCACCCCATCGTGGAGATCATGCAACAGACGCCGGAGATTCCGGAGGGGTGCCAATGGGCGATCTTCCTGCGCAACCACGACGAGCTGACGCTCGAGATGGTCACGAGCAAGGAGCGCGACTACATGTACAGCATGTACGCGGCCGACTCGCGCGCGCGCATCAACCTCGGGATTCGCC
>JBBKVW010000244.1:0-19482 GCA_037968655.1 Burkholderiaceae bacterium
AAATCCTCCATCAGGTATTTGCCCGACGGTTGCAGATTGACCAGGCAGGGCATCTCGCTGCCCAAGCGGTCGAAGTCCTCGATCTCGAGCTTGACACCGATGCGCCCGGCAATCGCGATCAGGTGGATCACCGCGTTGGTCGAGCCGCCGATCGCCGCCAATGTCTTGATCGCGTTCTCGAATGCCTTGCGCGTCAGGATCTGCGACAACACGATGTCCTGGTGCACCATCTCGACGATGCGCCGACCCGACATGCGGGCCAGCACGTTGCGCCGGCCATCCACCGCCGGATAGGCGGCGTTGCCGGTCAGCCCCACGCCCAGGGCTTCGACCATGCTGGCCATGGTGCTGGCCGTGCCCATCGTCATGCAGTGGCCATGGCTGCGGTGCATGCAGCTCTCGGCGTCCAGGAACTGCTCGAGTTTCAACGTGCCGGCGCGCACCTGCTCGCTCATGCTCCACACGCCGGTGCCCGAGCCGAGTTCCTGGCCGCGCCACTTGCCGTTGAGCATCGGCCCGCCGCTGACGCCGATGGTCGGCAGGTCGGCGCTGGATGCGCCCATCATCAGCGCGGGGGTGGTCTTGTCGCAGCCCATCAGCAGCACCACACCGTCGATCGGGTTGCCGCGAATGCTTTCCTCGACATCCATGCTGGCCAGGTTGCGGTACAGCATTGCGGTAGGGCGCAGCAGCACCTCGCCCAGCGACATGACCGGAAACTCGAGCGGAAAACCGCCTGCCTCGTAGACGCCGATCTTGACCTGCTCGGCCAGGGTGCGGAAATGCGAATTACAGGGGTTGAGTTCGCTGAAGGTATTACAGATGCCGATCACCGGCCGGCCCTCGAACTGGTCCTGCGGAATGCCCTTGCCCTTGAGCCAGCTGCGATAGGCAAAGCCATCGCGGTCCTGGCGGCCGAACCATTGCTGGCTGCGCAGTTGTTCGGGTTTTTTGCGCGGAGTCTGGGTCATGGTGGCTGGTGTCCTGGTAGTGCGTGAACAGGGTTTTCCCCATAGGGGGGCTATTGGCAATCGTCATATGATAAGCAGCAGATGGTCGATCTGTAAAGCTGTTGCAGCAGGCGATCAGACCAACAGCAAGCAAGGGAAACAGATTTGTCCAAGCCCGAAATTCTCGTAGTGGCCAAGTTGTGGCCGCGCTACTTGCAGGCATTGCGCGATGCCTACATCGTGCATGACCGAACCCATTTGGAGGACCCGGTCGCATTCGCCGAAATTGCGCCGCGCATCCGGGGCATTGCCGCCAGTGGCGAATCCAAGGTAGGTCCCCAATTGCTGGCGCAGCTCCCGGCGCTCGAGATGATCTCGGTGTTCGGTGTCGGATACGACGGCGTCGACGTCCCGGCGGCAAGGGCACGTGGCGTGCCGGTGACCAATACACCCGACGTGCTGACTGAAGAGGTTGCCGACCTGGGCATCGCCCTGATGTTGTCCATAGCGCGGCGCATACCGCAGGCGGACCAGTTCGTGCGCGAAGGCTTGTGGCCGCAGGGGCCGTTTCCGCTGACACGCAAGGTCAGTGGCGCGCGCCTGGGCATCGTCGGGCTCGGACGCATTGGCCAGGCCATTGCCGATCGTGCCAAAGGGTTTGGCATGTCGATCGCCTACACCACGCGCAACAAGCGCGACGACAGCCCCTTCGCCTACTATCCCAGTGCCGAGGCGCTGGCGCGCGAGGTCGATTTTCTGATCGTCATCACGCCCGGCGGCGAGGGCACGCGCGGCCTCATCGATGCCAAGGTGCTTGCCGCGCTGGGTGAAAAAGGCTACCTGATCAATGTGGCGCGCGGGTCGGTGGTGGACCAGCCCGCGCTGGTGCATGCCGTGACCACGGGCGTCATCGCCGGCGCCGCGCTGGACGTGTTTGCCGATGAGCCCAATGTGCCGGCCGAACTGCGCGCACATGCCAACGTGGTGCTCACCCCGCACATGGCCAGCGGCACCTGGGAAACGCGCGGGGCGATGGCCGACCTGGCCTTCGCCAATTTGGAAGCCCATTTTTCTGGCAAACCCCTGCTTACTCCGGTACCGGGATGATCCGCAACGTGCACGGCAACACAGTGGACTACCTTGGTAGTGCCATCGTGGCCGGGCGCTTTGGCAGTGCGGGCGCCTTGCCACCCGAGCCGTTGCTGTGCGAGGAACTGGGCGTCAGCCGCACCGTTATCCGCGAGTCGGTCAAGTCGCTGGTGGCCAAGGGCCTGATCCAGACCGGGCCCAAGGTCGGTACGCGCGTTCGCGCCAGCGGCCACTGGAACTGGTTCGACCCCGAGGTGATCGCCTGGCAGGCCAAGGCCGGCCTGACGCCCGAGTTCATTCGCGACCTGCAGGATCTGCGCCTGATCATGGAGCCGGCCGCGATCCGCCTGGCGGCGGTGCGCGCAACAGCGCACGACATCGACCAGGTCGAGGCGGCCTATGCCGGCATGGTCGACGCGGTCGAGCACGACGGCGATTACGTGCGGCAGGACCTGCTGTTCCACCAGGGCCTGATCCGGGCGTCGCACAACCGCATGCTCGAGAAGATGGACCAGGCGCTGGGGGCGTTATTGCGCACCAGCTTCGAGATTTCGACCGTCAAGAAGGACGGTCCCCGCCAGTCGCTGCCCATGCACCGGGCCGTGCTCGACGCGGTGATTGCGCATGATCCGGATTTGGCCGAACGTGCGATCGTCACATTGATCTTGGACGCACACAAGGACATGGCGCAGGTGCTCCGGGCCAGACGCAATGTGCCCCGAGCCTAGGCCGCACGCAGTTCGCGACGACTGACGGCTTGAAACCGAGCACCGCCGGTACCAACCGTGGCGCACACCCCATCCCGTAACCGCAACCCAAAGGAGACAACACGATGAAGTTCAAGTTAGTTGGTATCGCCGCCGTCATGGCCGGCGCACTGCTGGCATCGGGCCAGGTCAGTGCCCAGGAGAAGATCACCGTATGGTGGGAAAAGGGCTTCTACAAGGCCGAGGACGACGCCTTGTTTGCCGTCATCAAACGGTTTGAGGACAAGACCAAGATCAAGGTCGACCTGTCGTTGTATGCGACGCAGGAAATCATTCCCAAGACCGTTGCGGCTCTCGACTCAGGCAATCCGCCAGACGTGGGATTTGGAAACGTGCTCGACTTTCAGGTCACTGCCAAGTGGGCCTACGACGACAAGCTCGAGGACGTCTCCAGTGTGATCGACCCTATCCGCACGCGCTTCGAACCCGCGGCGCTGGCGACGACCTTCCTGTACGACAACGTCAAGCAATCGCGCGCATACTACGCGTTCCCGATCAAGCAGCAGACCATGCACATCCAGTACTGGAAGGACATGCTCGCCGATGCGGGATTCAAGGAAAGCGACATCCCCAAGGAGTGGGACGCCTACTGGGACTTCTGGTGTACCAAGGTGCAGGACGGTTACCGCAAGAAGACCGGCAGCCGCGGCTACGGCACCGGATTCCCGATGGGGGTGGACTCGAGCGACTCGTTCTATTCGTTCCTTACGTTCATGGATGCGTACAACGTCAAATTGGTCAACGACTCCGGCAAGTTGCTGGTTGACGATCCGGCGGTGCGTGCAGGGCTGATCAAGGCCATGACAAGTTACACCAATGTCTACGCCAAAGGCTGCACGCCTCCGTCGTCCACAAGCTGGAAGGACCCGGACAACAACGTGGCCTTCGCCAACAAGACGACCGCGATGACGCACAACGCGACCATCTCGATCGTCGCCACGCAGCTCGACGCGTCGAACAACCAGGCGCTGACAGCCGAGCAGCGCGAGGCGGCGAAGAAGAACTACAGCGATTTGATTGCGACCTCTGGTTTCCCGAACAAGCCCGATGGCAGCAAGATGATCTACCGCGCGGCGGTCAAGACCGGCGTGATCTTCAAGGATGCCAAGAACAAGGCCGGCGGCAAGAAGTTCGTCGCGTTCCTGTTGGAAGACGCCAACCTGACGCCTTACATCGAGGGTTCGCTTGGTCGCTGGTTCCCGGTCATGAAGACTGCGCAACAGAGCCCGTTCTGGAAAGGCGACCCGCACCGCCTGGCGGTCTACAACCAGTTCATGAATGGCACGACACCGTTTGAATTCACCAAGAACTACAAGTTCACGGTGCTCAACAACGAAAACGTCTGGGCCAAGGCGATGAACCGCATCATCAGCGACAAGGTGCCGGTCGACAAGGCGGTCGATGAGATGATTGCGCGCATCAAGACCGTCGCGGCGCAATAATCCGCGGCAAACGGCCCGATATCCAGACGCAAGTCTTGGCACCGGGCCGGTTCCCCTTCGATTGAACCGACGTTTCCCGAAAGTGACAGCACCATGGCCGAAGCAGTAGCTTTATTGCCTAGCGCGCGGCGCAGCGGCAAAACCTGGGAAACCTGGGGCCGCCTCATGGTGCTGCCCTATATCGTCGTGTTCCTGCTGCTGGTGCTGTATCCGGTCAGCTACGGACTGTGGCTGGCGCGGGATCCGAACAACTACGTTCGTTTGTTCGCCGATCCGATTTTCTTCCGCACCGCGATCAATACCTTCATCTTCGTCGTCGTCGCAGTGAACCTGAAGATGGTGATCGCGCTCGGCTTGTCCGGATATTTTCTCCAGACGCGTTGGTGGATCAAGATCATTGCGATGTTGTTCATCCTGCCCTGGGCCGTGCCGTCGATCCCGACCATCCTGTCGGTGCGTTTCATGTTCAACGCCGAGTGGGGCGTGATCAACACCCTGATCTTCAAGCTCACGCTCAAGGATGGACCCAACTGGCTCAACGATCCGACGATCGCGTTGGCACTGTCGATGACCATGCATATCTGGAAATCACTTCCGTTCTGGACCCTGATTCTGCTGGCAGGGCGTATGTCGATCCCAGCCGAGCAATATGAAGCTGCCAGTGTCGACGGCGCGACGCGTTGGCAGAAGTTTCGCTTCATTACCTGGCCATCGATGAAAGGTATCTACCTGACATCGACGTTGTTGTCGATGATCTGGACCCTGGGTGATTTCAATAGTGTCTACCTGTTGACCGGCGGTGGGCCGGCCGACCTGACTCATGTGCTGGCAACACTGGGCATCCGTTACCTGCGGCTCGACCAGATCGAGCTGGCCATGGCCAGCATCGTCGTGGCCATGCCGTTTGTATTGCCACTGGTCTACGTGATGATGAAGAGGTTGTCCAAATGAGCAAGGGTTGGACGCTGCGCAAGATCAGCGCGGAAGCGCAGTTGCTGCTGATCGGAATCCCGGTCGTGCTCTGGACCATGATCCCGGTCTACCACCTATTCCTGTTCGCGATCTCGCCGCGCGAAAAGGCGACCTCCGGCCAGTTGTGGCCGACGAACCCGACGTTGCAGAACTTCGAGTTCGTGTTCGGGCAAAAACATTTCTACCTGAACTACTTCTGGCAGCAACTGGGCAATTCACTGATGATCGCGATCGCGACTGGTGTCATCACCTTGTTCGTCGCCACCACGGCAGCATTTGCCATCAGCCGGCTCAAGGTGCGCGGCGGACGCACGGTGATGAACATGGCCTTGTTCACCTATTTCATTCCTGCCGCATTCCTCGCGGTGCCAATGTACAAGACGATGGCCAACTATGGCCTGTTGAACAACCGCTGGTCACTGATTCTGGCCATGGTGACGATCGCCTCGCCGTATTGCATCTGGGTGCTCAAGCAGGCCTCCGACAAGTTGCCGTGGGAACTCGACGAGGCGGCACGAATCGACGGCGCCAGTCCGCTGCAGTTGTTCCGCCTGGTCTATGTCCCGCTGATGGTGCCTTCGCTGGTGGCGGTGGGTACCTATGCGCTGCTGCTGGCCTGGAACGAGTACCTGTACGGGTTCCTGCTGCTGTCCAAGGAGACCGACCTGCCACTGGCCGTCGCGCTGGGCAATTTCCTGTCGGCCGACGACTCGCCGTGGGAACTCTTGATGGCGACCGGGTTCATCTACGCGCTGCCGCCGGCCGCGATTTATTACACCTTCAAGCGCTACATGGTGTCGGGTCTCACGGCCGGCGCCGCCAAGGGCTGATGCGCTCTTCATCGACAAGGTCGGACACGTTTGCATTTTCTGAATTGAGACAACCATGGCATCTGTATCCTTTGACAAGATTGAGAAGAACTTCGGCAAGGTCAAGGTCATCCACGGCATCAGCTTCGACATCGCCGATGGCGAGTTCGTCGTGCTGGTCGGCCCCTCGGGTTGCGGCAAGTCGACCCTGCTGCGCATGTTGGCAGGCCTCGAGGAAATCAGCGGTGGCGACATCGCAATTGACGGCAAGGTCATTAACGAGCTCGACTCCAAGGACCGCGACATTGCGATGGTGTTCCAGAGTTATGCGCTGTATCCGCACATGACGGTGGGCGAGAACATGGCCTTCAGCCTGAGGCTGCGCAATGCTGAGAAATCGTTGACCGAGAAGCGTGTCGGCGATGCGGCCAAGATTCTGAACCTGCATATGCTGCTCGACCGCTATCCGCGCGAACTCTCGGGCGGCCAGCGCCAGCGCGTGGCGATGGGACGCGCCATCGTGCGCGACCCCAAGGTATTCCTGTTCGACGAGCCGCTGTCCAACCTGGACGCCAAGTTGCGGGTTGCAATGCGGGCCGAGATCAAGTCGCTGCACCAGCGCCTCAAGACCACCACGGTGTATGTGACGCACGATCAGATCGAGGCCATGACCATGGCCGATCGCATTGTCGTGATGCACGACGGCATCATCGAACAGATCGGCACTCCGCTGGAATTGTTTGACGAGCCCGGTAATCTTTTCGTGGCACAGTTCATCGGCTCGCCGGCGATGAATGTGTTCGAAGGCAAACTGCATAGCGAAGGCGGCACGCATTGGGTTCAGGCCGACGCTCAGCGCTGGCCGGTCGGCGAAACGGCTGGTGGCAAGCACGGCCAGGCCGTGCACTACGGCATTCGGCCAGGCGACATCACGATGGTGGAAGCGGGGCAGGGCATTGCGGCGACGGTCGTGGTGGTGGAGCCGACCGGGGCAGAGACCGAGATCATCCTGCAGGTCGGCGAGACCATGTTCACGGTCGTGCTGCATGGTCGCACCGACGTGCGGCCCGACCAGCAGATCGGCCTGGAGATTGCAGTGGACAAGGTGCACCTGTTCGACAAGGCAGGCGGCAAGCGGCTCGGTTGAAGCGCCAGCAAGTCCGGGCACGCGATGCAAGCGCCACTGTTGGTCGTGATGGGTGTTTCCGGCTGTGGCAAGAGCACGGTCGGCCTGCAACTGGCGCAGGCATGCGATGTGCCTTATGTCGAAGGCGATGACCTGCACTCTGCCGAAAACGTTGAACGCATGCGCTCTGGCGTGGCGCTGAGCGACGAGCAGCGTCGCGACTGGCTGGCCCTGATCGGCGAGCGGTTGGCGCAGGCCCACGTGCAGGGCGAAGGTCTGGTGGTGTCGTGTTCGGCGCTCAAGCGCGCCTATCGTGACGGATTGCGCCGCGCGGCGCCAGGACTGCGCTTCGTGTTTCTGCATGGCACGCGTGCCTTGCTGGCCCAGCGCACCGCGCAGCGGGTGGGGCATTACATGCCGGCCTCCCTGCTCGATAGCCAATTGGCGATCCTGGAGCCGCCCGACGCGGATGAAAATGCCATGGCATTTGACGTTGCCGATCCGGCGCAGCTTGTCGTTGACAAAGTGCTGGCGCTATTGCCGGCGTAGCAAAGCGACGCTGGCAATAGCGTGAACCATTTTTTTCGGAGCACCGCATGTGCACATTTACCAAGACCATCCTGTTTACCGACAGCGATGGCAAGGCGCGCTTTCGCGACGAGACCATCGCGCTGGGCGAGGGAAACCCGCAGTCCATGCTGTCTGCGCTGTTTGCCAGTGGCGGCTACCAGTTGCGTCACAGCCCGGTGGGGTTTCGCAGCCAGTTTCACTGCACTGTCACGCCGCAATGGGTGTTCATCCTGGCTGGCCAGATGGAGATTGGGTTGCAGGGCGGCGAGTCGCGTGTATTCGTAGCCGGGCAGCACTTTTATTCGGACGACAGGCTGCCGCAGGGCGCCCAGTTTGATGCACAGTTGCACGGGCATTGGAGTCGCCAGGTCGGCGCAGAAGCCTTGGTGACCTTGTTCGTGCGCGATTGATTGCAGCTGACTTGCATACCGCTGGAGAGGGTTCACCGTGTCCAATTTGAACAGCAGGGAAATCGATCAGTACCACCAACAGGGTTATCTGGTTCCGTCCTGGCGCTTGTCCAGGCAAAAGATCAACCAGCTACGGTCTGCGCTGGAGCAACTGATCCGTGACAACCCGCAGGTGCGGCCCGAAAAACTGGTCAGCGCCCATGTCTGCGGCAAGGATGGCGCGCCCAACGCCGAAGGCGTGCGCGGCAATCAGGCCTTCATGGACCTGGCCCGCGACCCCGACATCCTGGACATGGTCGAGCAACTGATCGGTCCAGACATCGTCCTGTGGGGCTGCCATGTGTTTTGCAAGCCAGCCGGTGACGGCATGGAGACGCCCTGGCACCAGGATGGCCATTACTGGCCGATCCGTCCGTTGGCCAATTGCACCGTCTGGGTGGCGCTGGAAGCTTCGACCGTCGACAACGGCTGCCTGCGGGTGATTCCGCAGTCCCATCAAAGCGGCCAGTGCCATCCGCATCTGGTGGAGGAGCGGCAGGATCTGGTGCTGCAGTTGCGTGCCGACGCAAGCAGCTTCGATGAACAGCAGGCGGTCGATCTGGCGCTACAGCCGGGCCAGATGTCGATGCACGATGTCTTCATGATCCATGGCGCGCGCGTCAATCGCTCGACCCTGCGGCGCACCGGCGTGGCGCTGCGCTACATGCCGGGCAGTTCGGTATTCGAGCGTGATATCAACCCGACCCAGGGCCAATCTGGCGTGCCGGTGGCATTTGCGAGCCGCCCGCTGTGGCTGCTGCGCGGGCAGGACCGCACCGGACGCAACGATTTTCACGTCGGGCATTGAGCCGGCGCGACGCGCTATTGCTGCATCTGACCTGACAGCAGGACCTGCGTCCCGCTGCGGCTGCTGCGCATGGCGCCGATCATGGCGGCAGCCACCTGGGCTGCCGAAATCGCGCGGTAATTGGCCGGAATGAGCGGGCGCATGAAGCCCAACAGCGTCTGGCCGATGCGTTCGCCGGCGCGTGATGGCTGCGCGAGCGCGGCGCGGTCGCCCACAAGCAGCGAGGGTCGCGCGATCACGACACGGGAGTACCCAAGGGTCTGAATCGCCGCTTCCATCTCACCCTTGACCCGGCTGTAGAACACCCGAGACTTCGGATCGGCGCCCATGGCACTGACAACGGCGAGCCGGGTCGCGCCATTGGCGCGCGCGGCGCGGGCGATCGCAATGACAGCGTCGAAATCGATGGCCCGAAAGGCCGACTCGCTGCGCGCCAGCTTGATAGTTGTGCCCAGCGCAATGTAGACATCATTGACAGCCGGCAGTTCCGCGAGTTGCGTCAGGTCCGCATGCGGATGGTGGGTCAGGCGCGCGTGCGCCTTATGGTCGCTGTTTCGACCCAGTGTGTGGACCGCCCGATACCGTTTATCGGTTAAAAGAGCCGCCAGAACCTCCCGGCCCACGAGACCGGTTGCCCCCGCCACCATAGCCACCCGACCGTCCGCCGCCGCCATAGGAACCTCCTGAGCGATTACCACCGCCGCCACCGCGGCGTTGTCCGCCGCGTTCTGCAAGCATATCAACACTGGTGCGCATCGGATCTGGTTCGCGCGGCGCGCCGCTGCGTGGCGCTTCATTGCCTGCGCCGCGCATCGGGTCGGGCTGGCGGTCGGCGTGGGGACGTGCTGCATGGGGTGCGCCGGCACCCGGTCCGTTGCGGCGACCCTGTCCATTGCCTGCCGGTTGCGAAGCGCCGTTGGGCGATCCGCCACGCCGGGCGCCGGACGGGCCATTGGGGCCATTGCCCCGACCGGCGGATCGGGCACCATTGCCGCCACGACCTGGATTGCCTGCGCTGCCGGCCTTGTTTTCGCGAACCCGCTGCATCATTTCGGTGCGCGCCGCCTTGGCCGCGGCCATCATGACATCGCGGCTTGGCGGTTTGCCGGCACCACCCCAGATGGTCTGGCGGCCCATGGCAATCGGCTCGGCTGTTTCGCCCGGTTCGGGCAGGAAGCCCTCGACCACCTTGACCTCGATGTCCTCGCGCGTGAAGCGTTCGATATCGCGCATGAAGCCTTCTACGTCCAGGCTCACCAGGCTCACTGCCGCGCCATCTGCGCCAGCGCGGCCGGTGCGGCCGATGCGGTGCACATAATCTTCGCTGACATTGGGAATGTCATAGTTCACGACATGCGGCAGGTCGTCGATGTCGATGCCGCGCGCGGCGATATCGGTTGCCACCAGGGCGCGGATCTCGCCGCTCTTGAAGCCACCCAATGCCTGGGTGCGCGCGGCCTGGCTCTTATTGCCATGCAGAGCCATTGCGTGCACGCCATTCTTGGTCAGGTACTCGGCCACGTTGTTGGCGCCGAACTTGGTGCGGGTGAACACCAGCACCTGGCTCCAGTTGTGTTCCTGGATGATGTGTGCCAGCAAGGCCTTTTTCTTGCCCCGGCCAACCGGGTGAATGGTTTGCGTGATGCGCTGCACCGTGGTGTTGCGCGGCGTGACCTGCACGCTTTGCGGATTCTTCAGCAAGGTAGCTGCCAGGTCGCGGATTTCATCGCTGAAGGTGGCCGAGAAAAGCAGGCTCTGCTTGTCGCGCGGCAACACTGCCAGTACCTTCTTGACGTCGTGAATGAAGCCCATGTCCAGCATGCGATCGGCTTCGTCCAGCACAAGGACCTGTACCTGGCCCAGATCCAGCACGCCCTGCTGTAGCAGGTCTAGCAGGCGTCCCGGCGTGGCTACCAGGATGTCGACACCGGACTTGACGCGGCTGATCTGCGGGTTCATGCCAACACCGCCAAAGATCACCGTGGAGGTCAGCTGCAGGAACTTGCCGTAGGTCTTGACCGACTCCTCGACCTGGGCTGCGAGTTCGCGGGTCGGTGTGAGTACCAGTGCGCGGATGCCGTTGCCGCCAAATTTGTTTTGCGCACTGCGCGCCATGCTCAGCTTGTGCAGGATAGGCAGCACGAAGGCGGCGGTCTTGCCGGTACCGGTTTGCGCACCACCCAAAAGGTCGTGGCCTTCAAGTACGACCGGAATGGCCTGGGCCTGGATCGCGGTCGGGGTTTCGTAGCCTTGCTCGCGCACGGCCTTGACAATGGCCGGAGCCAGTTTCAGATCTTCAAAGTTCATAGTGTGGCGCCCGTCCTGGGCGCTTGGCATGTCGGCCCGTGCCGGCATCGGGATGCCGGTCCAGTCAAAGGCAGACAGAAAAAAAAGGCGGGACGCGGGCGTGAAGCACGATCCCCAGCAGTTGCTGGTATGGCAGGCAGCTGGAGGCCTGCAACAGCGGCAATTGTCGCATGGACAGCAGATGGGTCCCGCAGCAAGTTCACTGCGGCGCGAAAACCGGAAGTAAGTCTCTCGTGATGCTTGCAAAATGCGCGCATAGACGGTGAGAATGAGCGGTTGAACATACAGGGGATTGGCCAATCGGTCAGCGCAGCCGCCGAAGTGTGAGACTTCGAGCAACACAAGGGCGTTTGATGAGCAAATACAGGTTGAGGCGCATTGGTGTGGCCAGCAATGCCTCGCCCATGCGCCCGACCTTGTCCGATTGCCTGGAGTTGGTCCTGGACCAGTCCGACGGCTTGGCCGACGACGTGCTGGCCGCACTCAAGCGTCTGACTGCCGTTCCCGGCATGGATCCCCCGGACGAAGTGCTGACCGAGGCGGCCCAGGCTGCGGTCAGGCGCCTGCTGGCTGAGTCGCTCGCCGTGCGCGCGTCGCTGGGCGCCGAATTGCGTCGCCTGGTTTTTCACAGCAGCGGCAAGGACCTGGCGCAGAACCAGGCTGTGCATTTCGAGGACCTGCGGTTCTTTGACATACGCGAGGTCGAGGTGCATATCGAATTGGCGCTGGCACGCCAGGAAGTCGTCCGGGCCAGCGACGAGGTGCTGCCGCAGTTCGATGCGCTGGTCAGTTCCCTGTTGGGATGGAGCACGATTCAGGCCGCGCTCAATCCGCTCAAGCCCGAGACCTTCGTTCGCGCCTTGCTGGAAACCCTCACCGCGTGGGTCCCGGACGAACAAGTGCGCATGGATCTGCTGCGACCGGCCGCGATCGCGTTGGGCATTGGCCTGCGCCAGCTCTATCGCGAGGCCTGCGAATGGCTTCGATCACAGGGTGTCAGACCGGTCGAGCTGGTCGGCGGCCGCTCCAAGGAAGGCATCCAGGCACGGACCCACAATACTCAGACCGAGGTCGAGCGCACCATGCAAACGCTCGAGCGGCTGCGCCGCTTGTTGGCCGGCGAGCCTCATGCGCGGGTCGACATGGGAGCCTTGCAGGATTTTTCGCACACCGTGCCAGGGGCGCTGGTGGCGCTGCAGGATCTGAAAATGGTCGAGCCCATGATGCAGCGCCTGGCTGAGCGATCGGTGCGCCAGCTGTCGATGGGCAAGCCTGACGCCAAATCGGCGGTGATCGCCATCGGCCAGGACCGCACCCGCGACGAGAACCAGCAGATTGGCCGCATGCTGGGTGAGGAGGTGGTGGGATTGATGATCGAGCAGCTTGCCAATGACGAGCGCCTGCTGCTGCCGGTGCGCATGCAGGTGCGATCACTGGAGCCGGCGCTGTTGCAACTGGCCCGCTCCGATCCGCGCTTTTTCATCGACCGGCGCCATGCCGCGCGCCAGTTGCTCGATCGCGTCGTGCAGCGCAGCCTGGCCTATCGCGCAGAGGACGACGAGGCGATCGCCGAATTTGCGTCCTGCGTGTCGGACGCGGTCAATGGGCTGACGCGCAGCGCTGGCGACGCGGTTGCCTATGGGGAAACGCTGAAGTCGCTTGAGCGCGCATGGGACGCGCGCGACGAAGCACGCAAGCAGCGCCGCGAAGAAGAGCGCCAGGCGCGCGAACATGCACAGCAGCGCCTGGTCATGGCGCAGCGCTTTTCCAACGCGATGATGGAGCGTTTTCGCCCTGGCAAGCTACCCGAACTGGTGGCAAGTTTCCTGCGCGGTCCCTGGGCCCAGGTGCTGGCAGAAAGCCATTTGCGGCACAACGGCGAGCAGGCAGACCCGCGCGGCTACCTTGCGCTGGTCGACGATCTGGTATGGAGCGTGCAGCTGCCGCTGGTGCGCCAGGACTACGCCCGACTGGTGCGCATGATCCCGCGTCTGCTGGCCCGGCTGAACGAAGGTCTGCTGCTGATTCGCTATCCACGCGAACCGATCACGCTGTTTCTCGATGAACTCAGCGCATTGCACGACAAGGTGCTGGAGGACCATCGGCGCGCCATGGCCGGCCTGCGCTCGGCCAGTCCGGCTGCGGGATCGGAGGCCGATCCGGATGACGACACCGACCAGGCCGCGAGTCGTCTGCCGCCGGTGGCACGCGCCGATGACGCGATGGCGCACCGACAACTGAGCCGAACTGCAAAGGCCGAACCGGATGCATTGCGCCCCAGCGAGCAGAATGTCGGCGCGATGGTCGAGTTGATGCTGAGTGGCGACTGGGTCCATGCCAAATTGACCTGGATCGGACGCAATCGCAATCTGTTCATGTTCGTATCCGATTCGGGGCTCTCGCATGCGATGTCGCGCCGCACGATGGACCGGCTGTTGTCGCAGGAGCGCATTCGGGTGATCAAGCCGGCCTACGACCTGTTGATCGAATCGGGCCTGGCGCCACTGGCAGCCGATAGCGACAAGCAGGACTGGCCCGGCGCAACGTCCGATCCTTCGCACGCCTGACACACTGCTGGACGGGTGGCCGCTTCGCGCTGCACGGGGCGCGGCATGGCCCGATCGCCGGCCTTGCCATGGCACTTGCGCGGCCATGCTCCGGGCAGCGTCGATAATGGCGCATGTCGTGGCGCATTCGCAGCTGCGCCCATTTCAATCTGACGAGCAAGGGAAGCAAATCAACCATGGCGCAATATGTATTCACGATGAACCGCGTCGGCAAGATAGTGCCGCCCAAGCGCCATATCCTCAAGGACATATCGCTTAGTTTTTTCCCCGGTGCCAAGATCGGCGTGCTGGGCACCAACGGTTCGGGCAAGTCCACGTTGCTCAGGATCATGGCCGGCCTGGACCGGGAAATCGAGGGCGAGGCCACGCCAATGGCCGGCCTGAATATTGGCTACCTGCCACAGGAGCCGCAGCTCGATCCGGGCCAGACGGTGCGCGAAAGTGTCGAAAGCGGCATGGAAGCGGTGTTCAAGGCCAAGGCCCGGCTGGATGAAATCTACGCCGCCTATGGCGAAGAGGACGCCGACTTCGACGCGCTGGCAACCGAGCAGGCCAAGATGGAGGCCATCATCGGCGCTGCCGGTACCGACTCGGAGCACCAGCTCGAGATCGCCGCCGATGCCTTGCGCCTGCCACCCTGGGACGCGACCATCGATGTGCTTTCCGGGGGCGAGAAGCGCCGTGTTGCGCTGTGCCGCCTGCTGCTGTCCAAGCCCGACATGCTGTTGCTGGATGAGCCCACCAACCACCTGGACGCCGAATCGGTCGACTGGCACGAGCAGTTCCTGCAGCGCTACCCGGGCACCGTGGTAGCCACCACCCACGACCGTTATTTCCTGGACAACGCCGCCGAGTGGATTCTGGAGCTCGACCGCGGCTCCGGCATTCCCTACAAAGGCAACTACAGCTCCTGGCTGGAGCAAAAGCAGGAGCGACTGGTCCAGGAGCAGAAGGGCGAAGAGTCGCGCGCCAAGGCGCTCAAGAAGGAGCTGGAGTGGTCGCGCCAGAACCCCAAGGCACGCCAGGCCAAGAGCAAGGCGCGGCTGGCCCGGTTCGAGGAACTGTCCGATTTCGAATACCAGAAGCGCAACGAGACCAACGAGATATTCATCCCGGTGGCTGAGCGCCTGGGCAATGAGGTGATCGAATTTGTCGGCGTGAGCAAGTCCTTCGGTGATCGCTTGTTGATCGACAACCTGAGTTTCCAGGTGCCGGCCGGTGCCATCGTCGGCATCATCGGCCCCAACGGTGCGGGCAAATCGACGCTGTTTCGCATGATCGCGGGCAAGCAGCAACCCGACAGCGGACAAGTCAAGGTCGGCTCGACCGTCAAGATGGCCTTTGTTGACCAGAGCCGCGACGACCTGTCCAACGAAAAGACGGTCTGGGAGGATGTGTCCGGTGGACTCGACATACTCAATGTCGGCAAGTTCCAGATGGCCAGCCGTGCCTACTGCGGGCGCTTCAATTTCAATGGCGCCGACCAGCAAAAACGGGTCGGCATGTTGTCCGGCGGCGAGCGCGGACGCCTGCATCTGGCCAAGACCCTGATCGCCGGTGGCAACGTGCTGATGCTGGACGAACCATCCAATGACCTGGACGTGGAGACGCTGCGCGCGCTGGAAGATGCGCTGCTTGAATTTGCCGGCTCGTTGATGGTGATCAGCCATGACCGATGGTTCCTGGACCGGATCGCGACGCATATCCTGGCTTGCGAAGGGGATAGCCAATGGACTTTCTTTAACGGAAACTACCAGGAATACGAGGCCGACAAGAAGCGTCGTCTGGGTGAGGAAGGCGCCAAGCCCAAACGCATGCGTTTCAAGGCCTTGAAGTAAATTGCCTGTCGCGGGTCAAGGCCCGCTGGAGGAAACAGGATGCAGGTGACAGAACCGCGCGACGCGCAGCGCAACGACCAGTTGTACCAGGCCACCATTGACCATGCGCTCGGTGGCGCGCCCGACCTGATGGCGCGCCTTGTCGCGCATGCCCGCGCCTCTTTGCGTGATCAGGAAAGCCGCGCCCTGGAGCCACGCGAACGCGATGACCTGACCAGTTCGCGGCGCCAGCTCAACCAGTGCGAGAACGAAGCCGTGGCCCGATTCACGGACGAGCTCAAGGCGGCGTTTGGCCGCATCGCTTCGCGCGAACAGGCGCTGGCCAGGAGCGTCGGCGAATTGCACTTTGACCAGATCGCCGGCATGGATGCAGACCAGGCGGAGCAAAGTGTCGCGCAGGCGCGGGTGCGCCATGCGGTGCAGATCGCAGCCGACCACGCCCTGACGGAGCTCAATGGGCTGATCTGCGGCATGCTGGGCCTGGAGCAGGTGCAATTGGAGCGCAATCCATTGCGCCCGGCGGTGTATGTGGACGCGATCACGTCGGCCTTGAGCCAGATGCCGGTGCCGGCGCTTGTGCGCCAGGGCTGGATCTCGCTGATGTCCGGCGCCCTGGGTCAGGAACTTGATATTTACTATCGCCAGCTCTGCGTGGATTTGCGCGAACGTGGCGCAAGCGCGGCAGCCGGGCGCGCTGTGGCACTGCCGTCCACCGCTGCCCCGGCAAACGCAGTCGCGCAGTCACAGCACGATCCGGCCAGGCCGATCCTGACTTTCGAGCGACTGCGCCAGTTGCTGGTGCGCGCGCCTGCAGGTCGTGCGTCCAGCGATGCCAGTACCTTCATGAAGTTGTCCTCGCCAGTACCGCTGGACGCTAGCGACAGCCAGCTCGAATCCGGCCCGACCGCGTTTCGCGCGACGGTACCGGCGGCATTTGAAGCTGCACGCGACATGCAGCAGCTGGACAAAGTGGCCCGGCGGCTCGATGGGAAGCTGGCCAATGCCGAACCCGGCAGACACGATGGCTTGCGCACGCAATTGCGCCAGGATGCGCACGGGCTGGACCAGACCCTGGCGCTGGAAGTCGTGGCCTTGATGGTCGACAACATCCGGCATGACCAGCGCCTGCTGGAGCCAGTGCAGGCATTGGTCGGTCAGATGGAGCCGGCCTTGTTGCGTCTGGCACTGGTCGATCCCCAGTTCTTCAGCCACAAGAAGCACCCCGCGCGCCGGCTGCTGCACGAAATCACGCATCGCAGCATTGCCTACGAATCGACCGACTCGCGCGGCTTCAGTGGTTTCATGGAGCCATTGCAGGAAGCCATCGCACCCCTGGCCGACGGAGCCATCAGTGGCGCGGCGCCGTTCGAGCAGGCCCTCGATCGTCTGGTGTCGGTATGGGACGAGCCATCTGGTCGCGAACAGCGCCAGATTGCCAAGGCGGTCGTGGTCCTGCAGCAGGCCGAGCAACGCTCGGCGCTGGCTGCGACCATGGTGCGCGAGGTATTGCAAAGACCCGATGCGGTGCTGGTGCCCTCGGTCGTGCTCGATTTCCTGTGCGGACCCTGGGCCCAGGTTGTCGCCCATGCACGCATCACCGATCGCAGTGGGACCGACGATCCGGGCCAGTTCGCCGGCTTGATCGACGCGCTGATGTGGAGTGCCCAGCCGGCCTTGGCGCAGAAGGACCTGCCAGCCTTGCGTCAGATGGTGCCAAGCCTGTTGCACCGGCTGCATCTGGGGCTGGCATCGATCGGTTACCCGCGCATGGACGCTGCCGAGTTTTTCAAGGTGCTCGATCAGCAGCAGCAACGCGCCTTCGATGCGCAGGCATTTGCCGACACCGAGATGGTCAAGCCGACAGTGCAAACGCGCACCAGCGCGGCGCGCCTGAGCGAGTCTGACAGCGTCTGGCTCGCGCCGGCCGACGCGCGTGCGTCCGGTTTCACGGAGATGGAGTTCGAGCAGCCGAGCGAAGCCGCCGACGCGACGCACGCGCAGCTCAAGGTGGGCGTCTGGGTGGCCCTGATGCGCGAGGGCAACTGGTCCCGTACCCGGCTGGCCTGGACCAGCGCCAATGGCAGCCTGTTGCTGTTCTCCGACGCGCTGGGCTTCGTCCAGTCGCTGTCACGCCGCGCCTGCGAGCAGTTGCATGCCAACGGTCACCTGCGCATCATCTCCGGCGACCCGGTCGAAGATGCGCTGGATGCGGTCGCCCAGACGGCGCTGCACAACAGCGTGGACGTGCTCTTCTGAAATCTTGTGTGCCAGACCAATAAATTGCGCAGCAATTTTTGCTCTGGCACCAACACTTTGTCGGATGTCCGGCTGTCTGGCTTGTGTGCCAGACCAATAAATTGCGCAGCAATTTTTGCTCTGGCACCAACACTGCATGGGGCTGACTCCGCGAAACGAGCCACGCCCGAACGAGCCCGCGCCTGTCAACGCGACAGCTTGCTGCGCACCATTTCAATGTGGTTGCGCAGCGCGTACTGCTCGTCGGTATGCGACAGCGGCACCACCACCTTGCCTACGCGCTGCTCGAGCGCATCGAGCTCTTCCAGCAGGCTCTTGCCCGTGTCGGCGCTGCTGTCCACCCGCTCCTCGATGTCGCGCAGTTGCGCATACCAGCGGAACACGCGCGAGCGAATGCGGAACTCGTAGAGCGGCGGCACGATGCGCGACAGCGGCAGCAGTAGCGCGATGATGATGCCCAGCGACAGCCACATGCGCTCCAGCAGGTTGGCCAGCTGGAACGGCAGATAGCGCTGCAGCAGTGGCACGCCGTTGCGGATGGTGCGCTCTGCCTCCTTGGCCAGCGGGAACTCGGCGTTGGCCGGCAGCGGGTATTCGCGCGAACGGCTGAACCAGCCGGCGCCACCGTGCAGTGGCAACGACGCCTGCGAGAACAGCTGCAACAGCGCCGGATGCAGGTCGGCGCGTGCCAGCAAGGTTGTCGTCGGCGCCACCAGACGCACGTTGTCGGGCGGCAGGTCGGCCGCCAGATCGACGACACCGCGCGGCAGCGAGACCGGCGCCAGGAAGGGCAGGCGCCGCGAATAGGCCTCGTTCTGGGCAAAGTCCATCAGTTTGATGCCCGGCGATTGCAGCAGCATCTGCACCATCAGCGACTCGGGCGCCGATGCAAACACCAGCGCATCCGATCGCGATTCCAGGAAGGCCACCGTGGCATCCGTCTCGCCGAGCTGGGTCAGCACGAGATCACCGGGTGCGAGCCGATTGAGCGCAAACAGCGCGTCCATCAGGTGCGGCACACCACTGCCCACCGTGCCCACATTGACGCGCAGGCCTTTCAGGTCGCGCAGGCCTTGCAGCGTGCCGCCGGGCGCGACCTTGCGCGCGCTGTCCTCGCGGTAGAACAACCAGATCGGCTCCAGAAACAGGTTGCCAAGCGACAACGGGGCTGCTTCGTCGTCCTGCGCCGACGCTCGGCTGCCCCCCTGCACGAAGCCCAGGTCGGCCTTGCCCTGTTGCACCAGTTGCAGATTGGCCGACGAGCCCTCGGTGGTCAGCAGTTTCACCTCGATGCCGTTGACGGCCAGCGCCTTCTGGTAGCGTTCTCCGAACTGGGCATAGGCGCTTTGCGCCGGCCCGGTGGCCAGCACCACGCGCTTGGGCGGATTGGGGTCCAGCCACCAGTAGGCCAGTACCAGCAGGCCAATCGCCAGCACGAGGAACGGGCCGCCCGAGACGATCAGCTCGCGCAGCGACAGCAGGGTGTAGCGCAGGGTCTTGGGCACTGCGCTACAAGCGTGCCGCACGCGGCT
>JBBKVW010000245.1:0-37270 GCA_037968655.1 Burkholderiaceae bacterium
GCACGGAGGAATGCTGACGAGCGCCGCCGGGCCGTTCCCAAGGCGCTCGCACCGCAGCCCGCAGGGCGAAGGTATGCTGACGAGCGCCGCCGGGCCGTTCCCAAGGCGCTCGCACCGCAGCCCGCAGGGCGAAGGTAGGCTGATGAACGCGGCCCGCTGGAGACCCTGAATGGGTGGCGCACGTATTCCCACCCTGCCCGGCGGCTCCGAATGGACGATGGAGGCGCTCGCGGCATACGATGCCGCGATCGGCCGTATCGCCGAGCAGTATGGGCTCGACTGTTATCCCCATCTGCTGGAGGTCATCAGCACCGAGCAGATGATGGATGCGTATGCGTCGATCGGCATGCCGGTGTATTACCACCACTGGTCATTCGGCAAACACTTCCTGGCTACCGAGAACCGCTACAAGCGCGGGCAGATGGGCCTGGCCTACGAGATCGTCATCAACTCGAACCCGTGTATCGCCTACCTGATGGACGAGAACACCTTGCCGATGCAGGCGCTGGTGATCGCACATGCGGCGTACGGGCACAACTCCTTCTTCAAGGGCAACCACCTGTTTCGGCAATGGACCAGCGCTGACGCGATCGTCGACTACCTGGTATTTGCGCGCAACTACATCGCCGATTGCGAGGAGCGCCACGGCATGGTCGCGGTGGAACGCATCATCGACGCCTGCCACGCCTTGCAGAGCGTGGGCGTGGATCGCTACAAACGCTCGTCGCAGTTGTCACTGGCCAAGGAGACCGAGCGCCAGCAGGTACGGGCCGACTACCAGCAGAGCCAGGTCAACGCCTTGTGGCGCACCTTGCCGCCGACACAGGAGCGCTCTCAGCAGCAGGAAGAAAAACGCTTTCCCATCGAGCCGGAGGAGAACCTGCTGTATTTTGTCGAGAAACACGCGCCGCTGCTCGAGCCGTGGCAACGCGAGGTGGTGCGTATCGTGCGCAAGATCGGCCAGTATTTCTATCCGCAGCGCCAGACCCAGGTCATGAACGAAGGATGGGCCACGTTCTGGCACTACACCTTGCTCAACAGCCTGTACGACGAGGGTGGCGTGTCGGACGGGTTCATGCTCGAATTCCTGCAGTCGCACACCAATGTGGTCTACCAGCCGCCGTACAACAGCCCGCACTATTCGGGCATCAATCCCTACGCGCTGGGTTTTGCGATGTGGCGCGACATACGGCGCATCTGCGAACAGCCCGATGACGAGGACCGTCAATGGTTTCCGGAGATCGCCGGCTCCGATTGGCGCGAGACCTTCGACTTCGCGATGCAGAATTTCAAGGACGAGAGCTTCATCTCCCAATACCTGTCGCCACGCCTGATGCGCGAGTTCCGGTTCTTCTCGGTACTCGACGACGACAGCCGCAGCCAGCTGCGCATCGATGCCATCCATAACGAAGACGGTTACCGGGCCGTACGCCAGCGACTGTCCGAGCAATACGACCTCGGCCGGCGCGAGCCCAACCTGCAGGTCTGGAACGTCGACCTGCGCGGCGACCGGTCGCTTACCTTGCGCCACTTTGCACACCAACGGCGTCCGCTCGACGCCTCCAGCGAGACCGTGGTCGAGCACCTGGCTTTCCTATGGGGATTCCCGGTGCGGCTGGAACGCCAGAATGCAGACGGCAGCGTTGAACTGGTGATACGCAAGAAGCACGAAAAGCGATCCGTGCCGATGCACCTTGCGCCCTGACTACGCCCCCGCGCTGGACCCGATCTCACATCCGGTTCAATACCGGGCGATCGGCATCAACTGCAAAAGTGGCCAATGTCCTGACATTGGCATCGCGCTGGCGCACATCGCTGACCACCCGCAGCCGGGTGGTCAGTTGTTGCGCCGACAGATCGACGATTCCGTAGCCATGCTCCTGGGCATCGGCAAATACCCAGTGCGGATTGTTCGCCAGCAATTGCGGCAACCTGGCATTTCCGCCGCCCTTTGACGTAATACTGGTGCCACAGAATTCGACCGCCCGCACATCGCCCCCGGGCCCTTGCGCGTCGGCATGGACATGGCCAACCCAGTTGGCATGGACATCTCCGCCCAGAAACACGGGATTGGGCACCTTGTGTCGACGCAGATCGTCCAGCAGGCGTGACCTGGCTGCCGGATATCCATCCCAGGCATCGTTGGACAGAATCGCGCCGGCGCCGGAGCGGAAGTTGCGCCGCCCGAACAGGGTCTGCTGGGCCAGCAGGTTCCACCGTGTCTCGCGCGTCTGCGCCTGGGACAGCGACTGCGACAGCCACTGTTCCTGTGCCATGCCGAGCATGCTGCGCGCCGGATCGTTCCACTGCGGGCATAGAGCCGGATCGACCGTCCCAGCACCGGCGCGGCTATCGCGGGTACAGGCCTGGGAATCACGATGTTGGCGCCCATCGAGCAGATGCAGTGATGCCAGTGACCCGAGTTGCAGCCGCTGATACAGCTGCAATGCCCCGTACCGTGCACCCCCCAAGGCCTGCCGCAACACAGACGCGCGCAGCGGCATGTGTTCGTAATAGGCCTGGTACGCGGCCTGGCGCCGCGCTGCAAAATCCGCCGCCACCGCCGGGTCGGCGCTGCCGCCATAGCCCGGCACCTGGCCGGCATAGTCGTTTTGCACCTCGTGGTCGTCCCAGGTCAATAGCCAGGGGCAGGCACGGTGCATGTCCTGCAGGTCCGGATCACTCTTGTAGAGCGCATGGCGGCGCCGGTAGTCCGACAAGCTGATGACCCAACCCCCACCCGGGCTGCGCAGGCCGGTCGAGATACCGGGATATTCATAGATGTAGTCGCCCAGAAACACCACTGCGTCGGGCTCTTCCGCCTGCATGTGACGCAAGGCGGAAAAATACCCGTCCTCCCATTTCTGGCAGGACGCATAGGCCAGACGCCAGCGTGCAACCGTCGCACCGGGCAATGGCAGTGTCCTGGTGCGCCCGATCAGGCTGACAGCATCGCCCACCATGAAGCGATAGAAGTACCAGCGATCCGGCGCCAGGCCCGGCACTTCGACGTGCACGCTATGGGCCAGCTCCGGTGCCGCCTGCGATTGGCCGCTCGCGGCAATGCGGGTAAAGGCTTCGTCATCCGCCATTTCCCAGCGCACCGCGATGTTGCCCTTCCCCTGCACCATTGCGCCGGTCAAGCCATGGACAAGACGTGTCCACAGCACTATGGAGTCCGCCCGCGGCGAGCCACTGGCCACGCCCAGGGCAAAGGGATAGTCCTTCAAGCGCGGCTGGCTCCAGCCGCGGCGCGGCAACCACGACGTGCCGGCACATGCCAGCGCCAGCGCGAGCAGGCGCCGGCGGTCGACGCCATGTTCCTGCGCTGTCGTCATACGCCGGCGACCTTCGCCGCTGGCCCGCCCGCCACCTGCAGGCCGCGCCGGGCGCGACTGATCAGGAACAGCACGATGCCCAGATTGAGCAGGTTCCAGGCAATGCCATTGACAAAAGCTGCATGGTAGGAGCCGGTCCAGTCAAATATGGCACCCGACATCCAGCCACCGAGTGCCATGCCCAGCAAGGTGGCCATCAACACCGTGCCGACCCGGGCCCCGGCCTGCATCGGCGCGAAATACTCCCGCACGATTAGCGCATAGCTGGGCACGATGCCGCCCTGGAACAGGCCAAACAGACCTGACACCAGGTACAGCGGCGCCAGTCCGTCAAAGGGCAGGAACAGCAACAACGCAATCCCCTGCAGCACCGAGCCCAGCAACAAGGTATGCAGGCCGCCGATATGGTCGGAAATCCAGCCCGACGCCAGTCGGCTGACGATGCCGGCACCCATCATCAACGACAGCATCTCGGCACCGCGCGCGGCGCCGAAACCCAGATCGGTGCAATAGGCCACGATATGCACCTGCGGCATGGACATGGCCACACAACAGGCGACACCTGCAACACACAGCAGAAACTGCAGCGTGCCCGGTCGCAAGCCCAGTGGCCGCGCAGGATCGGACTGCCCGACAAAACGCGCCGATGCCAGCGGCACCGCTTTGACGCCAGCGGGAACCGGTCCAGCAGCTCGTGGCGGCCGGCCACGCAGCAGCAGGGCCAGCGGCGCCATTGTCAGAACGCACACCGCGCCTATTCCGACATAGGTACTGCGCCAGCCAGCCGAGTCAACGAAATACTGCATCAATGGCGGCCAGACAACGCCGGCAAGGTAATTTCCGCTCATGCAGATAGCCAGCGCAATGCCACGGCGCCGGTCAAACCATCGGGTGACATCTGCCACCAGCGGCGCGAAAGTGGCCGAGGTTCCAAACAGACCGATCAGGATGCCGTGGGCGATGTTGAATTGCCAAAGGCTATTGGCGGATCCGGCGACGACAAACCCGATGCCCAATCCGATCGTGCCAAGCAGCACAACCTTTGCCACGCCGATGCGATCGGCCAGGCGACCCATCAGGATGCCGCCAACGCCGAAACCGATCAGCGACAGGGTGTAGGGCAACGACGCATCGCTGCGCGCCACCGCGAAATCGGCCTGCACTGCCGGCAGCACCACCGCCGCGCCATACATGCCCACGCCGCCAATCGTCATCAGGGCCAGCGATGCGAACAGGCGCACCCAGGCATGGGCCGACTCGACGCCGTGTTCGCTGGGCGTCGGCTCGGGCATCGGTCTTATTGCAGCGTGTCGGTAAAGCCGCCGTTGATCGGCGCAGCTTCCTCCGACGTGTTGGCAATCTGCCGATGCAGTTTGCTCGTCTGCACGCAGGCACGCGCCGCTTCGCCGCCCTTGACGGCGAAATGATTGCCAAAGAACTCCTGATGCTCGCCATGCGGTTGAAAATTGTGCGGCGTCAGGACGACCGACAGCACCGGCACATCGGATTCCAGCTGCGCAGTCATCAGGCCCTGGACCACGGCACTGGCGACGAAGTCATGGCGGTAGATGCCGCCGTCCACGACCAGTGCACAGGCCACGACGGCCTCATAACGCCCGCTGCGCGCCAGCTTCCTGGCCAGCAAGGGCAACTCGAACGCACCGGGAACCGCAAAGATGTCGATCGCATCGGCCGCCACGTCCAGGCGCTGCATCTCCTGGCAAAACCCGTCCAGCGCCCGCTGCACGATGTCCTGGTGCCAGCTGGCATGAATCAATGCAAACCGCGGACCGATGCCGTTGGCGGCCAAGGAAGGAGCGGTGGCAGGACCGGTAGTTTGCGGATTGGACGGTGGCATGGCTTGACTCCTGGATACATGATCGCGCAACCCAGGGCAGGCGTGTACGGGTCCGCGCCGGCGATCGGCATTGCGGACGAACGACACCTGTTCTCTTGCATCCGGACTGTCACCGTCGGCTTCGGGATCACACCGAATCTGCTGACCACGCATCGCTTTGGCCATGCGCACGCTCGCGGGCTTGTGCGGCATGCGCCGCCATCACCGCCGGTAGGGATTTGCACCCTGCCCTGAGAACAAATTTGCCGGCATGGTGTGCCGGCGCAATGATTCTAGGCCAGTGCTGGCGCTGTCTCAGCCAGCTTCAGCCGCGCGCGAGACACTGCGTTGCGGCGTCCAGCGCACCCGGCCCGAATGCAATGTTCTGCACCGCCATGGCCGCCTGCACCCCGGCCAGGCAACCCAACACCATCGGCGCATTGATGTCGCCCAGATGGCCAATCCGGAAAACGCGCCCATGCAATGGGCCCAGACCGCCAGCGATCGAGACCTGGAATCGCTCGCGGGCCACCGAACGCAAAGCGTCCACATCGACGCCCGCGACAACCTGGATCGCCGTCACGGATGCCGATCGGGCGCTGGCGGACCTCGCGAACAATCCAATTGCGCCACCCACGCTCCAGCACTGGACAGCTGCATGCACACTTGCGGCCAGCAACTGGTGCCGGTCCATGACCGCGTCCAGGCCTTCGGCAAAAATCAGGTCCAGTGCAGCCTGCAGCCCGAACAGCAGGGTCTGTGGCGGCGTGCCGCAGAACTTGCGATAAGCCAGATCACTGTTGCGCATACGCCAATCCCAGTAGTAGCGCGGTGTTGTCACCGTGTCGCACACTGCCAGGGCCCGGGCGTCGGCCGCAGCAAATCCCAGGCCGGGTGGACACATCAGGCCCTTTTGCGAAGCGCCCAGCACGACGTTGACGCCAAGCGCGTCCATTGCAAATGGCGAGGCGCCCAGCGAGGCGACGACATCGGCCACGAACAGCGCGGGATGAGCGGCCGCGTCAATGGCACGTCGCAGTGCCGCAAGATCGCTGCAAACGCCGCTGGCGGTATCGGTGTGCACTGCAAATACCGCCACGATGCGCCGATCCTTGTCGTCGCGCAGAACCTGCTCGACCACGGCAGGGTCGATCGGCTCGCCCTCGATCCAGTGCGTTCGCAGCACCTGCACGCCCATGGCTTCGCATTGCAGCGCCCAGGAATCCGAAAAATGGCCGGTGCCGGGCACCAGCACCAATTGGCCCGGGGACACCAGATTGGCGATGACTGCTTCCCAGGCGCCGTGGCCGTTGGTCGCATAGAGAAACACCACGCCGTCCCGGGTCTGCAGCAAGTCACGCAGTCCCTGCTCGCAGCCAGCGATCACGCGATCGAGCCGCGGGTCGGCCATGTCGATGGGCTGGCGGCTCATTGCATGCACCACCTCGTCGGGCACATGGGTCGGGCCCGGCGCATGCAGGAATCGACGACCGGGAACGCGGGGAAAAGGGTTCATACAATTGGGCTCGGCGCTGGAGCAAGGATGTTAATCGAGCGCCTGCACACGGGTGCGAGAATGCCCGCTGGAACAGGCGCCTGCATGGACAAGGATGACAGATACAAGCCACTTTGACATTGCCATCATTGGCGCCGGCATAGCTGGCGCCTCTGTGGCCGCGCGCCTCGCACCTTCGCGCAGTGTCGTGCTGCTCGAGCGCGAATCCCAGCCTGGCTACCATTCCACCGGACGCTCGGCCGCCATGTTCATGGAAAGCTATGGCCCGCCCGCCGTGCGCGCGCTGACGCGGGCAAGTCGCCGGTTCTACCAGCATCCGCCGGACGGATTCTCTGATTTCCCTTTGTTGGCCGAGCGCGGCGCCCTGTACCTGGCCTATGCCGGGCAGGAGGCCGAGCTGGCGCAGTTGCGCAATGAACTTGCCGACACCTGCCCGGATCTGCGCACACTGCAGCGCGACCAGGCCGTGGCGCTGCTGCCGTGCCTGCGGCCGGACGACCTGGTCGCCGGCCTGCTGGACCCGACGTCGATGGACATCGATGTCAACGCCCTGCATCAGGGTTTCCTGCGCATGCTGCGCCAAAACCAGGGCGTGCTGCATACAGGCGCCGAGTTGGTACAGGCGCGTCGCTCCGACGCGCGTTGGTGGCTGGGTCTTTCCGACCGGCGCGAGTTCACTGCCACGACCGTTATCAACGCGGCCGGCGCCTGGGCCGACCAGATGGGCGCTCTCTGTGGTGCCCGTAGCATCGGCCTGGTACCCCATCGGCGCAGCGCATTTACCTTCAAGCCGCCGCCAGACATAGACATCGCCGCTTGGCCGGTGGCATCCAGCCTGGACGAAAGCTGGTACTTCAAACCCGAAGCAGGCGTGTTGCTGGGTTCGCCGGCCAACGCCGACCCGACCGTGCCACACGATGTGGCGCCCGAGGAGCTGGACATCGCCACGGCCATCCACCGCATTGAGTCGGCCACCACGCTGACGATCAGACGACCGCTTCGCAGTTGGGCCGGGTTGCGATCCTTTGTGCCCGACGGCGAGCTGGTGATTGGCTGGGATCCCCTATGCACAGGCCTGTTCTGGCTGGCCGGACAAGGCGGCTATGGCATCCAGAGCGCGCCAGCTGCCGGCGAACTGGCGGCCGCGCTAGTGCTGGAACAAGCCTTGCCCGAGCAGCTTGCGCGGCATGGCGTCAATCCGGCAGCGGTTTCACCCCAGAGACTGTATTGAGAAGGCCTGCGTGCGGCGGCCAGGTGATGCCGCTGCTCGCGCCCGCGGTGTCGGCTACAGTTCCATCATGGCGGCAACTAACGTGCACAAACAGTGAAAGTTTCGTGCGCCGCATGCCGACCCAAGCCTGACAAAAGCCCGCCTCGCACCATGAATGCCATCACGACTCCCGCCAGATCCATGCTCGACAGCCTCAGGCTGTCCGGTCCGGCCTACCGTTTGCGATTGGCACAGTCCGGCGAGGATCTGCGCTCGGCCCAGAAATTGCGCTTTCTGGTCTTCAACGTGGAGCTGCGCGAGGGATTGGCGCAGTCGTTTTCCAACTGCCTGGATGCCGACGAATATGACCAGGTCTGCGACCATCTGCTGGTAGAGAACACCCGAACCGAGGAAATCGTGGGCACCTACAGGCTGCAGACGGGCGCTCGAGCCGGGCAGCACCTGGGCTACTACAGCGCCCGCGAGTTCGATTTTTCGCCGTTTGCGGCGCAGCGCGTGCAGATGCTGGAGCTCGGACGCGCGTGCATTCACAGCGAGCATCGTTCGTATGCGGTCCTGAGTCTGCTATGGCGCGGCATCCTGGGATACGCGCAATTGCAAGGAGCACGCTACCTTATCGGCTGCAGTTCGCTGACCAGCCAGGACAACGGCATCGGTGCCGCGACCTGGCAGCGGCTGATGCCGCATCTGGCGCCGCCGGCCTGGCGAACCATGCCCATGCCCGGCTTCGCCTGCTTGCTGGACAAGGTGGCCACAAACGCGCCAAAGACGCCGAAATTGCTGGCCGCCTACCTGAGCCTGGGCGCCATGATATGCAGCCCGCCAGCGCTGGACCGGGACTTCGGCACCATCGACTTTCTGACCCTGGTTGATCTTGAATCGCCCAAACAGGCGCGCCGTCTGGCCCGTTTCGGCGTTCACATCGGCTGATCGATCCGACAAGGGCCCGCAACAGGGCCTGCCAGTTGGCCACTCAATCGGTGGCCGGGTACAGCGGCGTCAGCTCTTTCTCGCGCCGGTGCCAGCGCCTGAACTCGCCTAGCGACAGCGGCTTGAACCCGCGATCCCGGTTGGCCCTGCCAATCTGAAAAAGCAGCCTGTATTGCCGCATCAAGTCCGCCCACGCCTGGATCAATGTGGTGCGCCGGTCCCAGATATGCGTGCTCTCAGCCCCGGCGCCATTGGCTTCGACGATCGTGAAGGCCTGGCCAGCCTGTACGGCCGCGAAGTCTGCAAAGCGGATGTCAAAGCGGCCGAAATAGAACTCTGGCAGGCGCTGGGCAATGGCGTCGAAACGCTCTTCCATCGCCTGCGTCACCAAGGCATTGCCATTGCGAAATATTGCGCCACGACTGTGGCTGCCGGCAAAGGCCAGGCGTATTGCCTCGCCAATCGCCGGCACATGTTCCAGCCGCGCGGCATGCCGGCGCAGATACAGATGCGGCAATCGACCAGCCCGCGGGTCATCCAGGATCAGCTCGCGCAGGCTGCGTGTGCCGTCTCCATACACATGCGGAAAGTATTTGAGCGTGATCGAGATGATGCGGCCCTTCGCCTGCCCCGGCATGCGGCAATAAAAGATGCCGGCTTCTCCTTCGAACGGCACATAGGTCTGCAGCAGCAGCCGGGCTCCGCGCGGAAACGCCGCCAGATAGGAGCGCAACTTGTCCACGCTGCGCACCAGTTGCACGCCCGCACCGCGGCAACCCAGGTCGGGCTTGGCGACAACCGGCAAGGCCATGCCGGCTGCCTGCATGGCGTGCTGCGCATCGCGCACCTCCCGATCCAGCGCATCGGCGTCGTCGCCCGACGCCGCCGCAGGTCGCTCGATCAACACGAAGGGCGCGACCCACTCGGGCGTGTGGCGCATTGCCAGTTGCAGTATTTCGGCCTTGGACTCGCCGACAAACCCGCCACCGGGAAACGATGGATTGGCCACTGTAGGCAACAGGATGCCGCGGTATCGCAGCATCAGCCACAACACGTACACGACCACTGGCGGATAGAACGCCCACATCGGCCAGAACTCGAAAAAGCTCAACGGCGCGCCCGACTCGTCAAACGGCGGCATGCCCTGGTGCGGGCTCTGCCCTGTTCCGGCGTCCCAATTCACTGCGGTACTCATAGTGATCCTTCGGCCCCTTGTGCCAGCGTGCGATTGCCGGGACGGCGCCAGAGCATGAGCGCCAAGGCCAGCAGCACGATCGGCAGTGCCACCGCCAGCGCAGGCGGAATGCCAAGTGCAGCACTGATCGCAGCGCCGAGCACCGAGCTCAGCCACATCAGTCCGGCTGTCCAGACCGCGACCGCCAGAACTACCCATGCACAAAAGGGCCAGAACGGCAGGCGATAGAAACCACAGGCGGTATAGGTCACCAGCCGCAGCCCCGGAACCACCCGCGCCAGCATGATCGCACCGGCGAACCGGCTGGCCAATTGCTCGCCCAGCCAGGCGCCCCGGCCTTCGATCAGGCGACGGCGCAAATAACCGACCCGGTTGGCTGCCAGTCCCAGTCCGTACAGGCCCAGATCGCCCAAAGCGATGCCGCCGCCGACGGCCAGAAATGCGAGTTCCCAGGATAGATGCCCCTGCACGGCCAGCACTGCTCCAACGGCAATGGCAAGATCCTCCAGCAAGAAGGTCGTGAGGACCAATGCGATGCAGATTGCCCAGGGTTGCGCGGCGCCGCGCATTGCAGCGTCAAAAAGCGCCACCCACGCATGCCAATCGGTCAGCATGGCATCCCTGTGTATGAAGTCGCCAAGGGCGAGCCTGGCCTGGTACTGCTCACCGTGCCGGCACCTGGCCACGAAGTGCCCGCGCCAATTCCGAGCGTCGCAACAGCAGAATCACCAGCGATGACAGCCAGACGCCGCAAGCCATTGCAAACAGCACGCCACCGTCCAGGCTGCCGTCGGTGTTGCGCACCTGCACACCCAGTGGTGTGAACAGATGGAAAAAAATCGCTCCGCTGATGACACCCAGGGCGACCAGAGCGCCGGCCGCATGCAACAGCGGCTGGCGCAATAACAGGCCTGACAGCAACAAGACCGACGCCAGCAGTTCGGTCGAGCCGACCACGTACTGGCTGAATATGCCGGCCGGTGCGAACAAACCGGTAAATCCGAATGAGCCCGCCCAGGCATCGAGCGTGCCGAAAATGTGCTGGGTCTCCGGCGAGTCGGTGAACTTGAAAAACAGCGACTGCACGAATACGAAGGCCACGAAAATTGTCAGTGCCAGCAGGCTGATCTGCCGCGCACGCGAAGTAGGCATGGGAGACGTCATTTCCCAAGCACCGCCGGCCAGTTCTGGTCGGCCTTGCGAATGTGGCCGGCAATATCAAGCTCCCATTTCTTTTGCACGCCGGCATCGTAGTTCAGGTACAACTTGCCGTCGACGATCCTCCACAGCTTTGGGTCCGACGACGCCGTCGTGCCCTCGGACACCGCCCAGGCGCAGTAACCGCCGTATTGCGGCGCGTAGCGTTTCGGGTCGGCGGCAAAAGCGTCGCGATTTGCAGCTGACGCAAATTGCCATTGGGCGCCTGCGTATTCGTGTGAAAAACGACTTTCGCCCTTCACCGGTTTGTTCTCGGTGAAATACGCGACGGCGTCATATCCGCTCACCGCCACGCTGCTGAAAAATCCGGTGTATATCGGCTTTTCAGCCGCATGAACCGCCATGCCAGGCATCAACAGTGACAGCAGCAGACCAACGGTGACAAGCAAAGTGCGCATCATCAATTCTCCTTGGGGCGGAACCAGCTAAACGTAGCTGGCCCGCACCGCATGGGTCGAAGGTGCGCCGGAATTCTTACCCCGACAGCGTAGCGATCACTCCTCATCGCGCCGCGTTTGCGCGTGCTGCGCTGTCAACAATTGCTGCGTTGACCCCGGAACCTGCGCGTAGTGCGAGAACGCCATGGTGTACGCACCCTGGCCAGCGGTGAGCGACTTCAGGCGCGACTGGTAGTCGTCCAGTTCGGCCATGGGCACTTGGGCCTTGACCGCCATCAAGTCACCGCCGCGCGGCTCGGTGCCGGTCACCTGGCCCCGTTTGCCTGCGAGGTCTCCAGTCAAATCGCCAACCAAACCCTGAGGCGCCACAACGTCCACGTCGACGATGGGTTCAAGTACCACCGGGTTCGCGTTGCGGATGGCAGCAATCACCGCCCTGCGACCCGCTGATACAAAGGCGATTTCCTTGCTGTCGACCGCATGCGACTTGCCATCGTGCACGGTGACCCGGATGTCCTGCACCGGAAAACCGGCGATCACCCCTTCGTCGAGTGCCTGACGCACGCCTTTTTCGACTGCCGGCATGTACACACCCGGTATCGCGCCACCCTTGACGACGTCAACAAACTCGAAACCCGCGCCGCGCGCCAGCGGCTCCACGCGCAGGAAAACTTCGCCAAACTGCCCGGCACCGCCACTTTGCTTCTTGTGCCGGCAATGCCCTTCGGAGGCACCGACGATAGTCTCGCGATAGGCAATGCGCGGGGGTCGCGTATCCAGCTCCAGTTTGTACTGCTGCACCATGCGCGACAACTTGGCGCGCAAGTGCATTTCACCCAGACCCCGGATCACCGTCTCATTGGTCTGGGGGTGCCGCTCCACCTTGAAACAGGGGTCCTCCACCTCGAAGCGGCCCAACACCTCGAACAGTCGCTGTTCGTCGCCCTTGCGCCGGGTCTCGACCGCAAGGCCCTGCATCGGGCTGGGAAACCCGATCGGCGTCAGGTGGATATGGTCTTCATCATGCGAGTCGTGCAACACGCAGTCGAACTCGATCTCCTCCACCTTGGCCACAGCCCCGATATCGCCTGGCAGCAGCGCGTCAACCTCCAGATAGTCCTTGCCCTGGAGCTGGTACAGATGGTTGACCTTGAACGGCCTGCGTGCATCGCCAACGAACAGCTGCGCGTCCTTGCGCACCGTACCCTGGTGCACACGAAACACGCCGAGCTTGCCTATGAAAGGGTCGCTGATCACCTTGAAGACATGGGCCAGAACATGTTGTTGCGGGTCGTGCACAGCCGCAAAGGATTGACGGCTCGCATCACCCGGCTCGCCGCGATAAAAAGGCGGTGGATTGCCTTCGGTCGGATTGGGTGCCAGTTGCGCCAGCGCGTCGAGCAATTGGGGTATGCCGGCACCGGTGCGCGCCGAAACGAAAAGGATCGGAATCAGATGCCCCTCGCGCAAGGCTTTTTCAAACGGCGCATGCAACTCGGCTGGTGTGGGATCGGTACCATCATCCAGATAGCGCGCCAGCAGCGTTTCGTCCTCCTCGACGATCTGGTCTATCAAGGCCCGATGCGCCTGGACCACCGAGTCGACATCGCTGTCACCCGAATCGTGATCAAGCAACTCCACCACCGCGCTGCGGTCCCGACTAGGCAGATCCAGCACCATGCAGGCTTTGCCAAATCGCTCGCGCAAGCTGGCCACCAAGGCCGCCAGGTCCAGGTTATCGGCGTCGATCTTGTTCACCACGATCATGCGGCAAAGTCCGCGCGCGGCGGCCAGCTGCATCATGCGCTCTGTCACCAGTTCTATGCCGGTCTGCGCACTGACCACGACGACCGCAGTGTCCACTCCCGCAAGCGCGCCTATGGCCTGACCAGCAAAATCGGGGTAGCCCGGCGTGTCGATCAGGCGAACCTGCGCGCCGCGCCAGGCAAAACTGACCAGCGCCGACTGCAGCGAATGGCCGAGCTCTTTTTCCTGGGAATCGAAGTCGCTGACAGTGCTGCCTTTTTCCACTGTTCCGCGCGCCTGGATCGATCCACTGGCATGCAACAAGGCCTCTACCAGTGTCGTCTTGCCCACGGCGCCGTGACCGACCAATGCAATACAACGCAGGTCCGCGGTCGGTGTCAGGCTCATATAGTGACCTTTTCGGGCTGATTCAGACTCTGCGTCCGCCCTCACGCCCAGCGGGACGCGACAGTTCCGCATCACGCACCCTGTAGAACTGGGCAAGATCGGCCTGCAATTCGTCCGGCTCCAGCGGAACCGGCCTGGAGTCGATCCATTCGGAAGGCTGGGGTAGCTCGGGAAAGCCGCAGACCATGTCAGGCGGGTAACACCACACAATGCTCAGCAGCCACTCGCTCGCCTGCGGATCAATGCGTTCGATTTCACTCATGAGCTTGGTTTGAAACGCAAATCCATAGCGCAACAGCCGCTCGTCCCAATGCCGAACCACCAAGCGCAAGTGCAGGAAGGTCCGCCCGCCTTCGGGCTCGAGCAGCAACTGCGGCTCGAGCCAGGCCTCGGGAATACCCGACAAGCGCATCGTGTTGCGGGTACGCACCCGCACCAACTCGCGGCGCGTGTTGAGCTGTGCGTCAAAGTCATGCGCCTCGGGTGCGGCTGCGGGCGTTGTCATCACGGGAGCCGCACTGGCGCCGTTGTCGCGGTCGTTGCCGCCAAACAATCGTTTGATCAAGTCCATGGTCCGTTCCTCACTGTCGCACATCCGAGCCGCTGCGCACCCGCAGGCCATTCACAATTGCGTCCCCATTGTGCGCCTACTGACCTGCACAGTTGCCGTCATGCCCTGGTATGCCTTGGCGTCGCCAAACCAGCTTCCCGATATCGGCGACGCAAACGCCGGATCACGCACCACCGCAACCCGGATCAGCCGGTTGCCCCCAATCAGGTTATTGGTCGGATCATAGGTAATCCAGCCGGCTCCAGGCAAGAACACCTGCAACCAGGCATGGGTGACGCCAGAGCCCAGCATGGCGATTTCGCCCTCGGCATCCAGTGACTCGTCATACAGATAGCCCGACACAAAGCGCGCCGCAACCCCCAGGCGGCGCACCGCCTCCATCATCAGCAGGGCATAGTCCCGACAACTGCCGCTACCCAGTTCGAGCGTGCGCACGGGAGACTGGGTCCCCTCTTCATCGCGCGCCGCATAGGTCAGGGTCTTGCCGATCAAGGCATTCATGCGCGTCAGCGTGTCCAGCGTACTGGTGCGTCCACGATCGGACAGAAACTGGTGCGTCCATTCAATCAACGCGCCATCCGGGTCTTCGGTATGGGGCCGAAGATAGGGCTCCAGGTCGATCCGGTCCTCCGGCGCGTAGGCAAACGGAAGATACTCCGCCGAAATCGCCAGCGGGGTCGCTGCATCCCCCGGTACGAGGTCGATGGTGAACGAACAGACGAACTTGAGCTCGCTCGCCTCCTGTGTTGGCTGCACCAGTGCGATCGAGTTCGAATACGCGTCCTGGATCAGACGTATGTCGGCCTGCGGACTGACCGACAGGTCTGTTGCCAGCACCCGCTGGTCATGGCTGTCGCGCGGGCGGAACATGACCCGGTGCTCTCCAAAACGCACCGGCTCGCGATAAAAGTAAGTCGTGGTGTGGACGATGTCATGCACGATCGACATGGGCGGCTAGCTCCTGTCAAAGGCCATCGACACGACCCAGGCAGTTCGAGCAGCCTGGCGTGCACCAACTACTGGCGCGCAGACCGGCTTGCGTTGCTTTGGCGCAGCGACATGACCGGTCAGAAATGACAATTGACAATGGCCGGGCCCTGCAGTGTCGACGGCGTTCGCTCGGATCATGGCGGTTTGCTCCTGGTGGATATGGTCGCGAATCTCCGGGTTGTCCAGGACGGCGCTCGACCACGGAGAATACCATCGACCAACCGGCGATCGCACCAGCCGGAGCGCGCCGTGCGCTGGCACGCCGATGGCTACAACAACAGGCTGCCGAAATGCCGCGCAAAAGCCTGTGTCGTTGCTGCGTCCAGCCTTTGCCCGATGAACACCTCAATGCCGCGCAACAGTGCACGCAGCTCTTGTGGATTGCGGGTACGCGCTATGGCCTCGCCGATTGGATCAGCCGGCTCGCCAAGCCGACTGCGCACAAATCGCGCGACCTCTGCGCGCACCTCTTCAAACGCCGCCACACTGGTCGCGGCGCGCTGCGGCTCCTGCGGCACTGGCGCGGAAAATCCCCGCGCCACCGCCGGTCCCAGTTTGATCGGCTGCCCCTGAACCGCGACCAGTCCGAGTTCCAGCAATCGATCGATCGCAGGGGTGAGTTCACCGACGCGCACAAAGGCATCAAGTAGGTTGACCGTCTTTTGCCCATCCACCAGTATCAGCAGGCGCCGCTCGACCGCCGTCAGGCGGTCGCTGCGCCGCAGGACTTCCAGGCGACCCGACTCGGTCTTGTGCAGCTGCGTTCCGGGATCCATCGCATCAACAACTACAAGGCCTGTTTCAGGCGCGCCATTCCCTCTTCGATCTTGGGCAGGTCGGCGGTCGCAAAACTCAAGCGAAAACTGGACATGTCGGGCTGTTGGGCGAAGAACGGCGCGCCTGGCACAAAGGCCACCAGCTTGTCGATGGCACGCCGGGCAAACTCGACCGCGTTGCGCTGCTGCGTCAGACGGGCCCAGATAAACATGCCCCCATGCGGCTCGTTGAATGTGATGGCATCGCCCAACTCCCTGCGCAGACACTGCGCCATCACACGGGCACGTTCGGCATAGGTGGTTCGGACCGTGTCCAGCGTCGGAGCCAGGCGTCCCTGACCCAGGTAGTGCGCCGCAAGTGCCTGGCTCAGGTTGCTGGTGTGCGCATCGCTGAACTGCTTGCACATGGTGGCGTTGGCAAGCAATTTAGCTGGCGCAATCAACCAGCCAACGCGCAGGCCCGGGCTGAGAATCTTGCTCAAGCTGCCGCAGTGCGCCAGCCAGTCACGGCTACCGGGAATGTCCGCACTCAGCGCCAGCAGACTCGGTGGTGGCGGCGCGCCAAAATACAGTTCGCCATAGGGGTCGTCCTCCACCACCAACGTACCGGTGCGCACTGCGATTTCCAGAATCCGTTTGCGGCGCTCCAGGCTCAGTGTCGCGCCGCTGGGATTCCCAAATGTCGGAATCAGGTAGACCAGCTTGGGCTTGTGCTGCGCGATCAGCTGCTCCAGCACATCCACCTGCACGCCATCCGCGTCGATCGGCGCGCCAATCAGTTCTGCGCCATATAGCCTGAAGCACTGTATGGTCGCCAGGAACGTCGGCGCTTCGACAATCACCTTGTCGCCCGGGGAGATCATGGTCTTGCCGATCAGGTCCAGCGCCTGCTGGCTTCCTGTGGTGACGATCAGGCCATCGGACGCCACGCTGGCGCCCTTGGCCGCCATGAACCCGGCCAGGGCCTCGCGCAAAGGGCCGTAGCCTTCAGTGGCACCGTATTGCAAAACCGGGCCCGGCTGATCGGACAGCACGGCGTCAGCGGATGCGCGAATACCCTGCGCATCGAACAGGCTCGGATCCGGAAAGCCTCCAGCAAAACTGATGATGCCGGGCTTGCCGAGCAGCTTGAAGAGTTCGCGAATGGCCGACGTTTCTACGTTCTGGAGGCGGCTGGCAAATTGCATGAGAATCAGGCGGTGCGTGTGAAGCCGCTATTGTGGCAACTCTGGCCCCGGTGCCAATAGGTAAGAATGCTGCACTAGGCGCCGCCCTGCCCAGATGCATCCATCCATAGGAGATTTCATGTCCGATATTGCCGATCTGTTCAAATCCGTCGCTTTGCCGGTGATTCCGGAGGTGGGGCTGGCCCTGATCACGACTTTGGACAGCCCCACCACCACGATGGCCAAAGTACAGGGGTTGATCGCCAAGGATCCGACCCTGGCTGCAAAAATGTTGGCGCTGGCCAACAGCGCTGCGTTTGGCCTGCCACGCAAGGTGGACAACCTGGACCATGCGATTCGCCTGGTCGGCTTGTCCAAGATCCGCGCACTTGCGCTGTCGGCCTGCCTGCACAACGCGTTTTCCATGCCCGAAGGAATCGACAGCACCGATTTCTGGCGCTACAGCATGGATTGTGCTGGCTACGCACAGTGGCTGACGACCGGCCTGGACAAGTCGCTCGATATCGACAGCCAGCGCGCCTGGCTGATCGGACTGATGCTGCGGCTGGGCGAACTGATCATTGCCCATGCGCAACCGGACCTGGTGGCCCAGATCGAGGCATCGCCCTGTGCCCCGGGCGAGCGGTGGGTGCGCGAACGCGCCCTGGTCGGATTCGACGAGGCCGAAGTGACTGCCGAACTGGCCCGGCGCTGGAACTTCCCGGACGATTTCGTGCGCACGCTGCTGATGACCTCGTCTCCGATGGACGAAAAGCCGATCAATCCGCTTGCAGGGATTGTCCATCTGGCCAGTTTGCTGGCCGACCAGCCGGACGCGAATGCAGACGCGATCGAAACCCTGCCAGTGCCGGTGATGAACGCGCTGTCGCTCAAATACAGCTGGCTCAAGTCCAACTTCCCCGATCCAGCATCGTTTCTCAATATCAACGGTCTGGTCTGATCCAGCCGGCAATCGCTACTGCAGGGCCGAGCGTCGTTGATGCAACTGCGGCATAAGCCCATGCCGCAAACCGGCTGCTGAGCCTCGCCGGATGGTCGCAAGCCTAGAATTCCAGCTTCCTTGGCGCGGCAAGCGCATGCCGCGCCCACAACAGATGGAGTAGACATGAGCACTGGGGCACTGGCTGAATTGATGAAATATGCGCAGGCCCACAGCGGCACTGCCGGTGGGCAGATGGCTGACTTTGTGCAGGCCTACTTCGCCAGCGCGGATCCGGACGAGATTGCCGCGCGCGGACCGGCAACGCTCTATGCGATCGCCAACGCGCACTGGCGGCTGCTGGAAGCAGCCCGTGCGCCCGACAGCGCGCGCATCCGGGTGTTCAATCCCACGCTGGCCGAAGATGGCTATGTCAGCGACCATACCGCGATCCAGATCGTGCATGCGGACCTGCCGTTTCTGGTCGATTCGGTGACGATGGCCGTCAACCGCAGCGGACGCACCGCTCACTGGATCGTGCATCCGATGATGGCCGTCGCGCGCGATGACAAGGGTCATGCAAGCCAGATCAAGCAGGTGCCGGCTGACCGCGCCAGCCGCAAGTCCAGCACCGTCGAGTCGTTGATCCTGGTCGAGTGCGACCGCATCGTTTCCGATGCCGACCGCGACGCGCTGGCGCTGGAACTCAAGCGCGTCCTGGGCGATGTTCGTGGCGCGGTACTGGATTGGCAAGCCATGCTGGCGCGCCTGAATGAAGTCTGTGTGGCTGCCGAGGGTTCTGGTCTTTCCACTGCCAGCAAGCAAGAAGGCGTTGCTTTCCTTCGTTGGCTGGAGGATCGACACTTCACCTTCCTCGGAGCGCGCGACTATGACCTGCGGCGCGACGGCAATCAGGCCACGCTGATCGCCCGGGCTGATTCGGGTCTTGGCATTTTGCGCGGACAAGTGCAAACCGTCGAGACACACCTGCCGCCGGAAGCGGTCGCGTTGATCGATACCGACGAACTGGTGCTGGTGATCAAGGCCATGACCCGATCCACGGTGCACCGGCCGGCCTGGCTCGATTACATCGCTGTCAAGCGCTTCAATGCGCAAGGCCAGGTCGATGGAGAAACCCGGTTTCTGGGTCTGTATACATCGACCGCCTACGCAGCGTCGGTCAACGAGATTCCACAGGTCCGCCAGCGCGCCATTCAGGTCATCGAGCGGGCCGGCGTGGTGCCGGAAAGCCACGCCGCCAAGGCGCTGCAGGCCATTCTTGAAATCTATCCGCGCGACGAACTGTTCCAGATCGATACCGACACCCTGGCCGAACATGCTGTCGGCATACTGCGACTGCAGGAACGCCAGCGCACCCGGCTGTTTCTGCGCCGCGACCCGTTCGGGCGCTTCACCTCGGCACAGGTGTTTGTGCCGCGCGATCGCTACAACACCGAACTGCGGGTCAAGGTCGGAGCCGAACTGATGGCTGCGCTCGATGGCGAGTCGCTCGAATTCACGCCGATGTTGACCGACAGTCCATTGGCGCGCATCCATTACCTGGTGCGTGCGCGGGAACGCGCACCGACCACGGTCAACCTGCCCACGCTGGAGGCGCGGATCGAGAAACATGCGCAGCGCTGGGAGGACGATTGCACCGCCGAACTGCTGCGCGCCCATGGCGAGGGTCAGGGCCTGCTGCTGGCAAACCGCTTCGCCAGCGCCTTTCCCACTGCCTACCGGGAGGATTTTTCGGCTGCTGTCGCGGCCGACGACGCCGGCATGCTCCAGGGCCTGTCGAGCGACGCGCCGCTGACGGTGCGCTTGTACCGCCCACTCAACGCGGCGGCCGGTTTTCTGCGCTTCAAGATCTACAACCGGTCCAAGGTCGCCTTGTCCGATTCCCTTCCGGTGCTTGAAAGCATGGGCGCCCGCGTGCTGGACGAGCACCCCTACCATATCGGCAGCGAAGACCTGTGGATCCACGACATCGGCCTGCAGGTGCCCGAGCACGCTGAACTTGCCATCATCAAGGCGCGCTTCGAAGCGCTGTTCGTGCAGGTCTGGCGTGGCGAAGTTGAAAGCGACAACCTGAACAAACTGGTGCTGGCAACCGAACTCGATGCGCGCCAGATCTGCATACTGCGTGCCTATACGCGCTACTTCAAGCAACTGGGTTTTGCGTTCAGCCAGACCTACATCGAAGACGCCCTGATCCGCAACGCGGCCATTGCGCGGGACATCATCGCGCTGTTCCAGACCCGGTTCGAACCCGCTTTGCGGGGCGACCGGGACCAATTGCAGCAAGCCTTGCAAGATACGATCGAGTCCGGCCTGTCAGAGGTCGCCAGCCTGGACGAGGACCGCATCTTGCGACAGTTCTTCGCCAGCATCCTGGCCACGGCCCGTACCAACGCATGGCAACACCTGCCGTCTGGCGAGCACAAGCCCTACCTGTCGTTCAAGCTCAAGCCGCGCAAATTGCCAGGTGTGCCCGAGCCCAAGCCGGCCTTCGAAATATGGGTCTACTCACCCCGGCTCGAAGGCGTGCATCTGCGCGGCGGCAAAGTGGCGCGCGGCGGCTTGCGCTGGTCGGACCGGCGCGAGGACTTTCGCACCGAGATACTGGGCCTGGTCAAGGCGCAGCAGGTCAAGAACACGGTCATCGTACCGGTCGGCTCCAAGGGTGGATTCGTGCTCAAGAAAAGCCCGCCGGCCGGCGATCGCGAAGCGCTGATGGCCGAGGGCATCGCCTGCTATCGCATGTTCCTGTCGGGCCTGCTGGATATCACCGACAACGTCATCAAGGGTGAAATCGCACCGCCACCCGATGTCGTGCGCCACGACGAGGACGACCCCTATCTGGTGGTTGCCGCCGACAAGGGAACCGCGACCTTCTCCGACATAGCCAACGCAGTGTCGGACGAATATGGCTTCTGGCTCGGCGACGCCTTCGCCTCTGGCGGGTCGGTTGGCTATGACCACAAGAAGATGGGCATCACCGCGCGCGGCGCCTGGGAGTCGGTCAAACGCCACTTCCGCAGGCTCGGCGTCAACACCCAGACCACGGAGTTCACCGTGGCCGGCATCGGTGACATGTCGGGTGATGTGTTTGGCAATGGCATGCTGCTGTCCAGAAAGATCAGGCTGCAATTGGCATTCGATCACCGGCATATCTTCATCGACCCGACGCCCGACGCCGAGCGCTCCTGGGAGGAGCGCAAGCGCCTGTTCGACTTGCCGCGTTCAAGCTGGGACGAATACGACAAGAGCCTGATCTCCGAGGGAGGCGGCGTATACCCACGCTCTGCCAAGTCGATCAAGCTGACCGATCAGGCACGCGCGGTGATCGGCACCGATGCGCGCGAGATGGCACCCACCGACCTGCTCAATGCCATCTTGCGCGCGCCGGTCGACCTCTTGTACAACGGCGGCATCGGCACCTACGTCAAATCCAGCCAGGAAACCCATGCCCAGGCGGGCGACAAGTCCAGCGATGCTTTCCGGGTGGACGGCAACCAGTTGCGCTGCAAGGTGTTTGCCGAGGGCGGCAATCTGGGTGCCACGCAAAAAGGGCGGATCGAATTTTCCCAGCATGGCGGCCTGATCTATACCGATGCGATCGACAACTCGGCCGGCGTGGATTGCTCCGACCATGAGGTCAACATCAAGATCCTGCTCGGGCAGATCGTCGAAGCAGGAGACCTGACGCTCAAGCAGCGCAACGAACTGCTGGCATCGATGACCGACGAAGTCGCCAGCCTGGTGCTGGTTGACAACTACTACCAGACCCAGGCGCTGGAGATTGCGGCGCACCGCCCACAGTACCTGCTTGATGGCCAGCAGCGCCTGATGCAGTGGCTGGAGGCTGCGGGCCGCCTGAACCGTGCCATTGAATACCTGCCCAATGACCAGGAAATCGTCCAGCGCCGGGCCAGAAAACAGGGACTGACGCCGGCCGAAGGTGCGGTGGTCCTGGCCTACGCCAAGATGTCCGTTTTCGACGACCTGCTGGCCAGCAATCTGCCGGACGACCCCTATTTCAATCGTTCTCTGAAGGCCTACTTTCCCAAGGTCCTGAGCCAGAAATTTTCCGCCGCGATTGACGTTCACCCGCTCAAGCGCGAGATCATCGCCGCCTACATCACCAATACGGTGGTCAATCGCACCGGCGCCACCTTTGTCAATTTCATTGCTGCGGAATCGGCGGCGACGGCAGCTGATGTGGTGCGCGCCTTCACACTGGCGCGCGAGGTGTTCGACCTGGAACGGCTGTGGGATCAGATCGATGCGCTGGATTACAAGGTCAGTGCCTCGCTGCAACTCGATCTGCTCAGCAAACTGACAGCCATCGCGCAGCGCGCCTCGCGCTGGATGTTGCGGGCGCGGTCGGACAATACCGACCTGCCCAGCCTGATCAGCCGCTACCAGCCCGGCGCCACTGCCATTCGCACCCGGCTCGACGACTGGCTCCCCGAGGGCAGCCGTGCCAGTTGGCAATCGGCCACCGACGCGCTGTGCCAGGCTGGCGTGGAATCCGCGTTGGCGCAGGATCTCAGCGCGCTGGAATTCATCTTTCCGGCTCTTGATCTGGTCAACCTGGCCCAAGGCGCGCAGACGACGCTGGAAGAGGCGGCACGCACCTATTTCAACGTCGACGCAGAGTTGGGGCTGACCACCTGGCGCAACGAGATCAACCGGCTTCCGACTGAAACGCTGTGGCAGACCCAGGCGCGGGGCAGCGCACGCGACGACGTCTATTCGATTGCCAGCCAGATCACGTCGGGCCTGCTCTCGCGCAAAGAGGATCTGGCGAGCTGGCGCCAGCGCAATGCAAGCGCGATTCAGCGGCTGAACCAGTTGCTGGGCATGGTGACCACGCAGAACGCTGACCTGGCGCCCGTCTCGGTGGCCATGCGCGAATTGCGTCAGCTTGCCTGAATGGCACGCTGGATGACTACTGCGAAGCCTTGACAGGCGCCACTGGTATGCATGCCCGCGCCGTACAGGCGTTCTTCGAAACCCTGCGTGCGGCCAATCCGATGCCGGTCACCGAGCTCGAATACACCAGTGTGTTTGAACTGCTGGTTGCCGTGCTGTTGAGCGCCCAGGCGACCGACAAGAGCGTCAACAAGGCCACGCGGCGCCTGTTCATTCTGGCCAACACACCGCAGAAGATGCTCGCGCTGGGGCAGGACGCGCTGCAGGAGAACATTCGAACCATTGGCCTGTACCGCAGCAAGGCGCGCCATCTGATGCAAACCTGCGCGCTGCTGGTGCAGCAGCACAATGGACAGGTGCCCCGTGATCGGGCGCAGTTGCAGGCGCTGCCAGGGGTCGGGCGCAAGACCGCCAATGTGATCCTGAATAGTGCCTTTGCAGAGGCAACCGTGGCGGTCGATACCCACCTGCTGCGCGTGGCCAACCGGACCGGCCTGGCACCGGGCAAGACACCAAGGGAGGTCGAAGAAGGATTGTTGCGACGCATTCCGACGCCCTTTCTGATCAACGCCCACCACTGGCTGATCCTGCATGGTCGCTATGTCTGCCTGGCCCGCCAACCGCGCTGCGCCAGCTGCGCCGTGCGGGCCTACTGCGACTTTGCTGCCAAGGATCAGCCGAATCCGAAAACAAGCTTGACCCAAAAGCGCTTTGTCGGCGCTGTTTCTTAAGCCGCGGTTGCCCGGGCCGTCATAATCGATTCATGGGTACCGGCTCCCCCGTTCCGTTTGTAGATCCCCGCACCATCGTGTTGCTGACCGGCATCATGGGTGGCCTGATGGCGATCGTGCTGTACTTTTTGCAGCGCAACTATCCGCCTTCGGTCAAGGGCCTGGCGTCCTGGGCCTCTGGAACCGGCTTGCTGTTCGTGGCGGGACTCACGGCATCCACGCGCGGCTTCTCGCCTGATCTGGTATCGATCTTCCTGGCCAATTTGCTGATCTTTTCAGGCGTCTACCTGCAGTATTTCGGCAGCCAGAGCTTTTTCGGATTGAAGCCACGGTTCTGGCCGCGCTACAGCGTGATCGTCGGATTGACCCTGGTGTCGGGCTATTTCACGGCATTCGATCCGCAGTACCTGACGCGCCTGATGATCTCGATCACGATCATGTCCTGGCTTTTCAGCGCCCACGCATTCTTGATCTACAAGCACGGCGGTCAAAGCTTTGCCTACCGTTTCGCATTTGGCGTGCTGGTCTGTTCGGTGCTCAGCCAGGTGCTGCGCTTTGTCAGCACATGGCTGTGGCCGGTGGGCACCGGCATCCTGGATACGACGCCGCAAAACCTGATCTATGTGCTGAGCTATCCCTTTTTGATGCTGCTCACGGCCATCGGCCTGGTTCTGATGGCAACGGACCGTGTGCGCTCGGAGTTCGAACACCTGGCGTCACATGACTCGCTGACCAATGCCCTGACCCGGCGCAACCTCACCGAGATCTGCCAGCAGGAGCTTGAACGCTGCAATCGGCATGGGCGGGCCATGTCCATCCTGCTGATCGACATCGACCATTTCAAATCCATCAATGACAACCAGGGCCACCAGGCCGGCGACCGGGTGCTGGTGCAGTTTGTCGCGGCGGTAAACACGCTGCTGCGGCGTGCCGACGCTATCGGGCGCCTGGGCGGCGAAGAGTTCGTCGTTGTGTTGCCGGAAACGCCAGTCGCCGTGGCCCAGGTCGTGGCCGAGCGCATCCGCGCAAAAGTAGGAACACTGGCCCAGCCTGGCAAGTTCACCGTCAGCATTGGTGTGACTACCAATCTGCCCGCCGATGACTCAGTCGACAATCTGATTGCGCGCGCCGACCGCGCGATGTACCAGGCCAAGCAGCAGGGGCGCGATCAAGTGGTGCTGGGCTGACTCGAAAAGCGCGTACGCCGCCACGCCAGGCGTACGCCAGCGTGCGAATTTTGTCGCGGCAACCAGGCATTGCGCATGCCGCGCCGGGATCTGAGTCACCGCTCTCGGTACCTGGGTCAATTCAAGTGAGCAGACCAGTCAACACCCCAGATTCGAAATGCCGATCGACATAGTCGGCCAGTCCGTCAAAGACGGCGTCCAGTGTCCGAGCCTGTTCGCCAAACAGCGCCACCATGACCGCATCGCACTCGAACAAGCCGTGCAGATATATGCCCAGTACATTTCCGGTCGCGTTCTGCCAGCCAAGCGCAGGCGCCAGAACCGGGCGCGCGTGCTGGCCATTGGCAGCCATTGCGCTGTGTTGGCGGGTCTGGCCGTGGTGGATTTCATAACCATCGAGCGCCAGCTGGCTCAGTGCGCTCCAGGGGCCCGCCACCGCGCCAAAGGTTGCGCGGGTACGCGACACGGTCTTGTTTGCTGCGAACTCGGTCACCAGGGGTAGCAATCCCAGACCCGGGCCATTGCCGTCAATGCCATCCGGGTCGATCAAGGCCTCTCCCAGAATTTGCAGACCAGCGCAGATGCCCAGCACCGGAGCGCCGCGCGCCGCATGCGCGGCGACGGCATGGTCCAGACCCTGGCGGCGCATCCAGGCCAGATCGGCACTGGTGGACTTGGAGCCGGGCAGGATGATCCAGTCGTTCGGACCCAAGGCATCAAGCCCGGACGGGCTGCGCACCCACGTCAGGCTGACTCCCGGCAGATTGCGCAGGGGCTGGAACTCATCCAGATTGCTGATATGCGGGAAGGCCAGCACCACGACGCGCAGGCGCACTGCACCCGGCAGCGCGCCGGGCGCGTCGAACATGCCGTCCTCCTCCGGCAGACCGTGTTGCCACCACATTGGCACGATGGCCACAGTTGGCACGCCCGTGCGCTCGTGCAACATGCGCGGCCCCGGTTCGAGCAGCGCCGCGTCGCCCCGGAACTTGTTGAGCACAAAGCCGCGCAATAACGCCCGGTCAGGCTCGGGCAGCAGGGCCCAAGTGCCGTACAGATGCGCAAAGGCGCCACCGCGGTCGATATCCGTCACCAGCAGACAGGCCGCCGCCGCGTGCCGTGCCACGCGCAGGTTGACGATATCGTCGTCCATCAGGTTGATTTCTGCGGGCGAGCCGGCGCCTTCGATCACCACCACGTCGTACTGCGCCATCAGTGCATCGAGCGCCGCGGTGACAAGCGGCCACGCACGAACGCTGCGATCGCGCCAGGGCAAGGCCGTCAGTGCGGCATCGACCTGCCCCAACAGCACCACCTGGCTATGGGTATCGCGCTCGGGTTTGAGCAGCACGGGGTTCATGCGTACGTCGGGATCGGCGCGTGCGGCGAGCGCCTGAAAGTACTGCGCGCTACCGATCTCGCCTGCTGGTGCCGCACCGGCGACGGAAGCCACAACCCGCGCGTTGTTGCTCATGTTCTGGGCCTTGAATGGCGCCACGCGCAGGCCCTGGCGCGCGTACCAGCGGCACAGTGCAGTGGCCAGCCAGCTCTTGCCGGCCCCGCTGCTGGTACCGAGCACCATCACGGCGCGCGCCCGCGTCTGCTCGATCTGGCCCGGATCAGCCTCTACCCGCTGTGGAAATGGCCTGGTCATGCCGCTCAAATACCGTGCGCCAATGCCACCCATTGGCCAGCCACCGGCTCGATCCGGATGCGCTGGTCGAATACCTGTTCCAGCTTGCGGTGGGTAACCGGATCCTTGCAAGCGCCCTGATGCAGCACGTGGCCCTGGCTGACGATGAGCATTTCGTCGGCATGCAAGGCAAACGATATTTCGTGCAGCACGCTGACGACCGTACAACCGTTCCTCAGCAGTTGGCGCACCACCTGCAGCCAGTCGGCCTGATGTGGCGGATCCAGGTTGGCCAACGGCTCGTCCATCAGCAACACCTCGGCCTGCACCGCCAGCGCGCGCGCCAACAACACGCGCTGGCGCTCGCCGCCGGATAGTTGCCCAAGCGGGCGGGCCCGCCAGTCCCAGGCCTGGGTCGCGCGCAAGGCCTGCTCCACCGCCTGATGATCGGCCGCGCTGGGCGCCGACAGCCAGGCCTGGTGCGGCAATCGCCCCAGCATGGCGACGTCCCACACGCTAAGGTCGTCGCCGCTCGATTCGTTCTGACCCAGCCAGGCCAGCCGCTGCGCCCGCTGGCGGGCTGGCATACCGGCCACTGGCGCACCGAGCAGCTTCACCTCGCCGGCATAAGGCGTCAATTGGGCCAGCACCTTGAGCAGGGTCGATTTGCCCGCGCCATTGGGCCCGACCACACTGGTCCAGCAACCGCGTGCCAAATCCAGGTCGATGCCGTGGAGCACCTGAACCCCGCCCAGCGCCGCAACGATGCCGCGCGCCTGCAGCGCGCTCGACCTTGGACTTGGCCTTGGGCTTGGACTTGCATGCATCATGGTCCGCCTGGCGCATTGCCCCGCCGGTGCATCAGCCATAGCAAATAGCCGCCGCCCAGCACGGCGGTCAGCACACCGACCGGCAACTCCTGCGGGGCAATCAGCCAGCGCGCCAGCGTATCGGCGGCCAGCAGCAGCACGCCGCCCATCAGGCTGGACAGCACCACGAATCGCCGATGCGTGCTGCGCAGCAATGAGCGCACCAGATGCGGCGCTGCCAAGCCGACAAAGGCGATCAGGCCGGTCTGCGCCACCGCAGCACCGGTGGCCAGCGCCAGCGTGGCCACCAGCACGGCACGCACGCGCGCCAGTGGCAGCCCCAGGCTGGCGGCAGTGGCCTCGCCCAGTGACAGGCCGTCCAGTACCCGGCTCAAAGCTGCTGCAAGCGCGATGCACACCAGCCAGACCACGGCCATCACGGCACAGGCTGACCAACCGACGAATCCGGTGCTGCCCAGCATGAAGGCCTGCATCGACAGCATCACTTCCGGTTGCAGCATCATGACCAGCGAACCCAGCGCGCCAAGAACCACGCCCACCACCACGCCGGCCAGCAAGAGTCGCATGGTCTGGTGCACTCCCTGCGCCAGCAGCAATGTCAGGAAAACCGCGGCTGTAGCGCCGACAAAGGCTGCGCTGGTCAGGCCCAGGCGCGCTACCCATTGCGTTGCAAATGGCGTGGATCCCATCAATGCCAGCGCCACTGCGACGCCAAACGAAGCGCCCGAGGCGCTGCCCAGCAAGTAGGGGTCTGCCAGTGGATTGCGAAACAGCCCCTGGGCTATGGCCCCGGCCAGTCCCAGCAGGGCACCGGCCAGCCACGCACCCAGCGCGCGCGGTGCGCGGATGTCGCGAATGATCTGGATCGCCACCGGATCATGGCGTGCATCGAACAGGCTTTCAAAGCCGGTGCTGCCAATGGCCGCGCCCAGCAACAGCAGCAGGCAGGTCGCCGCAAACAGTCCTGAGGCGACCAGCGCCGTTCGCCCGCTGCGCGGCAGCGCGGCCTTGAGCACCGCACCCATCACTGAAGATGACGCAGCACGCACTGCGCCATGGCATTTGCTGCCTCGGCCATGCGGGGCCCTGCACGCACGATCACATCAGACTGCGCCGGGTCGAATACGCAGACGCGGTGCGTCGCGATGGCCCGCATGCCGGCCCAGCCGGGGCGTTGCGCGATGCCGGCAAAGCTAGCGTCGCCGACCATGATCAGGTCGGGATCGGCACGCACCACGAACTCGGGGTTGATTTTTGGAAATGGCCCCAGCGCGGCTGGAACGATGTTGCGCATACCTAGGCGCTGCAGCGTCTCGCCTATGAACGATGCCTCGCCTGCCGCGTAGGGTGCACTGTTGACCTCGAAATAGATCCGTTTTCCGCGCACCGATGGCGGAAGCGAGCGCGCCGCTGCAGTGACGCCGGCGTCGATCGTATTCCACAGATCCTGCGCATTGCTGGCACCAAGCATCTGCCCGATCAGCAACAACACCCTGCGCACATCGGCATGGCGCTTGGGTTCGAGCGCCAGCACCCGCAGGCCCAGCGACTCCAGCCGTGCCGCGGCCGGCGAAGATGCTGCCAACAGCACGATATCGGGCCGCAGCGCCACAATCGCCTCGACCTGCGGGTCCAGGCCACCACCGACCTTGGGCAAGGCACGCACCTGTTCGGGAAAATTGGAATAGCGGTCCACCCCCACCAGGCGGTCGCAATAACCGAGCTGGCAGATCATCTCGGTCAGCGAGGGCAGGACACTGACGATGCGCAGCGGCGGCTGTGCAATCCGGACCCGCACGCCCCTGTCATCCGTGATCTCCAGTGCCAACGCGCAATGATTCGACAGTATCAACACCAGCGCCACTGCGATGGCGCGCCACCAGGAAATCATTTTCATCTGCAGCATGCCGCTGCGCAGGTTCCAGAGCGGCCTGCAGGCCGCTCGGATGCGGGCACACAATCCATTGCCAAGGCGCCGATAGCGTCAGTCTGCTCAGCCATGGCGCGCTGCCCAATCCAGCATGATGCGGTGCAGTTGCGCGACGCCGTCGGTCAGCGCCGCCGGTCCGGGCTGCAGTATGTCGGCCGACTTGATCTCGAACAGCTGCCGATCGCGCACCGCATTGACCGCTTGCCAGCCGGCGCGCGCCGCGACGTTCTCGGGCCGGAACTTCTTGCCACACCAGGAACCGATGATGATGTCCGGATTGCGGCGCACGATCTCGTCGCCGTCGGCAATGATGCGGTCCTTGCCCAGGGACTTGAGCGACAACTCGGCAAAGCAGTCGTCGCCTCCTGCGACAGTCAACAATTCGGACACCCAGCGGATGGCACAGATATGCGGCGTGTCCCACTCTTCGAAAAATACCCGTGGCCGTCGCGGCAGCGCTGCGGCGGCACTGGCGATTGCAGCAAGCCCATCGCGCATCGCCGCGATGCGAATCAGGCCCTCGCTGGCCTGCCCCAGCATCGCGGCCACCTGGTAGAGCATCTTGAAAATTTCGTCGATGCTGCGCTGATTGAACACCGTGACCTGCACACCGTGGCGAATCAGAGCGGACGCAATGTCGGCCTGGAGATCGGAGAACCCGAATACACAGTCCGGTTCGAGCGCCAGTATCTTGTCGATCTTGGCGCTCAAAAAGGCACTGACACGCGGCTTCTCCTGGCGCGCGCGCCGCGGCCGAACGGTGTAGCCCGAGATGCCGACGATGCGATGCTCCTGCCCCAGCAGATACAGCCACTCGGTGGTTTCCTCGGTCAGGCAGACGATGCGCTGCGGCCCGAGGGCATTTACGACAGCGGTATCCAGGGGCATGACTAGAACTTGATCAGTACCGAGGCCGTCATGGTACGCCCGGCCTCCGGATAGATTGATGTCGCAATACCGGCCGTACAGCCAAACGCCTGGGTGAAGTACGTGCGATCGGTCAGATTGGCGATGCCAAGTGCCAGTTCGACATTGCGCCACTCATAGGAGTAGCGCAGGTCCGTGATTGCGTATGACGGAATCGAACACGCGTTGGCGAAATCCGGGCTCTGGCGGGATACCCAGATCACGCCGCCGCCAATACGGTGCCCAGGCGCCGGGCGCCAGTCCGCCCGCAAGGCGACGGTGCGCTTGGGCACCAGCATCACATCGTTGCCGGCGTACTGCCCCTGCACGAACCGGGCCTGACGCAACGCGGCATTGAGCCGCAGGTCCAGCATTGGAGTCACGGCGTGGGAGGCCTCCAGTTCGAGTCCCTGACGCCGCGTCGGGTCGAAATTGACATTTGCGCCAAAGGGGCCAAAAGGTCCATTGCCCGCCGGGTCGTAGCCAATCTCGTTGCGCAACGCGCTGCGGTACCAGCGCAGTTCAACTGCCGATGTGCCCGCACGCCATCGCGCGCCAATTTCGGTGTCGCGCGAAGTCTGTGCTTTCAGTGGAACGCCAGGATTGGTGAACGAGAACTCGTCGACATTGGCGAGCCGGAAACTGCGCCCGATGCGGCCATAGGCGGTAATGCCCTGCCCCAGTGGCTGGCTGACCCCCAGTTCCCAGGCCCGCTGGTCTTGGTCCAGCGCGCTTGCAGAGGAAGCCTCGGACTTGACCAGGCTCTCGTCGCGGTAGCCCAGCGACAGGCGCGTTCCGGTGGCTGGAAGCGTCAGGTCATCCTTGACATACCAGGCCGAACTGCGTGCCCGTGCCCGGGTACCGGCAGGCGTGAACAGCGAACGCACGAACGTACGCTCCCAATGCCCGTTGTCGTGCCCGACGACGAAGGCATTGGGCATCTGCGCCAGAGTGCCTTCATGGCGTGCGCGCAGGCTGTTGTTGCTGGCGTCGACCGCATAGGCATATGGCGACCCGAATGCCACGCTGTCATAGCGCTTGCTGCGCTGATTGGCATCGGCAACCAATTGCCAGTTGCCGACGAAAGCCTCGGCGAAGACTCCGGATTGGGATTTTTGTGCGGCGCTGTACTCGGTCAGCGAATTGGCTTGTCGTGGATCGGCGGCGTACTGGGCTGCCGTCAAAGCGCCCGGCGAGCCACTGCGACTGGCGTCGCGGCCGCTACGCAGGCCCAGCCGCAACCAGTCGTTGCGCCACTGCGCCGCCGCAGAAACGGCATCCGCTGCCGATGCAAGATTGATCCGGTGTCCGTCGCTGTTGCGGTCGCTCGCGGCAAGGTCAATCGAGAAGCCGCCTGACGCCAGCGTCGCGGACGCCCGGGTTTCGCGCAGGCCCAGGCTTCCAGCGGCCGCGAACAACTGCGCGGCGTTGACCCGCTGGGCGCCGATACCGGCCTTGGTCGTGATGATGATGACGCCGCCTGTCGCGCCCTCGCCATACAGGACGGCGCCGGTTCCGCGCAGCACTTCGATTGTCTGCACCGTCGCGATCGGGATAGAGGACAGTCCAGCGCTGGTCAAATCGGCCTCATTCAAGCGCAGGCCGTCGACGATGATGACCTGGTTGCTGTCGGATGTGGAGCCAAAACCGCGCAGGTCCAGGCTGTAGTTGTTGCCGCCCGAGGTATCGAGCCGGGCCACGACACCCAGCAACTTCATGACGGCTTCATTGACCGAGCCTGCGCCAGACACGCGAATGTCTTCGGCCGTGATGATGCTCACTCCGAAAGGCAAACCGGCCGCCGGCTCGGCAAAGCGGGTCGCAGTGACCGTGACAGGCGCCAGTGTTTGTTGCGCCAGTGCAGGCAGCGCAGCGGCAATTGCAAAAGGAATGGCATACAGGCGCAGCGAAACATCCTTGCGCGGGTAGGAAACAAAAGAATTCATGATGGACCAGCAGAGCGATTACCCTGGCCGTCGTCCCCGACAGCATACGGGCGTCATGGTCGCCTGCGGGCAGGCGACCGCCTTGTTGGCCGGTATCCGGGCTGGTGGAACAACTCCCATCGCCTTCCCAAGCGCCTGTTCAAAGCGCCCAGTGGCTGTGATGGAAGCGGAGTGCAAAGACCCGTCCACTTACCGTTGCGGGGGCAGCGCAGGTTGGATTCGCCGTTACCGGTTTCACCCCCTGCTTCCCGTTGAACTGCGGCATGCGAACCACACCGCGAGCACCAACACGCGGATTTTATGCGATGGTCTGTCTCGCTAACTCTACAATGACCGATCTATGTCGAACCAGTCCAAAATCGACCAACTCGCAGAGCGCGTGGAGCGCCTGCTGGTCCGCCACGCAGAACTCCAGCGCACCAACACGCTGCTTGCCAGTCAGGTCGAGAACCTCACCAACGAGCGCGATTCCCTGAAATCACGCCTGGGAGCGGCCCGCGCACGTGTCGATGCCCTGCTTGACCGCCTGCCCGAGGCGGGGGTTGGCAACTCCAGCAAAGACACGTCATGAAGCAGCTTGAAGTCCAGATCATGGGGCAGAACTATCTGCTCGGCTGCCCGGCCGGTGGCGAGGCACGGCTGCTTGACGCGGTCGAACGCGTCGATACCGCCATGTGCAAGATTCGTGACGTCGGCAAAGTACGCGCACGCGACCGCATCGCTGTTCTGGCCGCGCTCAATCTGGCGTTTGATCTGGGCGATGGTGCGGGCCTCGCACACAACGGTGAAGCGCGCCAGTCCGGCGACAGTGACGATGAAGCGCTTGCCAGGGACAACGACGACGGCCTGATGCTCACCTCGCTGCTCGACCGGCTCGATCGCGCTCTAAGCGAAGACGGTCAGTTGATCTGAAAAATAGTCCTGCATCAAGCAGGTACTTTGCCACATCCGCCTGCAAACAGTGCGCCTACAATTGCCAAGGTCTGCAGTGCTCACCGGGCCTTATATTTCCTGTAACCAATGCTCTCGTAGCTCGGGCTTGGAACATTGCCTGGCTGGTGTGATCGTCTCGCGTTAGATGAACCCGACGCCAAAGCTGACCTCGCCCACCTGAACCCCGGTTCAGGATGCTGGGTCCGGTGCTCGCTGCAGACACCTTGCTTGGCGCGCAGTCCTCACCGCTCGCGCGCGGCCCTGCGCATGACCTGGGTCAGTGGCTCCACCAGATATTGCAGCGGCGTGCGCTCCTCGCCCTTGATGTACACCTCTGCTGGCATACCCGCTTGCGGTTTGATCTCGGCCGATTTTCCCAACGAGGTCTGGTCCGCTTCGACCAGTGCCACGTAATAAGGCAGATTGGTCATCCGGTCCACCGCACGATCCGGCGACAAATACACCACCTTGCCTTCGACCAGGTCGGTGGTGCGGTAGCGATAGGCGGTGAAGCGGATCTCGGCCCGCTGCCCCTGATGCAGACGTGCCACGTCCTCGGTCCGGATATGGGCCTCGATCAGCAGGCGCGGATCGGCTGGCACGATTTCGGCGATCGGCTCACGCGGCGACACGATGGCACCGGGGGAAGTGAATTTGAGGTTGACAACGTCGCCCGCGGCCGGCGCAACAATGACCTGTCGCGCCGACGCGTCTGTCGACTTGCGCAGCTCCTGCTGTATTTCAGCCAGTCGCGCAGTAATTACCTTGACCTGATCGCTAGCCTCCTGGCGGTATTCGTTTTCAAGTGCCTTGATCCGCAAGTCGGTATCGACCATCCTTTGCTCGGCACGCGCGGCCTCGGAGCGGCGCTCTTCCAGCTTGACTCCGTAGTCAGCCAGGGGCGCCTCCAACTGCGCAATGCGGGACGACGAGATATACCCGTCCTTGAGCAGCCTGCGCTGGGTCTCAAGGTCGGCGCGCTGCAAGGCCTGCGACTCCGTTGCCTGGGTAATCTGGGCCTGCAATGACTTGCCCTCCAGCAGTATTTTTTCGCGTTGCACCCGCAGCAACGCAACCTGGCTGGTCAAGGACTCCCGGCGCGCTGCGAACAGCGCGCGCTCCTTGGCAATCTGCTCTGCCAGCCTAGGGTCGGCGGCGGCCGCCTGCAACAGATCGGCGGGAAAAGCCACTTGCGGCGCCCCCACCTGCTCGGCCTCCAGCCGGGCCAGACTGGCGCGCTCGGTCGTCACCCGGAAATTGAGCCGGTTCATTTCTGCATCCACCGCGACGTCGCCCAGGATCAACAGCGTCTCGCCCAGCTTGACCCGCTGGCCATCGCGCACCAGCACTTCGCGCACCAGGCCACCCTCGGTATGCTGGACCGGCCGCCGGTCCTGGTCGACCTTGACAAACCCTTGTGCCACGACTGCCGAGGACAGCGGTGCAAGCGCCATCCATGCGGCCACTGGTGCTGCAAACAGCAGCACCACGGCGATGCCCCAGCGCGCCAGTCGACGCGCTTCGGCCAGATGCGGAACCAAAGCCGGGTCCGAGCCAGGTAACAGCATTTCTCCGGCGCTCATCAGGCAACCTCCATGCTGCGCATTGCGAAATTCGCCCTTGGGAGCGGCCCGGCGGTGGTCATACCGGTTTCTCCCTGGCCGGGCCGCCGCGTGCCGCGGCCGGTTCGGCGCCGTGCGCCCCACGTGCCAGGTTGATCACCTGGGCGCCACCGCTCGCATGCTCCTGCGCCTTTTGCTGCAGCGCTGCCAATACCTCGGCCGTGCTGCCGTAGTGCAGCGCCTTGCCGGCGTCGAGCACCAGCATGGTGTCCATATGCTGCATCAGGGTACTGCGATGCGAGACCACCACCACGGTCGCTGTGCCGCGCAGGGACTTGATCGCCTCGCCCAGCGCCACTTCACCCGCGCCGTCCAGATTGGAGTTGGGTTCGTCCAGAATAACCAGCCGGGGATCGCCGTAGAGCGCGCGGGCCAGCGCAATGCGCTGGCGCTGGCCGGGCGAGATTACAGTGCCAGTCGGCTCGATCATCGTGTCATAGCCCTCGGGCAGCGACAGGATCATGTTGTGCACATGGGCGCGCTGGGCGGCCCGCACCACCTTGTCCGAATCGACCTCGCCCAAACGGGCGATGTTCTCGGCCACGGTGCCGGCGAAAAGCTCCACGTCCTGCGGCACGTAGCCAATCCAGGGGCCGATATCTTCACGCGGCCACTGCGATAGATCGGCCTGGTCAAGGCGCACGCTGCCTGAGGCGGGTTTCCACACGCCAGTCAGCAATCGCACCAGTGTCGATTTTCCGGCGCCGCTGGATCCGATGATGCCCAGCGACTGTCCGGGTTCGAGCTGCAGTGACACACCGGCCAGCAGCATCCGCTCGCCCTGCGGCGCGCGGAACACGAGATTGTGGGCGACCAGGTGCCCCTTTGGCGCCGGCAAAGCCATGCGCTTGGGCTCTGCGCCCGCCGCGGACAGCAGGCTGGCCAGGCGATGAAACGCCGCCCGTCCGTCTGCCAGCACGCGCCAGCTCCCCACGATCTGCTCGACCGGGGCCAGCGCGCGCCCCAGCAGTATGGTCGCGGCAATCATCACCCCGGCGGTGGCTTCCCCCATGATGACCAGATAGGCAGCAGTGGCCAGCATGGCCACCTGCAGGACCTGGCGCAGGGTGCGCGTCAGCGCGGCCATCGCCACGGTGCGGGTGGCGGTGGGACGCTGCAAGGCACTGGCCTCCGCGTTCTTCTTGCGCCAGCGCGCGATCAGGGCGTCGGTCATGCCCAGCACTTGCGCCACCTCGGCGTTGTGAAACGACGCCTCCAGGTAGCGTGTTGCACCGGCGGCAGCCTTTTGCAGCGCCTCGATATTGCGGCGCGTCAGCAAATCATTCGCCACCGCCATCAGCAGCATCAGCACTGCCGAAGCGGCGGCCGTCATGCCAAGCACGGGATGGGCAAGCCATATCACCGCCACGTAGACCACGACCCATGGCGCATCGAACAGCGCCAGCAGACCCTGGGCCGAAAATAGTGCCCGCAGGGCGCCCACGTCACGCAAGCCGTCGGGCGCGGCGCGGGCGCTGCGCTGCGCCCCCAGCGCGACCGAGATCTTGGTCACCGCCGGCGACAGCGAATCGCCAACGAGATTGCCCGCCACGCCCTGCAGGCGTGCGCGCAGGTAGTCGAGCACCAGCAGCAGCGTGAATGCGATGACCATGCCGACCAGCAGCACCAGCAATGTTTCGCCGCTCTGGCTGGTCAGCACACGGTCATACACCTGCAGCATAAACAGCGCAGGCGCTATCAGCAGCAGGTTAAGCAGAAAGGACATGCCCGCCACATGCAGTAGCGGGCGCCTGAGTAATGCGATTAGGGTGTTCATCGTTGCGGCCCTGAACTTACCGCAGATTCGTGACGCCAAGCGCCAAGTGAGCCCTGGAAAACGGCCTTAGTACCGTGTTTGAACGCCAGTTTGCGCCAGGGCTGCACTTGAAGCCTAGATCCAGGGGTTGGCGTCGATCTGTGGCAGCAACACAGTCAGGTCGACGCCGGTCACCCCCTGCAGCACCAGCAGGTCCTCCATGCCGTACTGGCTGCCTGCGCCATCGCGGTCGATGCTCAGAATGGTGTCAGAGCCGCTTTCGCGCAGCGCAAGGTAGTCGGACGCGCTGGCTTCGGTGTAACCGGAGAGCAGGGAACCCAGCACGATGTTGTCGCCACCGGAGCCGAGCTGGAAGTCGGTGATCGAATCCACCGCACCACCATCCGATGAACGGAAGATGAAGGTGTCGCTGCCGGCACCGCCGGTGAGCAGGTCGGCACCCTGGCCGCCGATGATCACGTCGTCGCCGTCGCCGCCCACGATCACGTCGTCGCCGGCGGTGCCGAGCATCGTCGGGTTCGCCTGCGCGCCGGTGTAGCCCACCCGGGTTGCGCCGTTGCCGTCAGACGTGGCC
>JBBKVW010000246.1:0-6236 GCA_037968655.1 Burkholderiaceae bacterium
GCTGGTGGTGCTGCGCAATACGGTGACGCACGACATCCTGGCCGTGCTACCGGCGCGCGACAGACCGGTTCCGGCTTACCAGGCGCTTGCCGCGCCGCCAGGCAGGCGGAACGCCCCACTGTCGCTAGCCAGCGCGTTCATGCCGAGCCTTTCGCGTCAGGCACCGGCGCGTCGGGCAGCGCGTCGGGCGGCGCGGCAAGCGCCTGGTAAGCCGGAACCGGTCTGTCGCGCGCCGGTAGCACGGCCAGGATGTCGTGCGTCACCGTATTGCGCAGCACCACCAGCCAGCGCCGGCAGGCCAGCGTGTGCTGCCAGAACTCCAGATGCTCACCTTTGGGGTTGTCGCGCATGAAGACGGCCTCGACCCAGGCGTCATGGTGCTCGGCGCCCAATGGCGGATAGGCTTTGGTGGCATCGCCGAAATAGCTGAACTCGTCGTGGTCTCGTTCGCCGCAATAGGGGCAGTGGATCCTGAGCATCGTGCGCCGCCTATTGCAGATGGTTGTAGGGACCGTAGCCGGCCTCGTCGATGGAGCGCCCGCGTGCGAAACGGTCCATCGTGAAGCCTTCGTTATAGGGGTGCGGCCGGTCATGCGCGATCGTGTGCGCGAAGCACCAGCCCGAGGCCGGCGTGGCCTTGAAGCCGCCATAGCACCAGCCGCCATTGAGATAGAAGCCGGGCACCGGCGTGGTGGTGATGAAAGGGCTGCCGTCGGGCGTCATGTCCATGATGCCGCCCCAGTGGCGCAGCAGGCGCAGGCGCGACGCAAACGGACTCAGGCTGGCCAGGCCCTGCGTGGTCTCGGCGATATTGGGCAGGTTGCCGCGCTGCGCATAGCTGTTGTAGCGGTCGATATGGCCGCCAAACACCAGGCCGCCCTTGTCCGACTGCGAGACATAGAAATAGGTTGCCGACCACACCACCACATGGTGCACCACCGGCTTGATCGACTCGGTCACGAAGGCCTGCAACACATGGCTTTCGATCGGCAGGCGCAGGCCGGCCTTTTGCGCCAGCACCGAGGTGTGGCCGGCGACGGCCAGCGCCGTCTTGCCGGCGCCGATGTCGCCGCGCGTGGTCTTCACGCCGACGATGCGCTCGCCGGCCCACAGGTAGTCCAGCACCTCGCAGTTCTGGATGATGTCGACACCGCACTGGTCGGCGGCGCGGGCATAGCCCCAGGCCACTGCATCATGGCGCGCGGTGCCGGCATCGGGCTGCAGCATGCCGCCGTAGATCGGAAAGCGCGCCTGGGTCGAGAAGTCCAGATACGGCGCCTCCTTGCGCACCTCCTCGCGCGTCAGTATGTTGGCCCGGATGCCATTCAGACGCATGGTGTTGGCGCGGCGCACCAGGCCGTCCAGCGAGGCCTGCGAGCAGGCTGCAAACAGATAGCCGCGCGGCGAGAACATCACGTTGTAATTCAGCTCCCGTGACAGGTCGCGCCACAGCGACATCGAATGCTCGTAGAACGCGGTGTTCTCCTGCATCATGTAGTTGGAGCGCACGATGGTGGTGTTGCGGCCCACATTGCCCGAGCCGATGGCACCTTTCTCGAGCACCGCAATATTGCGCAGGCCGTGGTTGCGCGCCAGGTAATAGGCGGTGGCAAGGCCGTGGCCGCCGCCGCCAATGATGACCACGTCGTAGGTCTTCTTGGGCTCTGGGTCGCGCCAGGCCGGCTCCCAGGCCTTGTGCCCGCCCAGGGCGTTCTTGAACAGCGACCAGGCCGAATAGCGCTGGCCCATGCCTACATCCTCATCCGCAGCGCCTGCGGGTCGAATGGCGGCTCTGACTGCAGGCGCGCTGTGACCCGCTCGCCCAGGATCTCGATCTCCATCTGAATGCCCGGCTTGACCAGTTCGCTCGGAATATAGCCCTGCGCCAGCGACTGCCCGACCCAGTGGCCATAGCCGCCCGAGGTAACCCAGCCCACGACCTTGCCATCGACCCAGATCGGCTCGTCGCCCATCACGTCGGTATCGACCGCGTCCACTTCCATGCAAACGCGCGTGCGCTTGGGACCGTCCTGCTTCTCCTTCACGGCGGCTGCCTTGCCGATGAAGTCGGGCTTGTCCAGCTTGATGAAGCGGTCCAGCCCGGCCTCGAAGGGGCCGTAGATCGGACGGAACTCACGGAACCAGGTGCCGAAGTGCTTTTCCAGCCGCAGGCACAGCAGGGCCCGCATTCCGAAGTTTCTCAGGCCCAGGTCGGCGCCGGCGTCCATGATGCTCTGGTAGAGCCGGCGCTGGTATTCTGGCGCGACCCAGATCTCGTAGCCAAGGTCGCCGGTATAGGTGATGCGGTTGACCTTGGCGCGCACGGTGGCGACGTCCATCTCCCGGTAATCCATGAACGTGAAGGCCGCGTTGGACATATCGTCGTCGGTCAGCCGCTGCAACAGCTCGCGCGACTTCGGTCCGGCGATCGACAGGCCGATGAGTCGCATGCCCAGCGCCTCGATGCGCACCGAACCGTCCTTGGGCAGATGCTGCTCGAACCAGCGCATGTGGTAGACCTGCGCCTGGCTCGAGCCCCACATCATGAAGCGGCCCTCGGCCGCCTTGGCAATCGTGAAGTCGCCGATGATGCGGCCCTGCGGGTTGAGCATGGGCGTGAGCATGATGCGCCCGAGCCTGGGCATGGTGTTGGTCATCATGCCCAGCAACCATGCCTCGGCGCCAGCGCCTGTAATTTCGTACTTGGCGAAGTTGGCGATCTCGGTCACGCCGACCGCCTCGCGCACCGCACGGCACTCGGCCTTGATTGGCTCGAAGTCGTTGGAGCGGCGAAATGACACGATGTCTTTGGCCGCGCTGCCTTTCGGGGCAAACCACAAGGGCGTCTCCATGCCCCACGAATCGCCCATCACCGCGCCCTGCGCGATCATGCTGTCGTACAGCGGCGTGGTCTGCATGGGACGCGCTGCCGGCAGTTCCTCGTTCGGAAAGCGGATCGAGAAGCGGCGCGCATAGTTCTCGCGCACCTTGGCATTGGTGTAGCTGCGCGTGGCCCAGTCGCCATAGCGCGCGACGTCCATGCCCCAGATGTCGAAGCCCGGGTCGCCGTCGACCATCCAGTTGGACAGCGCCAGGCCGACGCCGCCGCCCTGGCTGAAGCCGGCCATCACGCCGCAGGCCGACCAGAAGTTGGTACGCCCCCGCACCGGGCCGACCAGCGGGTTGCCGTCGGGTGCGAAGGTGAACGGACCGTTGATGACGCGCTTGATGCCCACGTGCTCGAGCTTGGGGAAATGCCGGAACGCCACTTCCAGCGAGGGCGCGATGCGGTCCAGGTCGGGCTGCAGCAGTTCCTGGCCGAAACTCCACGGCGTCTCCTTGGGCGACCAAGGCACGCAGGCTTTTTCATAGGCACCCAGCACGATGCCCTTGCCCTCCTGGCGCAGATAGCATTCGGCGCCAAAGTCGATCACGTGGCCGATCTCCTTGCCGGCCTGCCTGTTGTAGGCCACGACCTCGGGGATCTCGTCGGTGACCAGGTACATGTGTTCCATCGCCAGCACCGGCAACTCGATGCCCACCATGCGGCCGACCTCGCGCGCCCACAGGCCACCTGCGTTGACCACATGCTCGCATTCCACGACACCCTTGCTGGTGGTGACGCGCCAGCTGCCGTCGGGCTTTTGCTCCAGGCCCTCGACCATGGTCTGCACTTCGATCGTGGCGCCGCCGAGCTTGGCTGCCTTGGCATAGGCATAGGTGGTGCCGGAGGGGTCGAGGTGGCCTTCATTGGGGTCGAGCAGGGCGCCGATGAAATGCTGGTCCTCGATGAAAGGAAAGTAGTTCTTGGCCTCGGCCACCGAAATGATCTCGGTCGCCATGCCCAGGTAGCGTCCCTTGGCCACCGTGGTCTTGAGGAATTCCATGCGCTGCGGCGTGTCGGCCAGCATGATGCCGGCCGACAGATGCAGGCCGCAGGACTGGCCGGAGATTTCTTCCAGTTCCTTGTACAGGCCCACGGTGTAGCTTTGCAGCATCGCCACATTGGGGTCGCCATTGAGGGTGTGAAAGCCGCCGGCCGCGTGCCAGGTCGAGCCCGACGTGAGCTGGTCGCGCTCGAGCAGCATGACATCGCTCCAGCCCTTCTTGGTCAGGTGGTAGAGCACCGAGCACCCGACCACGCCGCCGCCGATCACCACCACCCGCGCTGTTGTTTTCACTTGTCAGCTTCCTTGAATTTTTGCCGTGGCCCATTGCGTGGGCTGTCCATATTGAAACACGCTCCGTGCACAGTCTTGTGTTGTTGTACACGCCCGGGCGCCTGCCATCGTGTGGCTTTGCTTGACTGTTCGAATGGAACGAAGAGCGCCGGTCGGTCAGTCGCCTGCCCGCCGGATGATGCGCAGCCGCCTCAGAAATCGGTTGGAGCCCCACCTTCAGACTTGCGCCTGGCCACGAAGGAATCGAGTTCTTCCTCGATCGCCGCATCCATCGGCGGCCGCTCATATGCGGCCAGCTCTTTCTGCCAGACCGCATTGGCCTTCTGGAACGCGGTCGGGCTGCCGGCCTCCTGCCAGGTTTCGAAGTTGCGCCAGTCCGAGATGATGGGCGAGTAGAAGGCGGTCTCGAAGCGCTCCAGGGTGTGGGCGGTGCCGAAATAATGCCCGCCCGGCCCGACTTCGCGCACCGCGTCCAGGCCCAGGCCGGCCGGGCTGACATCGAGCGGGGTCAGGAACTCGGCCACCATCTGCAGCAGGTCGACATCGACAATGAACTTCTCGAACGAGCAGGTCAGGCCGCCCTCCATCCAGCCAGCCGAATGCATGATGAAGTTTCCGCCGCCCTGGATCACGGCCCATAGCGAAAACACCGATTCGTAGGCCGACTGCGCATCGACCGTGTTGGCGGCGCAGACGTTCGAGGTGCGATAAGGAATGCCGTATCTGCGGCACAGCTGGCCACCGGCCAGCACCGCCTTCATGTATTCGGGCGTACCGAAGGCCGGGGCTCCGGTCTTCATGTCGACATTGGACGTGAACCCGCCATAGACCACCGGCGCGCCCGGGCGCACCATCTGCGTGAAGGCAATGCCCGCCAGCGCCTCGGCGTTCTGCTGGGCCAGGGCGCCGGCGATCGTGACCGGCGCCATCGCGCCTGCCAGCGTGAACGGTGTCAGCATGATGATCTGGTTGCGCGAGGACATCTCGATGATGCCCTGCAGCATTGGCGTGTCCAGGCGCAACGGCGACGAACTGTTGATGATCGAGAACAGCGAAGGCTCGGCCTCCATCTGCTCGCGCGAGATGCCGCGCGCGATGCGCGCGATCTCCAGCCCGTCCTGGTTGCGCTCCTTGCCCAGTGAGTACACATGGAAGGGCTTGTCAGTCAGCTTGGCGATGTCGGACAGGCAGTCCAGATGCCGCACCGACGCGTGCAGGTCGACCGGCTCGACCGGATAGCCACCGCTTGCATGCACGATGTCGTAGCGCTGCGCCAGGCGCACCATGTTGCGGAAATCGACCTGGTTGCCAGCCCGCCGGCCGCCCTGCAGGTCGGAGCAGTTGGGCGGACTCGCCACTTGGGCGAACGCCAGATGCTTGCCGCCGATCTGCACATTGCGCTCGGGATTGCGCGCGTGCAGCGTGAACTCGGAGGGGCAAGTCTTGATCGTTTGCAGGATCAGGTTGCGGTCAAAGCGCACCCGCTCCGAGCCTTCGCGCACGTCTGCGCCAGCCTGCTTGAGAATCTCGCGCGCACCCGCGTGCATGAAATCCATGCCCATCTCTTCGAGGATGGTGAGCGACGCGTCGTGGATCGCTTCAAGCTCATCCTCGGAGACCACCGGGGTCGGCGGGAAGCGGTGCTTGAGGCTGCGGTACTTGGTGGTAGAGACGCTTGCGCGCGCCGTACCGGCGCCACGGCCTGGCCTGCGCCGACCAGATGGGGGGGAAGCCGCTGCGTCGCTCATGGGAAAGACTCCTACCGTCGTGCGCTTGAAGATCGCACGAGTATCGGGGGTTTGCAGCCGTGTCAGTTTCGATGTTTAGGCCACAAGTGCATGAGCTGGGCTCATGCGCTTTTGCGAGGGACGATAGGGCAGCGACGGAAAGTACTGTCTTGCTGCAAGGCATCGGCCCGCCAGCCTGTTCAATTCGTATCGGCATAGGGGGCAGCCGTTATCGGCTGCGCCCCTGCCACACCACCCGGCATGCGGGTCCGCACCGGGCGGTTCGAGAAGTTGAGGTCATGAGAGCCGCGGCAGACCCAACCGATCG
>JBBKVW010000247.1:0-26815 GCA_037968655.1 Burkholderiaceae bacterium
GCGGGTAGAGAGAAATCGGTGTTTTCTATCTACCGCAAGATGATTCGCAAGCACCTGAGTTTTGCCAAGGTGACGGACATCTATGGCTTTCGGTTGATTGTGTCCACGCTCACCGATTGTTATACCGCGCTGGGTGTGCTGCACCAGATGTACAAGCCGGTTCCGGGCCGGTTCAAGGACCATATTGCAATTGCCAAACTCAATGGCTACCAATCGCTGCATACGACGCTCGTTGGCCCCTCGGGCGTGAACATAGAGTTCCAGTTGCGCACCGAATCGATGAACCTGATCGCCGAATCCGGCGTCGCTGCGCACTGGCTGTACAAGGCCAAGTCGCCGGATGGCGCAATGTCCGACGGCCTGGGCAACCAGTGGCTGCAATCGCTGCTCGACATCCAGACGGAAACCGGCGACGCCGCTGAATTCTGGGAGCATGTCAAGGTCGACCTGTTTCCGGACGCGGTCTATGTATTCACGCCCCGCAGTCAGATCTTGTCGTTGCCGCGCGGCGCAACCGTAGTGGATTTTGCCTATGCAATTCACAGTGATGTCGGCGATCGCACGGTATCGGCTCTGATCAACGGGGAGCAGGCACCACTGCGCACCGAGCTGAAAAACGGGGATGTGGTCGAAGTGATTACCGCATCCATACCGAGTCCCAATCCAGCCTGGCTGAGTTTCGTGAGAACCGGACGGGCACGCTCCAAGATTCGGCATCACCTCAAGACGCTGGCCAGCGCCGAGTCCGAGATTTTTGGCAAGAAATTGTTGGCGCAGGCGCTTCGCGCCGAGGGGATTGCGCATTTCCCGGAGGACGAAACCGCGTACCAGTCGGTGTGGGATAGGCTACTGCGCTTCACCGGCAATCGCACCCGCGCAGAATTACTGACCGACGTCGGCCTGGGCAAGCGCATTGCGACCATCGTGGCGAAACGCCTGGTATCTTTGCTGGGCGAAGAAAAAGGTGAGCGACCCGATGCTCTGCTGCTCACCCGCGAGCGCTTCACCTCCGACGCGTCAAGCCGACAAGGCATCGTCACGCTTGACGGCAGCGAGAACGCGTCGGTGCAGTACTCAACTTGTTGCCGCCCCATACCGGGCGACCCCATCGTCGGATACCTTGGTCGCGGCGAGGGTCTTGTTGTGCACACGAGCTATTGCCCGGTGGCTGCAAAACTGCAGAACAAGGACAGTGAGCGATTCATTGACGTGGAATGGTCGGATGACCCAGCGCGGCCGTTCGAGGCCGAGATCATGGTGTCTGTCATCAACGGCAAGGGCGTATTGGCCCGGGTTGCTGCGGCCCTCGCGTCGGCAGAGTCCGACATCACCCACATCCACATGGGACAGGAGGCGGCGCAAGACGCCTCGGATCTGCGCTTTGTCATTGCCGTGCGTGACCGCGCGCATCTGGAGGCGGCGTTGCGCAACTTGCGACGTACTGCTTCAGTGCTCAGGGTGCTGCGGATCTGAGATTTCGCCCACTGACGGATTCGGGTATTGCACCCGAATCACTTCTATCTCGTCCATGCCGGCCGGCGTGATCAATGGCAACACGTCGCCAATGCGCGCCTTGAGCAAGGTGCGCGCAACCGGTGAAACCCAGCTGATCTGGCCCTGGGAGTTGTCGGCCTCGTCAACTCCCAGAATTGTGATTGTGCGTTCACAGCCCGCTTGATCGACATAAGTAACAGTCGCACCAAAAAATACCTGATCGTTGCCAAAATGAAGCGATGGGTCTGTCACCTCGGCGATTTCAAGTCGCTGGGTCAAAAAGCGAATGCGCCGATCGATCTCGCGCAGCCGCTTTTTGCCATAGATGTAATCCCCGTTCTCAGATCGGTCTCCGTTGCTGGCCGCCCAATGCACGACTTCAACAATCTTGGGACGCTCGTTGTCGATCAGGTCCATCAATTCAGAGCGCAGCCGGGCGTACCCGGCCGCAGTAATGTAGTTCTTGGCACCGCCCGGCAAATCCGGCAGCCGCGGTGTGTCGTCGGCGTCGTCCGGCTCGTGATCGGATTCGCGGGTAAATGCCTTGTTCATGCAATCGTGCCAAGTTGCGCATCACGCGCTCTGCGTCCCCAAAGAAAAACAGCCTAGGGGCTTTCGCCTCTAAGCTGTTGTTCTAGAACCGAAATTCTGGTGCGGCTGGCAGGAATTGAACCCACGACCCCTTGGTTCGTAGCCAAGTACTCTATCCAACTGAGCTACAGCCGCGAAGCGACGAATTCTAACACTAGCGCGCTGCCGCCTATGGCTTGGCCGACACTTCGGCTGAGGCCTCTGATACTCCTTCTTGCAACTTGACCAGACGCTCGGTCTGCGCAAGCGAAATCATGTGGGCATACATGGCCGGCAGATAGCGCTTGTTCTTGATATCCAGAAAGAGGTCGTCGGACAAATTGTTCAGGCGCTCCTCATTGATCACATAGCAACCCGCAATGTCTTTGAATCCACTGTTCTCGCGTACGCGAAGGTTTAGTGGGGTGAACATATTGTGCTTGGCCAAGAAGGCACAGAACTCATTGGTCGACACTTCCATCTGCTGCAGTTCCGTCAGGTAGCGCTTGACGTTCTCGATTACCTGGGTTGGAGCGCCGCTTGCATCAAAAAGCGCAGCACCTTCGCCGTCACTGACCAGGCTGCTTTCCTCGTCGATGCAAACAACATACTCGCCGGCCTTGCCGGCAGGCGCCAGTGTGAAAGGGTACCTGCGGATAACGGCGGGAATATAGGAAGCCATCCACTTGCCGTTCGCATCGACAAAGGAATTGACGCCCGGTTTGAGCCCCAGTAAAACGACCGGTCGAAATTCGTCCTTCGGCTTGTCCTCCAGAAACACGATCGGAAAAATGGGCGCCGCCCGGGTGAATTCCTGAAGCGTCACATAGGCAACATGGAACTTCGCCGCAAAGGCAAAACTCGTGATCTCCTTGACTTTTTTCTGACTGTGCAGGTCTTTGTTGACTGGGACGACTTTTTCGAACACGGGTTACTCCTGTGATGTTTGCGAATCTGGAAAACGGTACCAATGAATGGCGCGTGCCAGTCTACACCGCGCAATCGACGGGCCCATGGCACTATGTCCGACCAAGCATTCTGGAATGATTCCGATGCGAAGCGCAAATCACCGGATCTTGATGTAGCGGAGCCTTGCTTCCGTCAACGCATCAGACTTGGTTCATTGCACTTCCAATTTGCGTCAATTGGTATGAAACGCCCTTGGGGCGCCTGGCATGACGCCGACCAACTTCCGTCGTGACCCCCGTCCGAGTCGGAAAAGCTTACACAATCACTTTCTGCCATGGCTTTCCGGCTACCCGACAAAAGAAATTTTTTTATTTATCAACGACTTAAACGCCAACGGATATGTTGGCTTGATTTTTGCTTGAACAACTCTGTGTGTGCGGGCCCGTATTTGTGCATGATTGCCGTTGTGACAAATTTCGACAGTGTTACGCTCGCAACCAGTAGATGAAGCAAGGCAAGGTATCGACCTTGGGACGTTTCTCATTTGATTTGGCGCCGGGATCCTTGTTGCATTTGCAGGGTAGACCGGACAAAGGGGTGCAAAGTGAACCACGACCACAATGAATCGACAGCAAAGATCAGCGCCAGACGACGCCTTGTCCGCGGTGTATTTGCGGCGCCTGCAGCGTTGAGCCTTTATAGCGGCAGTGCGTTTGCCGCAACCTCGTTGACCTGCGTTGCCAAAGACGTCGCAGGGAATCAAAATCCGGAGCCCTCTTTTAGCAGTGACACTTTTATTCGGGTCAGACTTTGGACTTTAACGCGAACGTCAAATGGCTCCATTTCCAATTGGGTAAAGGGTCAAGATGTTGCCAGTTGGAGAGCTCCCAACACCAATGCACCTTTTATCGGTAGCACGGATTGGATTTGCTACCTAGGAAATACGAACCAGGGCTTTACAGCCGGACAAATATTGTTAGGCCAACAGCCGACGACTAATCAAGGCTTACTCGCGCAAGATGGTGCGTGGGTCGCATTGAAAATCGATTCACTGGGCAATATTACGGGCGTTGTGGGAATTGGCGGCCCTGTCACTGGCCAATCTGCAATTCATCAGTCCTGCTGGACTTCCTTCCGAAAAGTTTGATGCGGCGCTTCGCGCGCGTAGAGGGTGTGCTGGTAGAACCCATGGGGCATTTGTGGGCTGCGTTCAGTCCGGCGACAGGTGAAACTGCACTAATCAACGACGAGTGCGCTTCGATTCTGGAAATCCTTGAACTTGAGACGGCCGACACCGGCAGCATCTGCAATTTGCTCGCGTCCGACAGTGGCCTGTCAGCGGAGTCGCTGGTCGAACTGGTTGAAGGCAGCTGGGCCAGGCTGATCGAAGCCGGCTTGGTGCGCACAATGCCGGCAGCATGCGTCGGCGCATAGTAACCAGCGCCGTGTCGAATAACTCCCAGTTGCTTGGCGATGTCCCGCTCGAAGACGTTATCAATGCCTTGGCTTCAACTGGCATCTGCCTTGACGTCGGCTCTGCACAGCTGAAAGTGCATAGCGATAGCCCGGCATTGGCGATTCAGCTACAGGCAGTCTACCGACACTTCCCCTTCATCGATCAATCCGATTGGGCAGATGCCCACATTCGCATCATGCGGCCGCGCGGTGTCAGGCGTTGGATTCGTCCGCAAGTGTTGCTCTACTGCGACGGGCAATTGGCCTTTGACCCGTTTCCATCCGACAGCCCTTTGCCCTTGTTCGAATGGGGCGCGAACTGGCTGATCGCCCAACGGCTGAACAATCTGCTCTTGCTGCACGCTGGCGCAGTCGAGCGCGATGGCTTCGCACTGATCTTGCCCGCATTGCCCGGCTCCGGAAAAAGCACCTTGACAGCGGCATTGACCCAGAGGGGCTGGCGCTTGCTATCGGACGAGTTCGGCGCCTTCGACACGAATGCCGGCGTCTTTCAAGCCATGCTCAAACCAGTCGCTCTAAAGAACCAGTCGATCGAGGTAATAAGGAATTTCGCCCCAGACGCCGTGCTGGGCCCCGAATTCCCCAAAACCCGCAAAGGCCGGGTTGCCCACTTGGCCCCTGGCAAGATGGCCGTGCAACGCCGCCGCGAAAGCGCGCGACCCGGCGCGGTCGTGTTGCCCAAATGGCAGGCCGGCAGCCCCACGCGATGGGAACCATTGCCTGAACATGTCCTGTTTCCCGCACTGGCATTCAACGCCTTCAACTACAACCTGCTGGCCGAAACCGGGTTTCAGGCCGTCATCAACCTGGTGCGCCAATGCCCGGCCTGGCAATTGGTCTACAGTGATCTTGACGATGCGCTGGCCACCATCGATGCCCATTGGCCAAGCGTCCTGGAACACCACGCGAACGCCAGCGCCGCATGAACCCATTGCTCCAACCGCTGCCGGCCAACCTGGCCTGGATGGCCGCCTTGCGCGACCCTCGCCAGTCACTGCAATGGTCGCTTGCCGATTGGGAGCGCGTGGTCCGATTGGCGCGCCGATTGCGCCTGCTGGCGCGTCTGACGGAAAGCCTGATTCGCGATGAGCTGCTCGACCAAGTACCGCCTCAGGCGCGCCACCACCTCATCAGCGAACAACGGTTGTCGCGCTGGCGCACAGGTGCCTTGGTCTGGGTGCTCGAGCGCGTGGCCGCAACGCTGCACGGCGTGGACTATCCGCTAGTGCTGCTAAAAGGCGGCGCCTATATCGGACAGGATCTGCCAATCGCCGCCGGCCGATTGCCGTCCGACGTCGATATTCTTGTGCCCAGGGCGTATATTGCTGACGCTCAACAGCGGCTGCGCGAGGCCGGTTGGCTGGAGTCCACGCTCGACGCACATGACCAGCGCTACTATCACGAGTGGAGCCACGAGGTGCCACCGATGACCCATCCGCTGCATGCGGTGGAGCTCGATCTGCATCACAACATCCAGCCGCCGGTTGCGCGAACCTGCGTTGATGCCAACGCCTTGCTCAAGCATCTCAAGCCATCAAAATGGCCAGCCTGGAAAGTATTCGATCCGACAGACCAGGTGCTGCACAGCGCGGTGCACCTGTTTCATGACTCCGATATGCGTGACCGCATTCGCGATCTGGTCGATCTGGACGGCATGCTGCGCCATTTCGCTGTGCTGCACGCCGACTTCTGGACGCGCCTGCCTGAGAGAGCGCGCGAGCTGAACCTGACGGAACCACTGGCTCTGGCCTGTCACTTCTGCCAGCTATGGTTGGCGACTCCGATTCCGCTGCAAGCGCTGAGCGCCATTGCACAACAAGGACCCGGCCCGATCAAACGCGCCTGGCTATTGCCCTTGCTGGCACACGTGCTGATGCCGACCGAACCCGACGGCCACCCATCTGCCGCGCAGAACTTTGCTGCCACAGTCCTGCTAGGACGCCACCATTACTTGCGCATGCCATTGCGGCTGTTGATACCCCACACCTGGCACAAGTTTCGCGCGTCGCGTCAGGCGGCGAAATCGCTGGACGTGCCCTGAATCCGCATCGTGGTGAGTGCAGCCAGGTTTCGGATGCAACACATTTTTCTTCGCGGCCCGATTACCGCGAAAAAGGGCCGACAAGCAAGGTAGTTGCGGTGCGCCAGATGAAACAAGGCAATCACAGCGAGCGCCGGCCTTGCAAACTGGTAGGGCGTGTAGGACTTGAACCTACGACCAAAGGATTATGAGTCCTCTGCTCTAACCAACTGAGCTAACGCCCCAACCGAGCCGCGATTGTATAGGCCGCTATTTCTGGTAACTCAGCGCATTGCTGACCAGGCGCGAGGTGATGTCGACAATCTGGATCATGCGGTCATAGGCCATGCGGGTGGGGCCGATCACACCCAGTGTGCCGACGATCTGCCCGTCTACTTCATAAGGCGCACTGACGATGGACAGGTCTTCGAACGGCACTATCTTGCTTTCGCCACCAATGAATATCCGAACCCCATCTGCCTGGCCCGCAACTTCCAGCAGGCGCATCAATTGCGCCTTTTGCTCGAACAAATCAAAGGCGCGTCGCAATTGGCCCATGTCACTGGAAAAATCCGACAGCGCCAACAAATTGCGCTCGCCCGAGATCACGACGCCGTCGTCGGCCTGCGCGTTTTCCTCGGTGTTGATGGTCACAGCAGCATGCATCAACGTGGCGATTTCCGAGCGCAGCGATTCGACCTCTTGATGCAGGCGTTCGCGCACGTTCTCGATCGCCATGCCGACATAGTGCGAATTGAGGAAGTTTGCCGCTTCGATCAACTCGGCCTGCGAGTAATCTATCTCGGTGAAGATCACCCTGTTTTGCACGTCGCCATTGGGCGAGACGATGATGACCAGCAGGCGGCGCTCGGACAAACGCAAAAACTCGATATGGCGAAACACCGAGCTGCGCCGCGGCGCCACGACGACTCCGACAAACTGCGACAGGTTGGACAACAGGCTGGCCGCCTTGGACAGCACTTTCTGCGGCTGGTCAGGCGCCAGTATCTGGCCCGCAAAATCGCCCTTTTGCACCGTCAACATCGTGTCGACAAACAATCGGTATCCGCGCGCCGTGGGAATGCGCCCCGACGATGTGTGCGGGCTGACGATCAGTCCCAGGTCTTCCAGGTCTGCCATCACATTGCGAATGGTTGCGGGCGACAATTCGAGCCCACTTTGGCGCGACAGCGTACGCGAGCCCACAGGCAGCCCGTCCGCGATATATCGCTCCACCAGGGCTTTCATCAGCAACTTGGCTCTGTCATCCAGCATGCTTTCATTTTAGTGATGTAATTTGCCGATGCAGTCGCAATTCCGCCATGTGGCCCTTATTGGAAAGTACCAGGCAGTCGGCTCCGGTACGGCCGGCGCATCGTCACGTTTGGCGATGGAAAACATCGCGCACTTTCTGCATGCGCAGGGCTGCGAGGTGGCGTTCGAAATGGAGACCGCGCGCAACCTGGGCATCGTTGGGCACGCCACGCTGGATGTCAGCGGCATCGGGGCCCATTGCGATCTGGGACTGGTAGTTGGGGGCGACGGCACCATGCTGGGCATCGGCCGGCAGCTGGCCTGTCACAAGGTGCCGCTGATCGGCATCAACCAAGGCCGGCTGGGTTTCATCACCGACATTCCGCTGGACGGCTATGAGTCCATCCTGCTGCCGATACTGCATGGAGCGTTCGAAGACGACCGGCGCAGCCTGATGCAAGCCCGAGTGATGCGCGACGGCCATTGCGTGTTCGACGCGCTGGCGATGAACGATGTGGTCGTGAACCGGGGTGCGACCTCGGGCATGGTCGAGTTGCGGGTCGAGGTCGACGGCCATTTCGTCGCCAACCAGCGCGCAGACGGATTGATCATCGCCAGCCCGACCGGCTCCACCGCCTACGCATTGTCGGCCGGTGGCCCGCTGCTGCATCCCTCACTGCCGGGCTGGGTGCTGGTGCCGATTGCGCCGCATACCCTGTCCAACCGCTCCATCGTGCTGGCGGACGCATCGGAAATCGCGATCGAAGTCGTGGCCGGGCGCGATGCCAGCGCCAATTTCGACATGCAGTCGCTGGCGTCGTTGCTGCATGGTGACCGTATCGTCGTTTCGCGCTCCGAACATCGCATGCGCTTCCTGCATCCCAAGGGCTGGACTTACTTCGACACCTTGCGCCAGAAACTGCACTGGAACGAAGGGGTGGCCTGAGCATGGCCCTCAGGCGTCTCGCGCTGCGCGACTTCGTCATCGTTGGCGAACTCGAGATCGACCTGGGCGGCGGCTGCACCGTGTTGACTGGTGAAACCGGCGCCGGCAAGTCGATCCTGATCGATGCACTGCAGCTCGTCACCGGCGCGCGCGCCGACGCAGGCGCGGTGCGCGAGGGCGCAGACCGAACAGAGGTCAGTGCCGAATTCGACCTGCCTGAACAATTGGCATCGTGGCTCGACACTGCCGGCTTCGACTCCAGCGACACGCTTTTGATGCGGCGCACAGTCGACACGCAAGGCAGAAGCCGGGGCTGGATCAACGGCAGCGCGGCCACCGCTACCCAGATGCGGGAGATTGGCGAACAACTGATCGACATCCACGGCCAGCACGCCTGGCAAAGCCTGACGCGCCCCGATGCGGTTCGCAATCTACTCGACGCCTACGCCGGAATCGACTGCGCGCCCTTGCAGGCACTGTGGCATGACTGGCGTTCCAGTAGCAAGGCTCTGGCCGAGGCGCAGGCAGCCCAGGCCAACCTGCAGAACGAACGCGAGCGGGTCAGCTGGCAGATCGGCGAACTCGACAAGCTGGCGCCTGGCGTCGAAGAATGGGACACGTTGAGTACCGAGCACCATCGGCTGTCCCATGCGCAGGCGCTGATCGATGCGGCCCACGGCGCCGTCCAGACCTTGCAGGATGCGGAGCCCAATGCACTCGACTCGATTCAAGGCGCGCTTGCCCAACTGCAGTCACAGGAAGCACACGAGCCTGCCTTCGCCGATTTAACCGAGCAATTGCTATCCAGTCTTGCGCAAATGGAAGACGTGGTCCATTCACTCAAGGCCTATCTGCGCAAGACCGAACCCGATCCACAGCGCCTGGCGCAACTGGATGAACGCATGGCGCTTTGGGTATCCCTGGCGCGGCGCTACAAATGTGCGTCGCAGGACTTGCCGCAACTGCTCGCTGGCTGGCGCGACACATTGGCGCGGCTTGATGCAGCAGCCGACCTGGCGTCCTTGCAGGCTGCGGACCAGGCTGCGCATGCTGCCTACATGCGCGACGCCAAGGCGATTTCCCGCGCGCGAGCCAAAGCGGCGCCGCAACTGGCCAAATCCGTCACCCAGGCGATGCAGGGCCTGGGCATGACCGGGGGCAGCTTTCAGGTTCAACTGCAGGCTGCGGCCCAAGCAATGCAATCGGGGCTTGACGACGTCGCCTTCCTTGTCGCCGGTCATGCCGGCAGCACTCCGCGTCAGGTGTCCAAGGTTGCTTCGGGGGGCGAGTTGTCGCGCCTGGCATTGGCCATTGCAGTGACCACGAGTCGGCTTGGTGCCACGCCGACTTTGATCTTTGACGAAATCGACTCGGGCGTTGGCGGTGCAGTGGCCGAAACTGTCGGTCGACTGATGCGCCAGCTGGGAATCGACCGTCAGGTGCTTGCTGTGACCCATCTGCCACAGGTCGCAGCCTGCGCAGATCACCATCTGGTCGTGGCCAAAAAACTGCGGGGAAAGACGACGCTTAGCACTGTCGCGGCGGTGCAGGGCGAATCGCGGGTGGCCGAGATCGCACGCATGCTGGGCGGTGAGCGACTGCTGGAAACCACGCTTGCGCATGCCAAGGAGATGCTGCAGGCTTCGCTGTAGCACAAACCAAGGCGCGCAATGGATCTGGAACTGGTACTCATCACCGGCATGTCGGGCTCCGGCAAGTCCGTGGCCTTGCATGCGGTTGAAGACGCCGGCTATTACTGCGTCGACAACCTGCCGCCGGAATTACTGCTGTCCTTCGTGCAACTGCAGGAAAAGCGGCTCAACAGACGCGTGGCCATTGCCATGGACGTGCGTAGCGCAGAGGCATTGCCACAAGTGCCCCAACTTCTGCGCACATTGGCGTCGATGGGTGTGGTCATCAAATCCCTGTTCCTCGATTCCACGACCGACACACTGGTGCGGCGCTATTCGGAATCGCGGCGCAAACATCCGCTGTCCCAGACCGATGCGGCTGACGCTGCAAAAGACCATCGACGCGCGTTGGTCGACGCCATAGAGCTTGAACGCGAACTGCTGGCCGATCTGCGCGAGCATGCCCATGTGATCGACACCAGCCTGATCCGACCTTCCCAGCTGCAGCGATATGTCAAGTCCCTGATCGCCGTTCGCGGTGGGCACCTGACCCTGGTATTTGAGTCGTTTGCGTTCAAGCGCGGTATTCCGGGCGACGCCGATTTTGTGTTCGATGTGCGCATGCTGCCCAACCCGCATTACGAACCCGACCTCAAGTCATTGACCGGCAAGGACGAGGCGGTCATGGCGTTTTTCAGCCAGCACGATCAGGTCCACCAGATGCTGTTGCAGATTGCCCAGTTCCTGGACAAATGGCTCGAACCGCTGTCCAACGACAACCGCAGTTACGTCACCGTGGCCATTGGTTGTACCGGAGGCCAGCATCGATCGGTCTATCTGGTGGAGGAACTCACGCGACTGTTTGCAGATCGCTGGACAACCTTGAGTCGACACCGGGAACTCGATGCCACGCCCGGACGTTTTCCGACAACCTCGTTTGGCTGGCCTCACGCCTGAAGCAAGATACGGCGCACTGGCGCGGGTAAACCCAATTGCGGCCAGTCGCTGGCGGCGACCCATCGCCCATCCGTGGTCGCAAGTTCCCGCCTGGGCAATTGCACTTGTACCGGGTGCAGGTGCAGATCCTTGTGGGTCAGTACATGCTTGAAGCCCGGACGGTCCTGCATTGCGCTGCGATAGGCTGCCGGAACTTGCTCCACCAGCGCCTCGCGGCTGTCAAACCAGGGCAGACAATGCAGGCCGGGCCAGACGCCGGGAGCTGGCCGGCGCTGCAACCACACGGCATTGGACCCGGTATGGGCCCAAAGCAGCCAGACCGACTGCGAACTGCGCTTGAGGCGACGGGTGCGAACCGGGAAATCCTGGGGTCGACCCAGCCCGCGCGCCGCGCACAGCGATTGGAGCGGGCAATCCTGGCACAACGGCTGGCGCACAAGGCAGACCGTTGCGCCCAGGTCCATCATGCCTTGCGTATAGCGTGGCATGGCATGCAAAAGCTTGCCCCTGGGCAACAGGTCTGTCGCAGCCTTCCACAGTTTCTGCTGATTGCTCGCAAGCGCCAGGTCGGCCTCGAAGCCAAGCACGCGCGCCAGCACGCGCCGAACGTTCGCATCCAATATGGCAACGCGCTCTCCAAAGCACAGTGACGTGATTGCAGCCGCGGTCGAACGACCAATACCCGGCAGACTCGCCAAGGTGGTCGCATCGCGTGGAAATTCGCCCTGCCATTGCTGCACCACTTGCCCGGCACAACGGTGCAGATTGCGTGCCCGGCTGTAGTAACCCAAGCCGCTCCATTGGGCCATCACATCGTCCAGACCGGCATTGGCGAGCGCATGCACATCCGGGAATCTGGCGACGAATCGATTGAAATAACCGATGACGGTGGTGACCTGGGTCTGTTGCAGCATCACCTCCGACAACCAGACCCGGTAAGGGTCGCGGTTTTCCTGCCACGGCAGTCCGTGGCGGCCATGGACCTTTTGCCAGGCCACCACGCAATCCGCAATCCCCTGCACCGCCGGCTTCAAGAGCGCGCAATCTCCGCTTCGGCTGCCGCCATCGGCCGCGCTTTCTCGGCTTTCTGCGTTTCACGCACCCGGATCAGGTAGTTGGTGAGTTCACCAAGTTTGGCTTCAAGTTCGGTCATTGCCGTTTCCTGCGCCTCAATCTCGCGGATGCGGTCCGCCAGGCCACCGGTTGCTTGCTGGATGCGATCTATGGCCTCGATCCGCCGCGCAAAATTGCGGCGCCGCTCGCGCAACTGTGCGTCCAGCTGCGCCGCCGCAGTCTTGCTCCACAACTCCACTTCGCCCAGGGCTGTCTCGTAGATCGTGCGCAGCCGAGTCGCCAGCGCACGCACCAGGCGATCAGCAAACTCGACCTGGGCCAGTCGGAAGGTATTGGCAACTCCCAGGTACTGCAGATGGCCCCGCTCGACCATGTCCAGATCCTGGACGAAGCTCGCCAGCTGTGGCACCGTTGGCGCCTGGAGCGAAAAACCATGTTCTCCATTGAGCTGGCGAAAGGTGGCCGCCAGCATGGACTGAATTTCACCGCACAGGGACTGAACACGCTGGAACACCGCGCGCAGGCGATCGAACGTTTCGGTGTACGACTTCTTGACGCCGAACTTCAGACCCTTCTGATGCAAGGTCGCACTGAGCTGTGCCATCTCACCCTTGAGCGCACTGCCGCTGAGGCTGTCGAATACGTCGCGCAGCAACTTGAGGTGAACCGAACGCACAGCATGAATCTTGGCGCCGCTCAAGTCGAACTCGGTCTGCTCCTGGGTGATGCGCACCCGCATGTGCTTGATGACCGAGGCGTTCTTGCCCTGCAGGCCCTTGAGCTCCATCATCTGTTCGGCCATGTCACGCCGGCGGATATTGATCACACGTCCGGTTTCCTGGCGCAGACTTGATATGCCGACCGCCACCGCTGAGCCGAGTATTTCCTGGCGTTGGCCCATGATGCCGTGGGCCAACGCCTCCTCGAGCTTGGGCAGGCAACTGGCAGCCAGCAGTTCGGCATCGTCGGTAACCTTGGCCACCAGTCCCTTGTGGGCCGAGATTGGAATCACCTGGCTTTGCGCGACACCCAGAATCTCGGCGGTCGAAGCGCGTTGTCGATCGATCTGAGCCTGAATCTGCTGGGGCGTACTCAGCGCATCCCACAAAGTGTCGATCTTGTTGAGCACCACCAGACGAAGATCGGAGCCCTCGGAATCGATCGCCAGGTGCTCACGCCAGATGGTCATGTCCGACTTGGTCACGCCCGTGTCGGCGCCCAATATGAAAACGACTGCCTGAGCCTGGGGCAACAGGCTGACAGTCAGTTCCGGTTCGGCACCGATGGCATTGAGCCCCGGCGTATCGAGAATCACAAGCCCCTGCTTGAGCAGGGGATGCGCAATATTGATCAGCGCATGGCGCCAGCGGGGCACCTCCACCATGCCCTGCGCATCGACGATCGGGTTGTCTTGCGGGTCCTGGCTATGCCAGAAGCCCAAAGCCTGGGCATCTTCCCGGGTGACCAACCGGGTTTCGGCCACCATCTCCAGTGCAGCCGCCAATTGCTGGGGGTCGTTCACATCAAGATCCACCCTGGTCCACTTTTCGGGAACCATGCGCCACTCCATCAGCGCCTGGGGTTGCAGACGTGATTCGATTGGCAGTAGTCGCAGACACGGCGGAACATCGGGGTCGTAACCCATTTCGGTCGGGCACATCGTGGTCCGCCCGGCACTGGCGGGCATGATGCGCCGGCCATAACCAGCAAAGAACACCGCATTGATCAGTTCGGATTTGCCGCGCGAGAATTCACCGACAAAGGCAACCATCACCTTGTCGGCCCGCACCTGTGTCTCCAGACGGCGCAGTCGTTCCTCGACACCGGCATCAAGCAACTCGTGGCCCTTCATCCACTCGCCCAACAATTTCAGGCGCAGGCCGAATTCGCGGCGCCACGCCCCATGTTGGTCAAACTGCTCGTTGAATGATGTAGCCAAGGTTTCTCCCCGTGTCTTTCAATATAGCATCGCCCGTGCGATCTGCCCTTAATTTCGCTGGCAACTGTGGCAGAAATAAGTCGAGCGCTGGCCCTGCCGAATCAGGGAAATCGGCGTTGCGCACACCAGGCAGGCTTGCCCGGCGCGGCCGTAAACGGCCGCCTCCAACTGAAAATGGCCGGCCTCCCCGCTGGCACTGGCGAAATCACGCAAGGTGCTGCCGCCGCGTTGCACGGCACGTTGCAACACATCACGTATCGTCTGGTGCAGACGGGCAGCTCGCACGCGGCTGATCCGATCGGCACGCAAGGTCGGCCGGATACCCGCCTGGAACAATGCCTCGCAGGCATAAATGTTGCCCACGCCAACCACCAGATCACCGGCCAACAGCACTTGCTTGACAGCGCTACGGCGTTGCTTGAGCCCCTTGGCAAACAGCCCGGCCTCAAATTGCTCCGACAAAGGTTCCACACCCAGCCGCCCAAGCAGCTTGTGCGCCATCGCCGAGCTTTCTCCCGGCGTCAGCACCACGGCGCCAAAGCGCCTGGGATCATGCAGACGCAGCGTGCCGCGGTCCGTCATCAATTCGAAATGGTCATGCGGGCCGCGCGCCTTCGTTTGAGCGCCAAATCCCAAGCTGCCTGACATGCCCAGATGAATCAGCAGCAATCCCCGGTCCAGGTCGATCAGCAAGTACTTGCCACGCCGACGCACTGCCATCACGGTGCGTCCACGCAGCTCCGACGGCTCGCAGCCCAACGGCCAGCGCAAAGGTTTTCCAAGCCAGGTGTCGCCAATCACGGCGCCTTCAATCCGGCCGGCAAAACTTTGTCGCGTCACCTCCACTTCGGGCAATTCAGGCATGGGCTTATCGTTTGGAGGCGCGGCAAGCGCCGACGCCTTGGATTATTATGGATTGATGATCCGAACCAAACGCTGCGCTGCCCTGATCGTACTGTTCGCGGGCATGTTTGCGCAATCCGCGCTGGCCCAGTCGACCGACGCTGCCACCGAGCCCGAACCGAACTCGGCCCTGAGCGCTGAAATGTTTTACCAGTTGCTATTGGGCGAACTCAATGCAATCGGCGGCGAACCTGGGGTCGGTTTTTCCATCATTTTGGATGCTGCGCGCAAAACCGGGGACGCCCGACTCTTCAAACGCGCCACAGATATCGCATTACGCGGTCGCTCTGGCGATTCAGCGCTGCAGGGGGCACGAGCCTGGCGCACTGCCTTGCCGCAATCACGGGAAGCCAATCGATACCTGTTGCAAATCCTGATCGGTCTGAACCGGCTGACTGAAACGCTCGACCCGCTCAAGCGCGACCTTTCATTTGCCTCGGGGCCAGAGCGCATTACAGTCATCAATAGCGTTCCAGCCTATTTTGCGCGTTCCGCCGACAAGAAACTTGCCGCCAGCGTGGTTGAGCAGGCCATGACCGAATACCTTGCCGACCCGACATTGGGCTCGGCCGCCTGGACCAGCGTCGGACGCATGCGCGCCGAGGCCAAGGACACCACTGGCGCACTGGTCGCCGCAATTCAGGGTCAGTCACTGAATGAACGCGCCGACGGTCCTGCCATCCTGGCTCTGTCGCTATTTTCGAGCGGCACGAATGAGGCAGAGCCGGTTGTATTGCGTTACCTGGCTGCTAATCCCCGCCTCGAACTGCGCATGGACTACGCAACCGCTTTGCTCGGGCGGCAACGCTATGCCGAATCGGCAATGCAGCTGGGCATCGTGACCCGTGACAAGCCGGACTATGCGCGGGCCTGGTTGATCAAGGGCACCTTGGAACAACAAAGTCGCCAATTCGACGATGCGAAGGCATCGTTGCTGCGCTTTGTCGAACTCCATGCCCAGCAAAAGGCCGATGCTGATTCTTCAGAACCCGACCAGGCCCTTACCCAGGCGTACTTAAGGCTGGCCGAACTTGCAGAGCAGAAAAAGGACTTCGCCGCTGCACAGGACTGGCTGGCGCGCATCGAAAACTCTGAAGAAATGGTCAGCGTACAAAGTCGGCGGGCTGCCATCCTGGCCCGCCAGGGCAAACTGGAAGAAGCCAGGGCGATGATCCAGGCTCTGCCACAGCAAAACGCGGCCGACGCCCGGATGAAGATCAGCGCCGAAGTGCAATTGTTGCGTGACAACAGGCATTTTCAGCTGGCATATGAGGTACTGGCCAAGGCGCTGGCCGACGACCCACAGGATCTCGATTTCCGGTACGACCTGGCCATGATGGCCGAAAAACTGGGCCGGATCGACGAAATGGAACGCCTGCTGCGCGAGACGATCGCGGCCAAGCCCGACTACCACCATGCCTACAACGCACTCGGTTATTCGTTGGCCGATCGCAACATGCGGCTGCCCGAGGCGCGCCAGCTGATCCTCAAGGCGCTTGAATTCGCACCCGGCGACCCCTTCATTTCCGACAGCCTGGCCTGGGTCGAATTTCGAATCGGCAATTACCCCGAGGCGCTGCGCATATTGAAGCAGGCCTTCAAGGACAAGCCGGACGCCGAGATCGCGGCGCATCTGGGAGAAGTGATGTGGGTGATGGGGCAGCGTGACGAAGCTATCGCGGTGTGGCGCGAGGGCTTGGGCATCAATGCCGAAAACGAGACGCTGCTGGAAACCATCAAGCGATTTCGCGTCAACCTGTGAAGCTCCAGTCACGCCGGCGCTGGTTGGCCCTGGCCCCCGCACTGCTGCTTGCGGCTTGCGTCCAACCGCCTCGACAGCCGCCTGCAGCTGAGGCGATTCGCAACTACTGGACCGGCCGAATGGCGTTGCGGATCGACTCCGAACCCCGGCAGTCATTCTTTGCGGCATTTGACCTGCGCGGAACTGCGCAGACCGGCGAGTTGTCCTTGTTTTCACCACTCGGATCCACTCTGGCCAAAATGGTCTGGGCGCCTGGCAAGGCTGAAATGTCATGGAACGGTCAATCGCGCCGATTTGAGTCGATCGACGCACTCACCCGCGAAGCCACTGGCACCGAATTGCCGATCGCCAGTCTGTTCCGATGGTTGTCGGGCCTGCCGGATGATGCGGGCGGCTGGTCTGCCGACCTGAGCCAATTGCCCGACGGAAAACTGGTGGCACGGCGCAACAGTCCGGCGCCGGCAGTGGAAATGCGCTTGATCCTGGACTGACGATCCAGCCCGGCAACGCCCGTATGAAGAGTCTGTACGACGTGCCGGCACCGGCAAAGCTCAACTTGTTCCTGCATGTCACCGGCAGGCGCGCTGACGGCTACCACCTGTTGCAGTCGGCCCTGACCCTTGTCGATTGGTGCGACACCCTGCATTTCGAATCGCGATCGGATGGGTTGATCAGCCGAGAGGACCTGAACCAGCCCCTGCCCGAGAACGACCTGATCGTGCGCGCTGCCCGCGCGCTGCAGGCTGCTGCTGCGACCCCCATCGGAGCGCACATCGGCGTGCACAAGTCCATACCCCCGCAAGCCGGCATGGGTGGCGGCTCGTCGGACGCTGCCAGCTGCCTGCTGGCATTGCATCGCTTGTGGCGGCTGGACCTGCCACTGCATCGCCTGCTTGAAATCGGCTTGCAACTTGGCGCCGATGTGCCGTTTTTCCTGGGCGGTCACAGCGCCTGGGTAGAAGGTATCGGCGATCAGATCACCCCTGTGCACATGTCACCATGCACGTTCCTTGTGGTAAAGCCGCCTGAGGGCTTGGCTACCGAACTGATTTTTTCGGACCCAACGCTTACCCGAAACACGGAGCCGGCTATAATCGCAGGCTTTGCTACAAACCCACGGAAGTTTGGGCGCAACGATCTAGAAGCGGTTGCGCGCAGGCATTGTCCGGGAGTTTCCCAAGCCATCAGGTGGCTGGCCGCGCAAGGACTGGATGGCCGGATGACCGGTTCGGGTAGTGCGGTTTTCGCCTGGGCACCGGAAAACGGAGCCCCGAATCCGGATACTCCCGAGGGGGTTCCAGCCGGTTTCGCGGCTCGATGGTGTAGCGGCCTGGAGACCCACCCCCTGGCGGGATGGGTACCAGCAAAGGATTGACGGTTGGCAGCATTGCGCTGCCGACCTGTGTAGGGGAGTCGCCAAGTTGGTTAAGGCACTGGATTTTGATTCCAGCATGCGAAGGTTCGAATCCTTCCTCCCCTGCCAAATTTGTTATCGGTGCCGGGTGCGCAAGTGGCCGGCCAATCTCCTGACCCGATCACCGAGAACTTCATGCAGGCCGCGCCCATTCCAGACTTCATGGTCTTTACCGGCAATGCGAATCCGCTCATGGCGGCCGACATTGCTCACCACCTAGGCATAGCGCTCGGCGCGGCCAAGGTCGGCCGCTTCTCGGATGGCGAAGTCACGGTGGAGATCAACCAGAACGTGCGCGCCCGCGACGCATTCGTCGTGCAAAGCACGTGTGCGCCGACCAACGAGAACCTGATGGAGCTGCTCATCATGGTTGACGCACTCAAGCGCGCCTCGGCCGAGCGAATCTGTGCGGTGATTCCGTATTTTGGCTATGCACGGCAGGATCGGCGACCGCGCTCGACCAGGGTGCCGATCACGGCCAAGGTAGTTGCAAATATGCTGCAGACGGTGGGCGTGGCCCGCGTGCTGACCATGGACCTGCACGCGGACCAGATTCAGGGGTTTTTCGACATACCGGTTGACAACATCTATGCATCGCCGGTCTTGCTCGGCGATCTGCGGCAAAAGAATTACGATGACCTGATCGTTGTCTCGCCTGACGTTGGCGGCGTGGTGCGGGCACGGGCGCTTGCCAAGCAACTCGGCTGCGATCTGGCCATCATCGACAAACGCCGCCCAAGAGCCAACGTCAGCGAAGTGATGCATGTGATCGGCGAGATTGAAGGACGCAACTGCGTCATCATGGACGACATGATCGACACCGCAGGCACCTTGGTCAAGGCGGCCGAAGTTCTCAAGGAGCGCGGCGCGCGCAAGGTCTATGCCTACTGCACGCACCCCATTTTTTCCGGCCCGGCGATTGAACGCATTGCACAGGGCACGGCGCTCGACGAAGTGGTCGTCACCGACACCATACCGCTGAGCAATGCCGCGCAGGCATGCCGAAAGATCCGCCAAATGACTGTTGCGCCGCTGATCGCAGAGACGATACAGCGCATCGCAACGGGTGATTCGGTGATGAGTTTGTTCTCGGATCAGGAGAACCTTTTCTAAAAGGTGCACTGACCAGAGCATGAGTGGCTGGCGAACGGGATTTCCGGGCGTCGGCTTTTTTAAACGGAGTCCTGCTGGTCGCGGCGGGCTCTAATTGGAGTGAACTATGAAATTTGTCGCTTTTGAGCGCGCCAAGCAGGGGACGGGTGCGAGCCGCCGTCTTCGCATTACCGGCCGTACGCCAGGAATCGTCTATGGTGGCGATGGCGCCCCGGAACTGATCGAGCTGGACCACAACGCCCTGTGGCATGCCATCAAGAAAGAAGCCTTCCACTCGTCCATTCTGGACATGGAAGTGAACGGGGCCAGCACCAAGGTACTGCTGCGTGACCTGCAGATGCATCCCTACAAGCAACTCGTGCTGCATGCCGACTTTCAACGCGTCGTTGCGCGGACCAAGCTGCACGTCAAGGTGCCACTGCACTATGTGGGCGAGGAAGAATCGCCAGCGGTCAAGCTCGGCCATTGCCTGGTCAATCACGTGGTGACCGAACTCGACGTCTCGTGCATGCCGTCCAACCTGCCCGAGTTCATCGAGGTCGATTTGTCCGGCCTGAAAAAGGGCGACTCGCTGCACTTGAAGGACATCACGCTGCCCAAGGGCGTCACGCCTGTCAAGGGCGGCAAGGTCAATCCGGTGCTGGTATCGGTTGTGTTGCCAAAAGTGGAAGTGACCGAGGATGGAGCGGCTGCCGAAGGCGCTGGGGAAGATGGTGCTCCGGCAGCCGAAGGCAAGGCAGCTCCAGCTGCCAAGGCGGCTCCAGCCGCTAAAGCCGCTGCAGCCGGCAAAGGTGCCGCGCCCGCAGCCAAGGCGCCTGTTGCCAAGGCCCCACCGTCCAAGAAGTAACTTGGCCTGCATTGACTTGCAGCGATCAACGGCCCACTTCGGTGGGCCGTTTTTTTGGCCAGCATCATGCGGGCAACTGCAGCTGCAGTGCCACCGCAGATAATTCCCCGATGATCAAGTTGTTCGTCGGCCTGGGCAACCCGGGCCCGGAATACACAGACACCCGCCACAACGCCGGTTTCTGGTGGATCGATGCCTTGGCAGACAAGCTCAAGATCCAGCTCACGTACGACAAGGCCTGGCAAGCCCAGGTAGCACGCACCACGGTACACGGGCAGGTTGTCTGGCTGCTCAAGCCGCAGACTTTCATGAACCTGTCCGGGCGCTCGGTCGGTGCACTGGCTCGCTTTTTCAAGATCACGCCACCCGAGATCCTTGTCGCCCATGACGAACTGGATATCGTGCCAGGACAGATGCGTCTCAAGCGGGGCGGCAGTCACGCTGGCCACAATGGTCTGCGTGACATCCACGACCAGCTTGGCAGCGACGACTACTGGCGACTGCGCCTGGGCATTGGACATCCCGGCGTGAAATCCGAGGTAATCAACTGGGTGCTCAAGAAGCCCATGGCCGAACATCGCCTAGCCATTGCTTCCTGCATAGACCGCTCGCTGCAGGCCCTGCCCTTCCTGCTAAATGATGAAATTGCCAAGGCAACCATGTTGCTGCACACCAAGCCTGCGCCTGAGAATGGGACCAACAACCGGGGTTGAGACTGGCATGGCGCGTCAATCCGCCAGCACAGCACCCGGCAAGGAAAGAAGTCTGATCGGGGAGGTTGTGCGATGCAATCCATCATCTTGGGTCGATGCGCGGCATTGGCCATCGTCGTCCTGTTGCCACTGACACTGCGCGCGCAAACCATTTACCGATGCGCCAACAGCTACAGCCAGACGCCCTGCCCTGGCGCCGTGGCGATTGCGGTCGACGATGGCCGCACGCCAGCACAGAAAGCGCAGACCGACGCCGCAACAGTGCAGGCACGGCAACAGGCCAATCAGATGGAGCGCGACCGGCTTGCATTGGAGCGCTCTGCAATGACCGCGCCGCCCACGCCCAAAGCCGCACAGCGCAACAAGACCGCCAAGCCAGCAGCTGCAAGCAAGGCCAGGAAATCAGCCGATCCTGCCTACTTCACGGCAGCACCGTGGCACGACGCGAACAAGCAAAAATCCGGTTCGGGCAACTAATCGCCCTGGCCAGGACCTGCGCTCGCCTACGAGGATTTCCGGTCGCGGCAGACTGTCAACGCTGGCCGGTCGGTCCCGCTTCGGCCTGCAGCCTTCGGAACTTGTGCCAGAGCGTTTCCTTGTCTTCGATGCATTGCGGATCGACCGGTATGCAGGCGACCGGACACACCTGAACGCATTGCGGGTCGTCGAAGTGGCCGACGCATTCGGTACACTTGCGCGGATCGATCTCGTATATTTCCTGCCCGAGAAAGATCGCCTCGTTCGGGCACTCGGGCTCACACACATCGCAGTTGATGCATTCATCGGTAATGATCAAAGACATGGTGCGTCCGGTCGTTAACTGCGCATGCGCGCCAGCGTCGGGCGCCAGCATCCGGCGCCATCGTCCTGATTATCCGCGCCTTCGCATGTCCCCACTGCCAGCTGACGTCGACGACACGCGGATCGGGTCCGCTCAAGCGCGGCTGCTCATGGGCCACGCCTGATCCACGCCATGGGACCCTTCCTGGTCAAGCGCATACTGACCCTGATCGCCACGTTGATCGGTGCGTCGATCGTGGTGTTTCTGGTGCTGGAAATACTGCCGGGCAATGCCGCCGAAATCATGATGGGGCCAGAGGCCACGCCCGAGACGGTACAGGCGCTGGCCGCCAAGCTCGGACTGGACAAGCCGGCGGCAGAACGCTACTGGCATTGGGTGATCGGCATGTTGACCGGCGAGCTGGGCAACAGCTATGCCTACAGCTCCCCCGTGTCCGAACTGATGCTCGAGCGCCTGACGCTGACCGTGCCACTGGCCCTGATGGCCATGAGTCTGACCACGGTTCTGGCGCTGGTGGTGGGCATCTACGCCGCCGCACAGCACAACCGCCTGGGCGACGTCGGTCTGATGAGCCTGACCCAGGTCGGCATTGCCATTCCCAACTTCTGGTTCGCGATCCTGCTGATTCTGCTGTTCTCGGTCAAGCTGCAATGGTTTTCCGCGGGCGGATTTCCGGGCTGGAGCGAGGGTGTGGGCCCGGCCTTGCAGTCCTTGCTGCTGCCGGCACTGTCGCTGGCGGTCGTGCAGTCGGCCATCCTGGCACGCATCACCCGCTCGGCGGTGCTGGAAGTCATGCGCGAAGACTATGTCCGCACCGCCCGGGCCAAGGGCCTTTCCCAGCGTGCAACGCTATGGGGCCATGTGCTGCGCAACGCAATGATCCCGGTCATCACCGTCATGGGCCTGCAGTCGGCAGAACTGCTGGCCGGCACGATCGTGGTCGAGAACGTCTTCTATCTGCCCGGCCTGGGCCGCCTGATCTTCCAGTCCATCTCCAACCGCGACCTGATCGTCGTGCGCAACTGCGTCATGTTCCTGGCCACCATGGTCGTCGTCGTCAACTTCATCGTCGACGTGCTCTATGCGGTGATTGACCCACGCGTGAAGGCCAGTGACATATGAGCCGCATGGCCGTTCCAAAGGCGAATGCCGCAGCGCGATGCGCGAAGGCTAGTGAATTGACCCGTATGGCCATTCCGAAGGCGCGAGCATGAGCAACGCGAACGCGGCGACTGCCCCGTCGACGCCCGCCTACGCCAACCAGAGCTTCCTGCGGCGCGCCATTGGCCATCGCAGCTTCGTGCTCGGTGGTGTGCTGAGTCTGCTGCTGGTCCTGGCAGCTGTCCTGTCGCTGGTGTGGACGCCCTGGTCGCCCTACGAAATGAACCTGCCCGACAAGCTCCAGGCGCCAACTGCTGCGCATTGGCTTGGCACGGACGCCTTTGGTCGCGACGTGGCCTCGCTGCTGCTGGTAGGCGCGCGCAATTCCATACTGGTCGGCGTGATCGCAGTCAGCATCGGCCTGTTCGTCGGCACCGCATTGGGCCTGCTCGCCGCCGCCCGGCGCGGCTGGGTCGAAGAACTGATCATGCGCCTGTCGGACTTCACGTTTGCCTTCCCGGCCATCCTGTCGGCCATCATGATGACCGCTGTCTTCGGCGCCGGCATCGTCAATTCCATCATCGCCATCGGCATCTTCAACATTCCGACCTTTGCGCGCATCACCCGCGCCTCGGCCAATGCCATTTGGTCGCGTGAATTCGTGCTGGCGGCTCGCGCCTGCGGCAAGGGCCCGTGGAGCATCACGATGGACCATGTGCTGCCCAATATCCTGTCGGTGTTGACGGTGCAGGTGACGATCCGGTTCGCCATCGCCATCCTGGCCGAGGCCGCGCTCTCGTACCTCGGCTTGGGAACACAGCCACCGCAGCCGTCCTGGGGCCGCATGCTGGCAGAGGCCCAGACCCTGCTGTTCCAGGCACCGCTGCTGGCGGTGTTTCCCGGGGTCGCGATCGCGCTGGCGGTGCTGGGACTCAATCTGCTGGGCGACGGCATGCGCGACATCATGGACCCGCGGCTGGCGCGCAAGCGCTAGCGCCAAGTCTTGCCCACCATTCAGCCGATGCTTGCCGTCAACCAACTCAGCGTTCGTTTGCAGACCCAGCGTGGTCCAGCCTACGCCATCCGCGACGTCAGTTTCGATCTGCAACGCGGTGACACATTGGGCCTGGTTGGCGAGTCGGGCTGCGGCAAGTCCATCACGGCCATGGCACTGATGGGCCTGCTGCCCGACAGCGCGACCGTTTCGGGCAGCATCCTGTTCGATGGCCAGGAACTGGTCGGCCAGGACGACGCGGTGTTGCGGCGCCTGCGCGGCAACCGTATCGGCATGATCTTCCAGGAGCCGATGACTGCGCTCAATCCGGTCCACACCATCGGCCACCAGGTGGCAGAGCCCATGCGCCTGCACCGCGGCATGGGGCGCGATCAGGCGCGCGCGCAGACCATCACGTTGCTCGAACGCGTCGGAATCGGCAACGCAGCCAGCCGGGTCGATGCCTACCCGCACCAGTTCTCCGGTGGCCAGCGCCAGCGCATCACGATTGCCATGGCCCTGGCCTGCGAGCCGGACCTGCTGATCGCGGACGAACCAACCACGGCCCTGGATGTCACGATCCAGGGACAGATCCTGGATCTGATCCACGACCTGGTGCGCGAACGCTCGATGGGCTTGCTGCTGATCTCGCACGATCTGGGCGTGATCGCGCAAAACGTCGAACGCATGATGGTGATGTATGGTGGCAGCGTGATTGAAAGCGGCGCCACGCGCAGGGTGTTCGGCCACATGGCGCATCCCTACACGCGCGGCCTGTTCGGCGCCCGGCCGCGCCTGGGGGCAGCGCCGGGTACGCGCCTGACCACCATCGACGGCACCGTGCCCGAACTGGTCGACCTGCCAACTGGTTGCGCTTTTGCTGACCGCTGCGGCTGGGCGCAGCCACCCTGCACCAGCACCCGCCCGCTGCCAATTGACATCGTGCCCGGCCATGCCGCCAGTTGCCTGCGGCTCGACGCGGTCATGGCCGACGACGCATCATGAACGCCACAGCACAGAGCGCATCGCCAGGCGCAACACAACCCGCGACCGAGCCAGCGCTGCTCGTCGTCGATCGCGTCACCAGAACCTACAAGCTGCCGCGCGAACAGCTGTGGCAGGCTCCGCCGCTGGTGCATGCACTGCGGGGTGTGAGCTTTTCCATGCGGGCCGGCCGCAGCATGGGCATCGTCGGCGAATCGGGTTCCGGCAAGTCGACGCTGGCGCGCCTGGTCATGGCGCTGGAGCCGCCCAGCAGCGGCAGCGTGCGCATGCTGGGCCGCGACATGGCAACGCTGGACGCAGCCACCCTGCGCCACGCCCGGCGCGACTTCCAGATGGTGTTCCAGGACCCTTACGGCTCGCTCGACCCGCGCCAGACCGTGCAGCGCATCGTGACCGAGCCGCTGCAGGCCCAAGGCGACAGCACGCCACAGGACCAGAAAAGCAAGGCCAGGGAGGTTCTGCTGTCGGTCGGGCTGCGCGCCAGTGACCTGGACAAATACCCGCATGAATTCTCTGGCGGCCAACGCCAGCGCATTGCGATCGCGCGCGCGCTGATCACGCGCCCGCGCCTGATCGTGGCCGACGAGCCAGTCAGCGCGCTGGACGTCTCGGTACAGGCCCAGGTGCTCAACCTGATGCAGGACCTGCAGGCCCAGTTCGACGTCACCTACCTGCTGATCAGCCACGACCTGGCCGTGGTGGACCATCTGTGCGCCGAGGTGGCCGTGATCTTCCAGGGCCGGATCGTCGAACAGGGCACGCCGCAGACGCTGTTTCGCAATGCGGCGCATCCCTACACCCGCGCGCTGCTGGACGCCGTTCCGCGCATGGAGCCACGCCAGAGCGGCGACCAGCGCAGGCGCACTGCCAGCGTCGCAGCGCGGACACAGCTGCCGCAGGCCTGCCCTTATGCCCATCGCTGTCCGCACGCGCAGCCGCGTTGTGACACGGCCCGGCCGGAGCTGGAGCTGATCGGCCCCAAGCATCTGGTCGCCTGCCACTTCCCGCAGTCGCAGCGATAGATTGCAGCTGCTGGCAGCGCCGGGGCTTGGCGATAACCCTTAGCCGAAGCTATTCCTGCCTGCCGCTGAAAATGCTATTGTCCAAAGCCTGTGCCGCGATCGATTGCGGTTCCCAAGCCCGTCAATGAAAGGAAACCTGACCATGGTCAATCGCCGCTCCGTACTCACTACTTCCGTTGCCACCGCCGCCCTGGCCAGCGTTCCGTTTGCAGCCCATGCCCAGTCCAAAAAGGACACGCTGACGCTGGGCATGGCGCTTGAGCCGTCGCCGGGCCTGGACCCGACCGGCGGCGCTGCGCAGTCGATTTCCGAAGTCACGCTGTACAACATATACGAGACATTGACCAAGATCAACGAGGACGGCTCGGTGTCGCCGCTGCTGGCCGAAAGCTGGGAAATTTCGCCCGACCTCAAGAGCTATACCTTTCGCCTGCGCAAGGGCGTCAAGTTCCACAACGGCGAGCCGTTCAACGCCAATGCAGTGAAGTTCTCCTTTGAGCGGGCCGGTGCCGAAAAAAGCATCAACAAGGACAAGCGCAAGTTTGCCGCGCTGACACGGGTGGCGGCGGTCGACGAACATACCGTGGTCATTCTCAATTCCCAGCTCGACCCGAACTTCCTGTTCGGCCTGGGCAACGGCACGGCCGTCATCGTCGAACCCAAGAGCGCCGAGACCAACAACACCCAGCCGGTCGGAACCGGTCCGTACAAGCTGGAGGCCTGGAACAAGGGATCGTCGGTCGTACTGAGCAAATGGGACGGCTACCGCAATGCCTCCGCGATCAAGCTCAAGAAGGTCACCTTCCGCTTCATCAGCGACCCGGCGGCGCAGGCCGCTTCCCTGCTGGCCGGCGACGTGGACCTGTTTC
>JBBKVW010000248.1:0-5370 GCA_037968655.1 Burkholderiaceae bacterium
CGCACCGCCTATGGCCTGTTGGACGGTCTGCAGGTGCTGGAAGATGCTGCCCTGCGCCTTCGGCCTTATTCGAACGCTCCACGCACGCTGGATCTTGATCTGCTGCTATTTGGCGATGCGGCCATCAGCAGCGCGCGCCTGACCGTGCCACACCCGCGCATGGCGCAACGCGCCTTCGTGCTGATTCCATTGGCCGAGATTGCGCCGCAGCGCGTTGATGGCGCGTCACTGCGCCGGGTTGCCGGCCAGGCCTGCGAACGGCTCATCTGAGGCCAGGGACAGGCGCGTAGCGCGTGGCCGTTTTGCCGTTCAGGCGACTTCGGCAATCATCTCGATTTCGACGCAGGCGCCAAACGGAATCTGCGCCACGCCAAAGGCGCTGCGGGCATGCGCGCCGCTGTCGCCGAAAACCTGGCCGATCAGTTCACTGGCGCCATTGGTCACCAGATGCTGCTCAGTGAAATCGCCGGTGGAATTGACCAGGGACATCAGCTTGACGATGCGCTTGACGCGATTGAGGTCGCCACCGACCGCCACATGCAGGGTGCCCATCAGGTCAATGGCAATCGCGCGGGCCGCTGCCTTGCCCTGTTCGGTGTTCATGTCCTTGCCCAACTGGCCCACCAGGGGCTTGCCGTCCTTGCGCGCGATATGACCGCTGAGGAAAATCAGCTTGCCGGTCTGCACGAAGGGCAGGTAGGCGGCCGCGGGAATCGATACCGGCGGCAGTGTGATGTCGAGTTCAGTGAGTTTGTCGTAGACGTTCATGGTGTTGGCGCCGATGCCGGCGAAGAGATGTTTGCGGGATTGCTGTCAGAAAGTGTAGCCCCGGACTCGTCCAATGGCGTCACGGTGACCGCGACCGTCAGCTCATGGCTGGCACCCCCATGGATCACGCCGCGGATCGGTGACACATCGGCGAAATCACGGCCGATGGCCAGCACCACGTAGTCTTCGCCCGGCGCGCCCCAACCCCAGCGATTGTTGGTCGGGTCAAAGTCGCACCAGCGCGTGCGGCCTGTCTGCGTGGGCAATAAAAGGGATACCCAGGCATGCGATGCGTCTGCTCCCACCAGGCGCGGCTTGCCCGGTGGTGGTTTGGTCAGCAGATAGCCGCTGACATAGCGCGCTGCCAGCCCCAGCGAGCGCAGGCAGGCGATCATGATGTGGGCGAAATCCTGGCATACACCCCGGCGCTGGCGCAGCGCCTCCAGCGCCGGGGTATGGATTTCCGTACTCTCGCTGTCGTAGGCACAGTCATGGTGTATGCGCTGCATCAGTTGCAGCGTGGCGCAGTGCAGGTCGACACCCGGCCCGAAACTGGACTGCGCATAGGCGGCAAACTCGGCGTGGCGCGGCACATATGGCGAATTGAAGACAAACTCGACGTCGGAATCGTAGGGTGCCTCGGTGCGGTATCGGAACAGAGCCTGCGCCTGCTCCCACGGCAATTCAACCGCCGTCATGTCAAGTGGCAGCGTCTGCACCGTGCTGGTCGCGACGACCCGCAGCTGGGTGTGCTGCACCTGCAGCGAGAAGAAGCTGCGCCGATTACCGAACACGTCGGGCACGCATTCGCTTTGCACCGGTGTTGGGGTGATCACCAGGCTGTGCGAAAGCAGCCGCTGCGCCGCGCTCTGCTGCGGCTCCAGGCAGGCGATATGCTGGGCCACGTCGACCGGTGGCGCATAGTCGTAAACCGTTTCGTGGATGACCGATAGCCGCATCAGGCCCCCACGCTTTGTTCCAGCGCACCGGAATGGGTGAAGTAGCTGGCGCTGATCGACTCGGAGACCGCATGCGCGGCCTGCGTGCATTGGTCCAGCACCAGTTGCAGGCTGGGCCAGGTCAGTTGCGTGTCGGCACTGTCCGCGTCGCTGGGCAGATGCGCTGTGGTGCACAGATCGGACAGATTCCAGTCGCCCGGGTCAGGCACCTGCAAGCTCATCGGACTGTGTCGGTCTGACTCGCTGCCGGCCAGCCGGGTCAGCCGGCCACGCAGCGTGCGGGCGACCCAGGCCAGCGAGCGCGGGTTCTCCTGGTTGAGCACCAGCAGATCGACCAGTGCCAGCATTTCGCGGCTTTGCTGAAACTGGGCATGAAACGAGATGCTGCTGTCAAACAGCGCCACCATGGCTTCGAACCCGGCGTCGTCGGTCAATGCGCCGGTCTCGACACCGCAGGACAGGGATGCCGACAGGAAGCTCAGCCGCTCGACATGGCGTCCGATGCTGAGCAGGCGCCAACCATCGTCACGCGTCATGCGATCGGTCTGCGCACCGGTAATGCCTGCCATGTGACGGCCCAGCGATCGGAGCAGATCGAGCGCGTCCAGGGTGCTGAGCTCGGCCGGATTGGAGCGTCGGGCAAAGGCGCGCGTCAATTCATGCTGGGCACGCTCGATCAGCTGCCAGTGTTCATGGGACAGGCGTTCGCGCACGGCATAGCCAACCTGGCGAATGCAGCGCAGGTTGTGGCCGACGCTGCTGGCCATGTCGTCACTGCCCAGGCTGGCGATCAGCGAGCGTTCGAACACCCTGCGCGATTGCGCCACCGAGGGAACGTCGGTCAATACAAGTGCGTTGTTGCGCGCCATCTGGTCCAGCCAGTCTTGCAGTCTGGTCGATGTCTGATCCTCGCCGTTGAGGCTTTCGAGTGTCAGGCGCGCCAGCGCAATCGTGTTCTCGGCGCGTTCGGCGTACCGACCCAGCCAGTACAGGTTTTCGGCCGCTCGACTGGTGACCAGGCGCTTGCGCTGTACCACCGTGGATACGGTCAGCGCTGGTGGCAGAAGTGTCGTGCGGTCGATGGCGGTGCCGGTCATCACCCAGACGTCGGCGCTGCTGCCCCCGCGCTGCATTGCAGCGATCTGGGCCCGGGCATGGGCCACGCGCGCCAGCCCGCCCGGCAGTATCTGCCACGACTGTCGGCCATCGCACAGTGCAAATACCCGCAGCATGGCCGAGCGCGGCACGATGCGGCCCTCATCGGCCGTTTCACCCGGCTGCCAGGTCGGCGTCTGCGACAGTGGCAGGTAGGCCTGCACCGTGTACTCGTCGCCGTGCAATGCGATGCGCCCGGCCCATTCCCTGAGCTGGCGCTCGGACAGATCGCGGCCCAATACCGATTGAAAACCGCCGGCATGGGAACTGGCCGGGTAGGTTGGCTTGATGGCACTGTCCGCCAGGCGCGGCAGTGCGGTGTCCATGGCGTAGCGTTCACCGCACCACCAGGTTGGCAGCGAGGCAAGCTTGAGATTCTCGCCCAGCAGATGCTGCGAAAGAGATGGAAGGAAACCGAGCAGGGCAGGCGATTCGAGGAAGGTTGACCCCGGCGCGTTGGCTATCAGCACATTGCCGGCACGCACGGCCTGCAGCAGCCCTGGAACCCCCAGCGTGGAGTCGGCGCGCAACTCCAGTGGGTCCAGATAGGCGTCGTCCAGGCGTTTGAGCAGGCCATGAATGGGCACCAGGCCACGCAGTGTCTTGAGATACAGGCGTTGCTCGCGCACCACCAGGTCGCCGCCCTGCACCAGGGTCAGACCAAGGTAACGCGCCAGGTAGGCGTGCTCGAAATAGGTCTCGGTGTAGGGCCCGGATGTCAGCAGGGCAATATGCGCGTCCTGCCCGCCTGGGCTGCTGGCTTTGAGGTTCTCCACCAGTGCCCGATAGGCGCCTGCCAGGCGTTGGGTTCGCATGTTGTCGAATGCCGGCGCAAACATGCGCGAAATGGCCAGGCGGTTTTCCAGCAGATAGCCCAGGCCCGACGGTGCCTGGGTGCGCTGCGACACCAGCCGCCATTGGCCGTCCGGACCGTGGGCCAGATCGAAGGCAGCGATATGCAGTCGCGTTCCGCCAACGGGGTCTGCGCCACGCATCGCGCGCAGATAGCCGGGATGGCCCTGCACCAGCGCTGGCGGCAGCAGGCCACGGCGCAGCAACTCCTGGGGGCCATAGACATCGGCCATCAGATGCTCCAGCAGGCGCACCCGCTGCAGTACGCCGGCTTCGATCTGCCGCCAGCTGGCCGGCGTCACGATGAACGGAAACAGATCGAGTGACCAGGGGCGCTGCGGGCCGCCGGCATCGGCATAGACGTTGTAGGTCACGCCGTTGTCGCGCAACTGGCGTTGCAGACGGGTCGTTTTGCCGTTCAGTTCGCGCGCGTCGTGCCCAGCGAGTTCGGCGAAGAACGAGGCCCAATGCGCAGCCATCGGTGGTGCCGGCGGCTTGGCCGTGCCGTCGCTGTCTGCGCCCTGAGCCACGCCCAGCAGCTCGTCCAGATGACCAGGCGCTGCCGCAGTCGGGCGCAGTGCGGCAGCACCCGCCCGGGCTGAAGCGCCAGTGTCAACGCCCATGGCAGCTCTCAGCTGAGGCGCAGGTCCAGCGTGTAGGGGAATTCACGGCTGCCGGCAACGTCGATGCTGGCTGGCAGTCCGTGCATGTCGCCAGGCGTGTGGCCCATCGGGACAAAGCGTGACAGACGCCGGCTTTCGGCTTCGTTCGCATTGACTGGAAAGCTGTCATAACTCAGGCCGCCGGGATGCGACACATGGTACTGGCAGCCGCCAATCGAGCGCTGCATCCAGGTGTCGACGATGTCGAAGGTCAACGGCGAGTGGATGCCGATCGACGGGTGCAGGGCCGAAGGCGGGTTCCAGGCCTTGTAACGCACGCCGGCCACGAAGTCGCCTTCGGTACCGGTGGGCTGCATCGGAAGCGGCTGTCCATTGCAGGTCACGCTGTAGCGGCTCTCGTTGAAACCGGTGACACGCACCTCGATCCGCTCGAGCGAGGAATCGACATAGCGCGCCGTGCCGCCGCCGCTGCTTTCTTCGCCCATCACGTGCCAGGGTTCGAGCGCATTGCGCAGGGTCATCTCGATGCCGCCGGCCTTGATCGAGCCAATCAGCGGGAAGCGAAACTGCAGATGGGGTGCGAACCAGGCCGTGTCAAAGGCGTAGCCGGCCTGCCGCATCTCGTCGATCACGTCCTCGAAATCCTTCTGGATGAAGGTCGGCAACATGAAACGGTCATGCAGCGAGGTGCCCCAGCGCGTGAGGTTGCCGCGACACGGCTGCTTCCAGAAACGTGCCACCAGGGCCCGCAGCAGCAGTTGCTGCGCGATGCTCATGCGCGCATGCGGCGGCATTTCGAAGGCACGCAACTCCAGCAGCCCGAGTCGCCCGGTGGCCGAGTCGGGCGAATACATCTTGTCGATCGAAAATTCGCTGCGATGGGTGTTGCCGGTGACGTCGATCAGGATGTTGCGCAGACTGCGGTCGACCAGCCAGGGCGGCATGTGGGCGCCAAACTTCTGGCGGTTATTGTGGATTTCCCGCAGCGCGATCTCCAGTTCGTACAACTGGTC
>JBBKVW010000249.1:0-4152 GCA_037968655.1 Burkholderiaceae bacterium
GGCCCATGCCGATCAGGCGCGGCAGGCGCACCGTGCCGCCATCGATCAGGGGCACACCGAAGCGCCGGCAATAGACGCCGAAATAGGCGTCCTGCTCCATCACCCGCATGTCGCACCACAGCGCCAGCTCCATGCCGCCGGCCACGGCAGCGCCACTGACAGCGGCGATGACCGGCTTGGACAGCAGCAGCCGCGACGGACCCATCGGGCCCTGGACTGCTTGCCCCGCCGGATCGAAGTCGAACTGCGCCACCATGGACCTGGACGCGTCGACGTTCTGCGCCAGCGCGAGGGCGCCGGCCTGCAAGTCCCAGCCAGCGCAAAAATGTCCATGCGCGCCGTGAAACACCGCAACACGGGCAAGCGGATCGGTATCGAACGCGATGAACGCCTCGTACAGTGCGCGCGCAGTCTGTGCGTCGACGGCATTGCGCACATCGGGACGCTGCAATGTCACCACCGTGACCGCGTCCAACTTGCTGACCTGTACCGAATCGCCCTTGGAATCGCCCATGGAATCGATTAGAACGAGGCAGTATTCACGCGCCTATCGGGGTCAACCCTCACGGCGTTTGGAGCCAAAGCCGCTATAACTGGGCAAGATAAAAACAGGGGACTGCGTGCTTTTTCTTCAGCTGGTGATCAGCGGCATCGCCCAGGGATGCATCTACGGCTTGATCGCCCTTGGTTTCGTGCTCATCTACAAGGGCACCGAAACCGTCAGCTTCGCTCAGGGCGATTTGATGATGCTCGGCGCCTTCGGCGGCCTGGCATGCATGACCCTGCTCGGCTTTCCGTTCTGGCTCTCGGTGCTGTGCGCGATCGCCGGCATGGGCCTGTTCGGCTTCCTGCTCGAACGCATCGTGATCCGTCCGATCCTGGGCCAGCCGGCGTTCTCGATCGTGATGCTGACCATCGGCATCGGCTATGTCGCGCGCGGCGCGATCACCATGATCCCGGTGATCGGCACCGAGACCCACGTCATGCCGGTGCCCTACAAAGACCAGATCTGGCGTCTGGGCACGCTGGTGCTCAATGTCGAGCAAATGGTCGTGATCGCGGTCACGGCGGTGCTGTGCGCCGTGCTGTACACGCTGTTCAAGTACAGCAAGATCGGCATCGCGATGCAGGCCTCGTCGCAAAACCAATTGGCGGCCTATTACATGGGCATTCCGGTCAAGCGCATCAATGGGCTGGTCTGGGGCCTTGCAGCGGCCGTGGCGGCCATCGCCGGCCTGCTGCTGGCGCCCATTACCTTCGTGCATGCCAACATGGGATTCATCGGCCTGAAGGCTTTTCCTGCCGCAGTGGTGGGCGGCTTCGGCAGCCTGCCGGGGGCCATCGTGGGCGGGCTGATCATCGGCATCGTCGAATCGCTGGCCGGGTTTTATGCGCCAGCCGGCGTCAAGGACGTCGCGCCCTATGTCGTGGTGCTGATCATGCTGATGGTCAAGCCCAATGGCCTGTTTGGCGAAAAACTGAGGAAGAAGGTCTGATGGAATTCGCTCCAGAGTCCAGCCGCGCAGCCGCTAGTCCTGTCCAGACCTGATCACTATGCGTTTCATTTTCAAGACCGATTACGCGCAGGACATCCGGCTGGCCAAGCACGGCGGGCATGTGTTCTGGTACGGCCTGATGCTGGTGGTGCTGGCCGCCGCGCCCTGGCTGATCGATGAGTACTGGCTGGCCCAACTCACCTTCATCCTGATCTACGCGATTGTCGGTCTGGGCCTGATGCTGCTGGCCGGCTTCACCGGGCAGTTTTCGATCGGGCACGCGGCATTTCTGGGCGTGGGCGCCTATACACAGGCGGTCTTCACCAGCATGGGCGTTCCGTTCCCGTTTGCACTGGCGCTGGCGGCTGGCATTGCCGCAGCGGTCGGCGTGATGGTCGGTCTGCCGGCCCTGCGCGTCAAGGGCATCTATCTTGGCATTGCCACGATTGCCTTCGGCTTCATTGTTGAAGAAGTATTTGCGCGTTGGGAGTCGGTCACCGGCGGCAATTCGGGCATGCACATCAAGGCGCCCGACATGTTTGGCTGGAAGCTCGATTCGCCCGGCGAGTTCTACATCCTGTGCCTGGTGATCACCGTGATGGCGACGCTGGGCATCTTGAACCTGCTTCGCTCGTCCACCGGGCGCGCCTTCGTCGCCATTCGCGACTCGGAGATCTCGGCCCAGAGCATGGGCATCAACCTGGCCCAGTACAAGACCCTGTCCTTTGCCATCTCCGCCGCCCTCGCGGGCGTGGCCGGCGCGCTGTATGCGCACAAACTGCAGTTCATTTCGCCCGATCAGTTCAACATCCTGCAATCGATCGACCTGCTGCTGATGGTGGTGATCGGCGGCCTGGGTTCGGTGCACGGCGCCTTTCTGGGCGCGATCTTCCTGATCTCCATGCCCCAGGTCATCGCCTTGAGCAAGGACCACCTGCCCACCTTCATCGGCACCGCGCCGGGCCTGCAGGGTCTTGTCTACGGCCTGGTGCTGATCGCCTTCGTGCTGTTCGAACCGATGGGCATCTATGGCCGCTGGCTCAAGGTCCGCACCTATCTGCAAATCTTCCCGTTCTATCGCAAGGGCATGTTCAAGCGGCAGAAATCATTCCAGAAATCGGATCGCCTGCGATGACCGAGCATCTGCTTTCTGCCAAAGACTTGACGGTGCGCTTCGGTGGCGTGCTGGCGGTCGACAACGTCAGCTTCGACGTCAAGCCGGGCGAGGTATTCACGCTGATCGGCCCCAATGGCGCGGGCAAGACAACCGTGTTCAACCTGATCAGCCGCATCTATACGCCGACCGCCGGCGACATCACCTATCTGGGCGAACGGCTGACCGATCACCCGGCGCATGACATCGCCGCGCTGGGCATTGCGCGCACCTTCCAGAACATCGAGCTGTTCGAGCATGCCTCGGTATTGCACAACCTTCTGATCGGTGGCCACACCCATCGCAAGACCGGTTTCTGGAGCGAGCTGCTGTTCACGAAAAAGACGATGCAGGCCGAGATCGCGGCGCGCGAGAAGGCCGAGCGCGTGATCGACTTCCTGGATCTGCAGCACCACCGCGACTCGCTGGTGGCAGGCCTGCCTTATGGCGTGCGCAAGGTGGTCGAACTCGGACGCGCCCTGTGCACCGAACCCAAGCTGCTGCTGCTCGATGAGCCTTCGTCGGGCCTGAACGTCGAGGAAACCGACGACATGGCATTCTGGATCGCCGACATCAAGAACGAGTTGGGCATCACGGTGCTGATGGTCGAGCACGACATGTCCCTGGTGTCGCGCGTCTCGGACCGTGTCGTCGCAATGAGCCAGGGCGCCGTGCTGGCCAGCGGCACGCCGCGCGAAGTGCAGAACGACCCGGGCGTGATCGAGGCCTATCTCGGATCGGTCGACGATGTGTCTTCGCTGCGGAGGAAGGCATGAGCGCATCCCCCGTACCCGTGAGCGACCAGCCGGTACTCAAGCTGCTCAATGTGGAAAGCGCCTATGGCCCGATCCGCGCGATCCGGGGCGTGAGCCTGCAGGTGCGCCGCGGCGAGATCGGCACCGTGCTGGGCTCCAATGGCGCGGGCAAGACGACCATCCTCAAGACCATCTCGGGCATCATCGATCCGCGCAAGGGAAGCATCGAATTCAAGGGCCAGGACATCACCGCCAAGGACCCGGCCTTCATCGTGCAGCAGGGCCTGTCGCATGTGCCCGAGGGGCGCGAGGTGTTCCCGCTGCTGTCGGTGCGCGACAACCTGCTGATGGGCGCCTACACCCGCAGCGACGCCGATGGCGTGGCCAAGGACATCGAAACCGTCTTTGGCTACTTTCCCATCCTCAAGGAGCGCGCCGCCCAGGACGCCGGCCTGCTGTCGGGCGGCCAGCAGCAGATGCTGTCGATCTCGCGCGCGCTGATGGCCAAGCCCGACCTGATGCTGCTCGACGAGCCCAGCCTGGGACTGTCGCCCAAGCTGACCAAGGAGATTTTCGAGATCGTGGTGCGCATCAACCGCGAGCGCGGCACCACCATTCTTTTGGTCGAACAGAACGCCAACATGGCGCTCAATGCATCCGACTACGGCTATGTGCTGGAGAACGGCCGCATCGTGATGGAAGACACCTGCGCCAATCTGCGCGAAAAGGACGACATCAAGGAGTTCTA
>JBBKVW010000250.1:0-5598 GCA_037968655.1 Burkholderiaceae bacterium
GTCGAGTTGCAGCTAAAGCACCATCTCGGCGACCCGCGCTGCAATCGCGTCGCGCGATTGCCCCAGCATCTCCAGGGCAAACGCCAAGTTCTGCGCCACGCTCATGTGCGGAAACAGCGCGTAGCTCTGAAACACCGTATTGACCGGCCGGCGATTCGGTGGCACACCGACCATCGACGCGCCTTCAAGCAATACCTCGCCGGCGTCCGGTGTCTCGAAGCCGGCAATCATCCTCAGCAGCGTCGTCTTGCCACAACCCGACGGCCCGAGCAATGTGAAGAACTCGTTTTGCAGGATGTCGAGCGTCACGTCCTGCAAGGCAGGCTGCTTCGCCCCCGGATAGGTCTTGCAAACGCCAGTCAGTCGCACTGCCGGTGCGCCAGGCCTGGCGGGCCCGGTCGTCCGCCCCGCCGCCCCGGCGAGCGGCTTGGGCTCGCTGCTCAACGCTGCAACCGGGTCCACACCCCATCGCGCAGCTCGCGCGCCTTGGCCGCACAATCCTTCACCGGACGGAAGCGCGCCTGCATGGCCGCAGGCGGATTGATCGCCGGGTCATCGCGCATGGCCACCTTCATGAACGCCTCCGAACCCTTGATCGCATTGTTGTAGCCGCTGAAATCGGACGCTTCGGCGATGTTCTTGGGATCCATCATCCAGTTCAGGAATATCTTGGCGTTGTCCGGGTTGGGCGCGCCCTTGGGAACGACCAGGTTGTCGCCCCACAGGTTCAGGCCTTCACGCGGGTAGACAAAAACGGCCGTCGTCAGCTTCTCCTTGACCCGGTGCGCCGCGCCGTTCCATTGCTGGTGCATCACCACCTCGCCCGACTGCATGCGTCCGATGGTTCCGGATGACGAATAGATCTTGACAGCAGGCTTTTGCTTCTCCAGCAGTTCCAGGATCTTCTGCGCGTCGGCCGGATTCTCGGTGCAGGTGTCGATGCCCAGATAGATGGCCGCCGCAGTGAACATCTCGCCCTGGTCCTTCATCGCCGCAATCTTGCCGACCATTTCGGGGCGCGGCTCGAAGAACTCCTTCCAGCTCTCGTCGAGCTTGCCGCCCGGAACCTTGGCCGAATCGTAGGTAAAGCCGGTCGAGCCCCACAGATAGGGCACCGAATAATCGCGGTTCTTGTCGGTGTCGGGGTGGTCGTGCGGCGCCGCCACGTTCTTGTAGTTCGGCATTTTTGACGCATCGACCTTCAGCACCAGGCCGGTCTGGATCATCGTGCCCAGAATCGAGTTGCTCGGCACCACGATGTCGTAGCCACCGCCGCCGGCCTGCAGCTTGGCCAGCATGGCGTTGTTGCTGTCGTAGACGTCCAGACTGGTCTTGATGCCGGTGTCGGTCTCGAACTTCTTGAGCAGCGTCGGCGGGATGTAGTTGGCCCAGCTGTAGATCAACAGCTGCTTGGACTGCGCGTTTGCCGCAATGGCGAACGCACAGCCAGCCAGCACCAGCGCAACGGCGGTCACAGACAGCGCCTTGCGGCGCTGGATTCGGCTGTGGAGATGGGTGTTTTTCATCGGTGGCTCCTGGTTGTTGTGGTCACGTTATCGTGCCATTGTGCGCCGCTGAACTCGGTCACAATGGGGCCACTGGGGGCCGGTCCAGGGGGCCAATTTCCGCTCCCACAGGTCCCGCACTGCATCCCGACCGCTGCCAGTCGCAACCCACTTTTTCGCTATCCGTGCTTTCGGAATTTCTGCTCACCGAACTCGGGCGCCTGAACGCGCACGCGAAAGTTCCACTGCACCGTCAGGTCTACGAGGCACTGCGTGGCGCCATCCTGGACGGCCGGCTTGCCGCCGGCGATCGCCTGCCGTCAAGCCGCCAGCTGATGCAGGATCTGCAGCTGTCACGCAATACCGTGGTGTCAGCGCTCAACCAGCTGACGGTCGAAGGCTACCTGGTCGCGCGCGTGGGCAGCGGCACCTTTGTGAGCGATAGCGTGAGCGCGGCGGGCAGCCCGCGCCACGACGCCGTCCCGACGGCCGGCCGCGCCATATCCCGGCGCGGCATCGCATTGGCCACGACCTACTGCGCCAGCCAGCTCGAGGTCCAGCCCTTCACCCCGGGCATCGCGGATTTCAGCGCCTTTCCCGTGACCCAATGGTTGCGACTGCAGAACAAGCACTGGCGCATGACCTACCCCGACATGCTTGACTACAGCTATTCGGGTGGCTACGCGCCGCTGCGTCGCGCGGTTGCGCACTATCTGCGCGTATCACGCAGCGTGCAGGTCGACGCCGATCAGGTCATCATCACCAGCGGCACCCAGCAATCGATGGCGCTGTGTGCCCAGTTGCTGGCCGACCCGCTCGACACGGTCTGGCTCGAAGACCCGGCCTACTGGGGCGCCGTCAAGGCATTCCAATCCACCGGGCTCACGGTGCATGCGGTGCCGGTGGACGCGCAGGGCATTGCGCCAGGCCCGCAGGACAACGCAACACCACCGCGCCTGATCTATGTGACGCCGTCGCACCAGTATCCGACCGGCGCCGTCATGTCGCTGGCGCGGCGCCAGCAGATCCTGTCGATCGCGCACAAGCACCAGAGCTGGGTGCTCGAGGACGACTACGACAGCGAATTTCGCTTTGACGGCCCGCCACTGTCCTCGCTCAGCGGACTGGACCAGGATGCACGGGTTCTGTATATGGGGTCGTTCTCCAAGGTGCTTTATCCCGGCCTCAAACTGGGCTATCTGGTTGTGCCCAATGGGCTGGTGGACTCGTTCAGAACGGCGCATTACGACCTCAACCGCCCTGGCCAGATGCAGCTGCAGGCGGCCTTGGCCGAGTTCATCGAGATGGGGCACTTCGCCAAGGCCCTGCGCCGCGCGCGCGCCAGCTACGCACTGCGCCGGCAAAGCCTGTTGCAGGCCCTCAAACCCTGCCTGGACGCAGGCGCCTGGATCAGCGGTGCCGAACAAGGCCTGCACCTGTGCCTGCATGTGCGCGCGGATATCGACGACATCGCCATCGCCAATCGCGTCGCCGACCAGGGCCTGCGCGTGAGTCCGCTGTCCGCGTATTGCCTGCAGCGAACCGACCTGCGTGGCCTGGTGATCGGCTATGGCTATGCGGCGCTCGACGAGATCCAGCAGTTCGGTCCGACACTGGCGCGCACGGTCGGGCGCGAACTAAGGTCCTTGACGCGCGACCTGCCCCTTGCCGACGGTGTGCCGACGCCGCCGGCGCAGATCGACCTGACCGCACGCGGCCACGCCGTGCCGGATGCGCCCATCGCGCCTAGAGCAAATCCCGCAATTGCTGGTACCACATCGCCAGCGCCAGGGTCGGCGTCCTGAGCGTGCGTCCACCCGGGAAATCCCGGTGATGCAGGCGCGCGAACAGGTCAAATCGCCCGGCCTGGCCGAGTACCGCTTCGGCCACCAGTTTGCCGGCCAGTCCGGTCAGGGCCACGCCATGCCCACTGAAACCCTGCAGGTAGTAGATGTTGTCGGCCAGGCGCCCGAAGTCGGGTGCACGGTTCATGCTGATGTCGACGAAGCCTCCCCAGACGAATTCAATCGGAACGCCCTGCAATTGCGGAAAAACCCGGATCATGCGCGCCTGCATCGACGCTTGCAGGTCCGCCGGGGTACGGGTGGTGTAGCTGACACGCCCGCCGAACAGCAATCGGTGGTCGGCGCTGAACCGGAAATAGTCGAGCGCGAAGTTGTTGTCGCACACTGCCGCCCCGCCTGCAATCAGGCTGTCGCACAGGGCGCCCGACAGCGGCGGCGTGGCCACCATATAGGTTCCCACCGGCATGATGCGCGCGCGAATCTCCGGCGCAATGCGGGGGCCGTACTCTCCCAGCGTGCAATTGCCGGCCAGCACGGCGAACCGCGCCTGCACGCTGCCCTGGGCTGTGCGCGCCGTTAAGGACCCGCCACGCTGCAGGTCGACCACGGGCGTGCGCTCGAATATCCGCACGCCCAGCGCACGCGCGGCCCGCGCCAGGCCCAGGCCATACTTCAGCGGGTGCAGATGGCCGGACACCTGCTCATATCCGGCGGCGCAATAGCGCGGGCTCTGGATCAACTCCTGCACGCCGGCGCCGGTTGCAAGCGTGCTGGGCAATCCATAGGCGCGCTCCAAGGCCGCCAGTTCCGCGCGCAACGCCGCCGCCTTGCGCGGCGAGTCGGCCACGTACAGGTAGCCATGCACGCGGTCGCAGTCGATATCGAAACGGGCAATGCGCGCATCGATCAGCGCGATGGCCTCCAGCGACATATCCCACAGCCGACGCGCGTCGGCCGGGCCCAGTTGCGATTCCAGCGGACCTTGTCCGCTGGCAAACCCCACGATGGCCTGGCCGCCGTTGCGCCCGGAGGCTCCGCTGCACACGCGGTCGGCCTCCAGCAGCGCGACACTCAGACCACGCTCGGCCAGTTCGATTGCCGCCGACAAGCCGGCGAAACCACCCCCCACGACCAGCGCGTCCACGCCGATCTGCCCCGCCAACGGTGCGCCTGCCGGCCCGCGGTCGACACTGGCCTCGTAGTAGCTGCGCTGGTTCAGCTGCGTATCGGAGCCGACCAGCGAACGATTCCAGAACGCCATCGTCAGTCACCCCGCACCGGCGCAGTCGCTGCACGGCTGTCGGCGCGTTTCGCAATCTGCCCACACAGGTAGGTCCAGATGCAATTGGCGGCGACCTGGCTGGTCAGCTCGGCGTGGTCGTAGGCCGGTGCCACTTCCACGCAGTCCATCGCGACCGTATTGAGGCAGGACAGGTCTTCGAGCAGCGTCAGCAACTGCGAGCTGCTCAGGCCACCGGGCTCCGGCGTTCCCGTGCCCGGCGCAAAGGCCGGATCCAGGCAATCGATGTCCAGCGTCAGGTAGCACGGACGGTCGCCAAGGCGCGTCTGCACCTGCGCCACCACATCGCGCAGCCCCGGCCCGTCCTTGCCGCGCAGGTCGCGCGCGGTGAAGATCAGCCCGCCCTGATCGCGCACGTATTCCCGCGCCGCACGCGCGCCCGACGAGCGCAACCCGACCTGTACACAGCAGCGCGCATCGACCAGTCCCTCGCCAATGGCCTCGTAGGTCCAGGTTCCATGCCCCGACGGCTCGCCGAAGTGATTGGTCCAGGTGTCGCAGTGGGCGTCGAAGTGCAGCAACGCCAGCGGGCCGTGCAGCTGGTGGGCGGCGCGCAGCAGCGCCAGCGTGACCGAATGGTCGCCGCCGATGAAGACGCAATGGTGGCGCTGCATCAACTGCGCAGCATGTTCGGTGATGATGCCGCGCACCTGGGCCAGCGACGACGCATTGGGCAGTCGCATGTCGGCGCCGTCACCCAGCACCCCAATTGGCGACACGTCGAAATGCGGGTGCAGCGCATCGCACAGCATCAGGCTGGCCCGGCGCACCTCGGCCGGACCGAAGCGGGCACCGGGACGATTCGTGACGGCTCCGTCGAACGGGACGCCCAGCACGGCGTACGGCTGCCCGGAAAGTTCCGGCACGCCCAGAAACCGGTTGCCGTTCATCGCGTATGCAAACTCACCTGTCGCCATGATCCAACTCTCCCATGTGAGCGCCGACCTTACCGCAGTTCGTCGCCGACAATAGGAGCCAATCGGGCACC
>JBBKVW010000251.1:0-3541 GCA_037968655.1 Burkholderiaceae bacterium
ATCGTCGCGCGCGAACTCGGAATCCCTGCGGTGGTCGGCGCGGAACACGCCAGCGAGGTTCTCAAGGACGGCGATCCGGTCACGGTTTCGTGCGCTGAAGGCGCGGTCGGCAAGGTCTACGAAGGCCAGGTCGAATTTCACAAGAACGTCAGCGATCTGACCGGCTTGAAGCGCCCGGCAACCGAGATCATGGTCAACCTGGGCAACCCGGAACTGGCGTTCCAGGTCAGCCTGATGCCATGCGACGGCGTGGGGCTGGCGCGCATGGAGTTCATCATCAATGAGCACATCAAGGTGCATCCGATGGCGGTGCTGCATCCGGAGCGCATCGTCGATGTGGCCGAGCGCGAACGCGTGCAGGCGCTGTCCGCAGGCTATCCGGACGGGCGCAGCTATTTCGTCGAGCGCCTGGCCGAAGGCGTGGGCACGATCGCTGCCGCGTTCTATCCGCGCCCGGTCATCGTGCGGCTGTCGGACTTCAAGAGCAATGAATACGCGGCGCTGATGGGCGGGCGCGATTTCGAACCGCATGAAGAAAACCCGATGCTCGGTTTTCGCGGCGCGGCGCGCTATGTCCACCCGGCCTATGCCGAGGGTTTTGCGCTCGAATGCGAAGCCATGCTGCGGGTACGCGAGACCATGGGCCTCGTCAACCTCAAGCTGATGGTGCCGTTTTGTCGCCGCCTGGACGAGGCGCGCCGGGTGCTGGAGGTCATGGCCAGCCACGGCCTGAAGCGCGGCGAGAACGGGCTCGAGGTCTACGTGATGTGCGAGATCCCGAACAACGTGCTGCTGATCGACGAGTTCGCCGAGTTATTTGACGGCTTCTCGATCGGCTCCAACGACCTGACCCAGCTCACGCTCGGAGTCGACCGCGACAGCGCCATCGTCGCCGACTCGTTCGACGAGCAGGATCCGGGCATGCACAAGATTTTCAAGATGGCGGTCGAGGGTGCGAAGCGCAACAAGCGCCACTCCGGCATCTGCGGCCAGGCGCCGTCGGACCATATCGAGGTCGCGCGCTATCTGGTCGAATTGGGCATCGACAGCATCAGCCTGACTCCGGACCGGGTCTTGCAGACGATGCAGGCGGTGCAGGAGATCGAGGTGGCGCAGGGCCGGGCGCCGCGCAAGGGCTGAGCAGCCGCCTCGCGCTTGCAGCGTGCCGTGTCGGCTTTGTCCGCCACACACGTTCGGCCATTGCGCGTCTACCGGCGAGCGCAGAAGGGCGTCGCGCACCGGCCCCGAATTCACACCCGCGGCTTGTCGCTGTGCGAAACCTCGAAACCGTCGGCCACATAGGCCGGGCCTTTCATCAGCCAGACGATCACGCAACCGATCGTCACCGTGAGCACCAGCGTCCAGATGAAGAGGGCCAGGCCGATCATCATGAAATCGAACAGCTGGATCTTGCGTGCCAGTTCGGCGGCGGTGTCGGCCACGAGGACCCAGCGCGCGGCCAGTGCCATCAGCGCCGGCAGCGCGGTAGCGGCCAGGCACACTGACGGCATCTGGCGCAGCAGTCGCCATTCGAATCCGGCCGGCGTACGCTGGTAGCCGGGCAGTTTGCGAAGCCCGTTCATGCTGTCCATCTTACGCCCGCAGTGCCACCAGCGCGCGCACCAGCAATGCGCTGCCGGCACCGGCCAGTGCGCCGCTCAGGTGCGCGGCGTTGACCACATTGAAGCCCCAATGCGGGTCGAACGCCATCGGTTGCGACCAGGCGCGCTCGGACAGCAATTTCAGCACCAGCACGACCAACAGCACGACCGATGCCGCCCGCGTGCCGGCTTGCGTTGCCGCCTGCACACACAACACGGCCAGCATCGCCATCAGCAATCCGGACATGCCGGCGAAGTAGGCGATGTCAGGCCACAAGACCAGCGCCAGGGTGCCCAGCGGCCAGGCCAGCAGCACCGCCAGCGTTGCCGGCCATTGCGCGCGCAGGAAACCGCCCAGTACCGCAAGCACCAGCAGTGCCGCCAGGTTGGCCAGCAGGTGCGCGGTAGTCAGATGGGCCAGGCTGGCAGTCCACAGCATCCAGGGGTGTTGCGGCCAGGCGATGGCATGCCAGACCAGGGATGCCTGCTTGCCGCCAGCCCAGGCCACCAGGCTGGCCAGCGCCAGTGCGCTGCACAGCCCGGCCCAGGCCATCGACCCGTCAGGCCCGCGCAGCAGGAGTGTCCGCGATGGGCGCATGCGGGCTGCCCGGCGCGTCGGCGTCAGGCTGGTGGCGCAGTTTGCGCAGCATGCGGCGCGACCAGTTGCCGACATCGTCGACATAGGTGAACACCGCCGGCACCACCAGCAGGCTCAGCACGGTGGAGGTGATCAGCCCGCCGATCACCGCGATCGCCATCGGCGAGCGGAAACTGGGATCGGCCACGCCCAGTCCAAGCGCGATCGGCATCATGCCCGCGCCCATCGCCAGCGTGGTCATGACGATCGGCCGGGCGCGCTTGTGGCAGGCGTCGAGCAGGGCCTCCAGCCGGTTCAGGCCGTGGTCGCGGCGCGCCACGATGGCGTACTCCACCAGCAGGATCGAGTTCTTGGTTGCAATGCCCATCAGCATGATCAGGCCGATCAGCGAGGGCATGGACAAGCTTTTGTCGGCCACCAGCAGGCCGACGAAGGCGCCACCCAAGGCCAGTGGCAGCGCGCACAGGATGGTCACCGGGTGCAGGAAATCCTTGAACAGCAGCACCAGCACGATGTAGATGCACAGCACGCCGGTCAGCATCGCCAGCCCGAAGCTGGCAAACAGCTCGCCCATCACCTCGGCGTCGCCGATCTCGACGATCGACACGCCCGGCGGCAATTGCTTGACCGCGGGCAGCTGGTCCACCAGCTTCTTGACATCGCCCAGCGGCAGGCCCGACAGCTCGATCTCGAAATTCACATTGCGCGCCCGGTCGTAGCGGTCGATCACCGCCGGCCCGCCGCTCATTTCCAGCGTCGCCACCTGGCCCAGCATCACCGGGCCGCGGCTGCCCGGCACCGTGAGGCGTTCGAGCAATTGAAGATCGCCGCGCGCCGAGTCCTGCAGCCGCACGACGATCGGCACCTGGCGCTGCGACAGGTTGAGCTTGGCCAGTGCGGTGTCGTAGTCGCCCACGGTGGCAATGCGCAGCGTGTCGCCGATGGCCGCGCTGCTGACGCCTAGATCGGCGGCTTTTGCAAAATCAGGCCGCACGGCGATTTCGGGCCGTATCAGGCTGGCACTGGAGGCGATGCTGCCAAGACCGGGAATGCTGCGCAGGCCGTTCTCGACCGCCAGCGCGGCGCTTTGCAGGGCCACCGGGTCGTCGCCGGTCAGCACCAGGATGTATTTTTCGCCCGAGCCGCCCAGGCCGACCTTGCTGCGGGCACCGGGCAGCGCTTCGAGCGCGGTGCGCATATTGTTTTCTATGCCCTGCTTGCGCGGCCGCGTGCCGCGTTCGGTCAGCAGCACCGTCAGCGTCGCCTTGCGCACTACTGCCGCACCCTGCGGCGCAAACGGATCGGCGCCGGCGCTTCCGCCGCCGATCCGTTTGCGCCGCAG
>JBBKVW010000252.1:0-4733 GCA_037968655.1 Burkholderiaceae bacterium
GGCGCGGCGGCGCCGGCGAACAGCCCCCACCAGCTCCACAGGTCGCGTGCGCTGGTCATGCCGCGGCGCAGTACCACGGTGGCAAAGCTGACCTGGCCGGCGCGCTGGTGCACGCCGTAGTTGGCGCCGCCTTCCTTGATCGCCCGGGCTTCCATCGATGCCTCCAGGCCGCTGACCTCGGAGAACGCACCCTGGCAAAGCGCTTCTTCGACGCCTTCGCCGGTGCCGCCGCCGCGCGCAGCTATCGGTTCTTTAGTGAAGGCGACATGAAAGCGAAAGCCGAACCAGGGCGCCTGGAACTGCGGGTTGGGAATGGTGATGGAATCGGCCATGGTGTTGATTGCCTGGCTCAGGCCGCCAGGGCCAGTGATTGCGCTTGCGGGGCGTCGCGCAGATTGAGCACGACCAGGATGCGCTGGATTGGTTGCGCGGGTTGGAATTCGATCTGTGCAATCAGGCGGCCGGCGTCGATGTCGTTTTGCTGCATCGTGTCGCGCCCGCAGCGCACGGCGAAGGGAAGACCGTCGCTCGACAGCGCGCCACCGGCCAGCAGGGCGCGCATCAGGTCGGACAGGCGGGCGCGTACACGCGCCCACAGCGCCTCGCCGCTGGGCTCGAAGGAAAATTCGTCGCCCGCGTTGCGCGCGGCCTGGATGATCACGTTGACCAGGCGGCGCACCGCTGCCTGGCGCGTGCGCGCGTCTTCGGAGCATCCGACGTCGGACAACAGCTGCGGGCCACGCGGCGTCGGGCCGATCAGGCAGACCCGTTGGGCCAGCGTGAGCTCGCCCAGCGGCGTTGCATGGGTCTGCTGCAGCGCCTGGCTCCAGGCCAGCACCGGTTCGCTGTCCTGCATGCGCGAGACCGGCTGCAAGGCAGCCGAGCGGAATGATCCGCGTTCCATGGCGCTGCGCGCCAGCACGCCGGCCAAACTGCCCTCGGGCGCCTCGATGCCGCCCTGGGCGTCGGCGCTCTCGCCGGTGCGCAGCCAGGGGTAGGCCAGTTGCAGGCGATCGCTCAGCAGTTGATGCGCGCCGTGCAGAGTCAGCCAGCCTGCCTGCACCATCCACGGCATCCACGCTGCGGCGACAGGAATGTCGCGGTCGTTGATGGTCAGCGGCAGCGACGCGAGCAACTGGATGTCGCGCCGATGAAAGGCGCGCCCGTTGTTGTCCAGCAGGACAAGCGCACGGTTGAGCAGCCGGCGCCATAGATCCAGCCCGTCCGCGTCCAGGCGCGGTGGCGCCAGGCGACGGCCGGCGGCTTCGTCGGCTGCGATCGGATCGTCCACGCATTCGGCAAAGACTTCGGGCGCTGCCACGACTTCGGGTGGCGGCAGCTGTGCCGGAAGCGTTTGTGCGCAGGCATGGACCAAATCGGGCAGCAGCGCGAAATTGACGTCGGCAAGGCCGTAGACATGCTCCAGTCCGACCCAGTCAGCAGCCGACAGCGCTGCCGGCTGCGGCGCTGCCGGGGCAACCTGCGGCAGGTCGGCACGTACGCCGGGCAGTTGCGCACAGCGGTCGCTGCGATCTGCGGTTGCCGGCGGAAAACAGGCGCCCAGGCGATCGGTGGCCGAATCGAATGCGGCGCCCGGATCGCCGCTGCGCACGATGTACACACGCCGTCCGCCTTCTCCAAAAAAAGCCCGCACGGCGACGCCCAGTGGCGTGGCCAGCGTCGGTTCGCCCGCATGCGGGTCGCGGTTGCGGATGCCGCGCCGGTCCCAGGCGAACAAGGCATCGAAGGCTTCGAAATTCTCCAGCGCCACCGGCAGGTTGTGCAGGCGCTGCACGCGTCGCCAGGCGAGCAGTTCATTGCTGCCCAGCAGGCCGCGCGGATGCAGGCCGCGCAGGCGCAGATCTTCCACCAGCGCCTCGGGCAGTGGCGTCAGTTCGCGGCAGTCCTGCAGCAAGGCCTCGGCAGTGGGCCGCGTACTCGACGATGTGAGCTTGGTTTGCAGAAACTGCGCCAGTGCGGCCCGGGCTGCGCCAGACTCCAGCGCCAGCAGGCTGTCGATGAATTGCGCGACCGACTGCAGCGATACGCGCAGGCGTCTCACGGGAGCACCGCCGACCTGATCGATCTGGTTGTCCAGCAGCCAGCGCAGCAGCACCTCGGGCAGCGCCTGCAGTTCGGCTGCGCCCGCATTGCCGCGCCGCCTGCGCGCGACCGTGCCGACCATGCAGGCCACGTCGGTGCGCAGCGGATGCACGGCGACGGACGGAGCCAGCTCGAAGCTCAGGCCGGGTCGAATGCGGGAGATCGGCATGGGGTCTGCAGGACGGGCTTACTCGACCTGGTAGCCCTCGCAGGACAGCACCAGTTCTTCCATCGCCACGTCGCCGCCGCCCTTGCCGGCCAGCGTCGGCCCGGTGTACTTGAGCGGCATCGCGCCTTGCAGTCGCCAGGTGGCGACCGGGCCGCTGCGGGCCTCGTCCTGCAGATGGATCACCACGGTGCGCTTGGCCTTGTGGCCGTCGGTGCGGGTCTGCTTGATCCACTCGAACAGGTCGGCGGTGCCGATCAGGCCGCGCTTGAGCGTGACGTCGCCGACCTTGTGGATGCCGGGGACCTTGCGCACATGGTTTTCGGCGTCGTTGCCGTTTCGATACTCGGCCACCGTCATCTCGGTGACCAGGCCGGATACATCGGAGAAGCCGCCGGCCACTCCGGTACCCAGGTCGACCTGGAAGTTGAAGGCGCCGTAGGGGGTGTCGCGTTGAATCATGATGTGGCTCCTTCAGGTCTCAGTTCTTGGCGTCGGCGGTTTTCTGGCCGATGCGGAAGATCACGAACTCGGCCGGCTTGACGACCGCCACGCCGATCAGGCAGATCAGGCGGCCGTTGTCCAGATCGTTCTGGGTCATGGTGGTGCGGTCGCAGCGCACGAAGAAGGCCTCTTCCTGCTTGCTGCCGAGCAGGGCGCCGTTGCGCCACTCGTTGTAGAGAAAATCCGAGATGGTTCCGCGCACATTGGCCCACAGCATTTCGCCGTTGGGCTCGAACACCGCCCACTGCGTGCCGCGGTCGATGCTGGCGCCCAGGTAGTTGAAATAGCGCCGTACGTTGAGGTATTTCCATTCCGGATCGCTCGAGATGGTGCGCGCGCCCCAGACCCGCAGTCCGCGACCCGACAGCGCGCGCAGGCAGTTGACGCCGATCGGGTTGAGCAACTCCTGCTGGCCGAAATTGACCGTGGGTTCAAAGCGCAAGGCGCCACGCACTACTTCATTGGCCGGGGCCTTGTGCACGCCGCGCTCGATGTCGTTGCGCGCATAGATGCCGCAGACGAAGCCCGATGGCGGCAGGGCGATCTCGGCTGGCAGATTGCGGCTCGGCGTGGCCAGTGGATTGGCGACCATCACCCAGGGGTAGTACAGGGCGCCACGGGTGGAATCGACCAGGCCGCGCAGCGTGCGCATCTCGGTGGCGGTGGCCGCGGGTGGCGCGTCGAGCACGGCCATGCGGTAGCGGCGCGGATCGGCCACATGGGCCAGCAGCGCGTCCTGTATGCCCTGGTAGTCGGCCATGGCCGCCGGGTCGTAGCGCGACGAGTAGCCAGGTGCGGCGACGATGGACACATCTTCCAGACCCACCAGCAGGCCGAAGCCGTCGCGGTAGGCGCCCACGCCCGGCGCGCTGCCGTCGCTGCCACCGATCAGTGCAAATGTCCGTGACGGCTCGGGTGCCGGTGTGCCGGCGCCCGGCCCAGTTGCTGCCGCACCGCCACCCAGGCCCTGCAGCAGCGCGTCCGGCGCCGGCACGCCAGCGCCAAAGCGCAGCGCCACGGCCAGCGTCAGCTGGTCCGAGCGTCGCGCGGGTTCGTACGCCATTTGCGTGCCGATGAACATCGGATGCTGGGCGCCCAGCGCCAGGCCGTCGAAGCGCGCGCTGTCGAGCGAACTGGTATGCACCGTGACATCGAGCAGCAGCAGATCGGCGCTGAGTGCGCTGGCAGTGAACTCGGCCAGCAGGTCGGCCACCACCACGGCTGGACCGCCTGCGGTATCGAAGGCCGTGCCACGGGTCCATTGGCCGTTGGCCTTGGACCAGAAGCCCTGCAGCACGTCGTTGGTGTCGAGCACCCGTGCAATGGAGCCATTGGGCGCATTGCTCAGCCCGGCCAGGCCGGTGGGTTGCGCCACCTGCTGCACCGTGACCCTCGCCCCTTCATATTGGGCGCCGGCAAAGCGCGCCTCGAACCAGGCACCTGGCTGGGGCGCTGGTCCGGCCGGGGGGGCAGCCGGCGGCGCCAGTACCGGCGTGGCAGCGCCAGTGGCCGCGCTGGCATCGGCGGCCCTGACCCGAACGACATACAGGCGCGCGCCACCGTTGCTGAAGAAGGCCTGCGCTGCGTGCGCGACATAGTTGCGCCGCAGCAGCGGGTTGTTGTTGCTGCCCAGTTCCTCGAGGTCGCCGTAGATGCGCTCGAAGTCGGCAAAGCTGGTCAGCAGCTCGGGCGACAGGCCGGTCGGACCCTTGCGCGTGGGCCCGGCAAAGGCGCAGGTACTGGTGCCCACGCCCTCGATGGATTTGGATCGGAAGCTGACTTCCTCGACGTAAACGCCTGGTGCTAGATATTCGGGCACAGTTCACCTCCTTGGCATGGACCCTTGAAAAAATGGCTTGCCTGAAATCGTTTCAGGGCCATGTCACCTGCTCCACATGGCGCCGGCTGGCGCCGGCGCAAAGAACCTGGTCCTGCAACAGCATGACGCGCACGTCGGCGT
>JBBKVW010000253.1:0-35377 GCA_037968655.1 Burkholderiaceae bacterium
GTCGCCGTCGCCACGATGCCGTTGTTGCGGGCCAAGGAACTGGGCGACATCATCGCCCGGGCGCAGCCCGTGGTGGCCTTGTGCGACGCGGCGCTGCTGCAGGAACTGGAACAGGCGCAAAAGCAACAACCGACGCTGCAGACCATCGTCGCGTTCAATCTGCAGGATGGGGCGCAGCAAGCTGACACGCTGGAGCAGATGGCAAGTGAAAAGCACGGTGCTTTCACCGCCTGCCCCACCGCAGCAACCGACATCGCGCTGTTGGCCTTTACCTCGGGCACCACCGGGCAACCCAAGGCGGCGGTGCATACCCATCGCGATGTGCTGGCCGCCTGCGAGGCCTGGCCGCGCCATGTTCTGTGTGCCAGGCCGGACGATGTTGTCATCGGCTCGCCGCCGCTGGCTTTCACCTTCGGCCTGGGCGGCCTGCTGATTTTTCCGATGTGGGCCGGCGCCTCGGTGTATTTTCCGGACAAGCCCTACACGCCCCAGACCATGGCGCAGCTGGTGTTCGATATCGGCGCGACGGTGTGCTACACCGCGCCCACCTTCTACCGCCAGATGGCGCCGCATCTCGAGGAACTGATTGGCGCGCGCGGGCGACCAGCGCTGCGCATCTGTGTCAGCGCCGGCGAAGCCCTGCCCGATGCGACGCGCCAGCTCTGGAAGGAGGCCAGCGGCATCGAGATACTGGACGGCATTGGCGCGACCGAGATGTTCCATATCTTCATTTCGTCGCCACCCCAATCGGTGCGCCGTGGCGCCATTGGGCAGGTCGTGCCAGGCTACCGTGCCAAGGTGGTGGACGACGCTGGTGCAGAACTTCCCGTGGGCTCGGTTGGCAAACTGGCAGTGCAAGGGCCGACCGGCTGCAAGTATCTGGACGACGCGCGCCAGACCAGCTATGTGCACGCAGGCTGGAACTATCCGGGCGACGCCTTTACGCAAGACGCCGACGGCTATTTCTTCTACCAGGCCCGCGCCGACGACATGATCATCACATCGGGCTACAACGTCGGTGCGCCCGAGGTGGAAGATGCCTTGCTTACCCATGACGCGATCGCCGAGTGCGCCGTGATCGGTGTGCCCGATGAAAAGCGGGGCATGCGGATCAAGGCCTTTTGCGTGCTCAAACCTGAGCTCCAGGGCAATGCGGGCTTGGCAAAGGAACTGCAGGAGCATGTGAAATCCGCAATTGCTCCCTACAAGTATCCCCGCGAGATCGACTTCGTTGCCAGCTTGCCGCGTACGGAGACCGGCAAATTGCAGCGCTTCAAACTCAAATCATCATGAAATTCCTGCAACCACCTGGATGGGCTCCAGCCAGGGGATACGCCAATGGTGTTGCCGCGCGCGGCACCCAGATTTTTGTCGGCGGTCAGATCGGCTGGAACGCGCAGCAGCAGTTCGAGACCGATGATTTCATAGCCCAGACTGCACAGACCCTGCGCAATATCGTGGCGGTGTTGCACGAGGCCGGGGCCGATCCCTCGCACATGGTCCGCATGACCTGGTACATCCTGGACCGGGTCGAGTACAACGCGCGCCTGAAGGAATTGGGCCAGGTCTATCGCGAGGTGATGGGCCGCAATTTTCCGGCCATGACTTGCGTGCAGGTGGCTGCACTGATGGAGCAGCGCGCCAAGGTCGAGGTCGAGGTCACGGCGGTATTGCCTGACGCGCCGGCTTGAGATCGAGCAGGTCTGGCGTTGCAGCCAACGCTGCACCGCGACGCAATGTCACTGTGGCATCAAGGCCTGGCAATTCCAGCATTGTTCGAAACCACCTTCGACCAACTCGCCGCAGACGCATTGCCAGCGCCGCTGCGGCACATGCTGCAAGTCGTGCAGCGTGTCGCGGGCACGCGTCTCCTGCTCGGCATGCGTGATCCAGACTTCCGGCAGGCATTGGTCCGGTGGCAGTTCGCCGGCGGCTCCGACCAGGAACTGGCGCTGCACGCTGGCTTCGATGCCCTCATGGCTCAGCGCATCCGCCCACAGGGTGGCGATGGCAAGGTTGGGGGCCTGGGTCAGTTTCAGCATCAGCTTGCAGCATAAGCCAGATGGCCAGGTCGTGGCACATCGCGGCATCCGGACCATCAACGGCGATCGCATCTTGCACAATCGGTCGATGGCGCACCCTGCAACACTTTGCACATACACGCGTTTGCCTGCCCCTGCCCCTGGAGATGGCGATGGCGGTCGCGATGGCTGGATTGGGCGCGCCCGCTTGCTGTGCACCATCGTGCTGGCGCTGTTGCTGGCAGCCTGTGCCGACACGCAGTACTACTGGCAATCGGTCAACGGCCATATGCAATTGATGCGCGCGGCGCGGCCGATTGCGCAGTGGCTGGACGATCCGGGTACGCCGCAGCAACTCAAGGACAAGTTGGTGCTGGCGCGCGCCATACGCGAGTTTGCGGCCGCCGAACTGGCGTTGCCGGACAACCCGAGTTACCGCAATTACGCGGATTTGCGCCGCAATGCCGTGGTCTGGAACGTGGTGGCAGCGCCGGAGCTGTCGCTGACGCTCAAGACCTGGTGCTTTGCGGTGCTGGGCTGTGTTTCATACCGCGGCTATTTCGACGAGGCCGCGGCGCGCAGCGAGGCCGAGCGCCTCAAGGCCCAGGGCATGGAGGTGAGCGTCTACGGGGTACCGGCCTATTCAACGCTGGGCTGGATGAACTGGGCCGGTGGCGACCCGTTGCTGAACACCTTCATCCACTATCCGGAAGGCGAGTTGGCGCGGCTGCTGTTTCACGAGCTGGCGCACCAGGTGCTGTATGCGCGTGACGACACCATGTTCAACGAGTCGTTTGCCACCGCGGTGGAGCGCCTGGGCGGCGCGCGCTGGTTGCAGTCCAGGGCCTCGCAGGCCAGCCGGACCGAGTACGAAGGCTTCGACGCCCGCCGACGCGCCTTCCGTGCCCTGGTGCTGCGCACACGCGAGCAGTTGCGCCAGCTCTACCGCAATCCCGAATCCCTGCCGCGCGATGAACTGGTGCTGCGCAAAGAGGCGCTGATGCTGCAGCTGCGCGAGCGCTATGCGGCGCTCAAGCAGCAGTGGGGTGGCTACGCGGGCTACGACAACTGGATCGCCAACAGCAACAACGCCAGCCTGGGCGCGCAGGCCGCCTACGACGAGCTGGTGCCGCAGTTCGAGGCGCTGTTCGAGCGTTCGGGCAGCAACTGGAGGGCGTTTTATGATGCGGTCAGGCAGATCGCCGATCTGCCGGTGGCCGACCGGCGCAAGGCGCTTTCGCCCGGCGGTCCATGACAAGAATCGAGGAGACCTGCAGTGGCTGATCTACATATCGAGCGCAAGCACGCGCTGGGGCTGGTGAAGGCGCGCAAGATCGCGTTCGACTGGGCCGAGCAGGTCGAGAAGGACCTGGGCATGAGCTGTACCTACGAGGAGGGGCGCAGCGCGGACAAGGTCTGCTTCAGCCGTTCGGGTGTGCAGGGTGAACTGCAGGTGACCAAGGACACGTTCGAACTCGATGCGAAGCTTGGTTTCCTGATCGGCGCCTTCAAGGGCCGCATCGAAACGGAGATCACCGAGATGCTGAACAAGCTGCTGGACGAGCAGTCCGACGCGCCCAGGGCGGCTGCGAAAAAGGTGGCTGCGACAAAGGTGGCCAAGAAGAAATGAGCGCGACGCCAGGACCCTTGCAAGGGCTGCGCGTGCTGGAACTGGGCCAGCTGATCGCCGGCCCGTTTGCCGCCAGGACCCTGGCCGATTTTGGTGCCGACGTGATCAAGATCGAAGCCCCTGCGAATCCGGCCGGACAGGGCGGCGATGGCGGCGATCCGCTGCGCAAGTGGCGCCTGCTCAAGGACGGAACCTCGGTCTGGTGGCAGGTCCAGTCGCGTAACAAGCGCTCGGTCGCGCTCGATCTGCGCCAGCTTGATGCGCAGGACATCGTGCGCCGGCTGGCCGCACAGGCCGATGTGCTGATCGAGAATTTCCGCCCCGGCGCGATGGAGGCCTGGGGCTTGGGCCCCGACGTGCTGCAGGCGGCCAATCCGGCCCTGATCATGTTGCGTATCAGCGGCTATGGCCAGACTGGCCCGTACCGGGATCGACCTGGTTTTGGCGTCGTCGCCGAGGCCATGGGCGGCCTGCGCCACCTGACCGGTGAGCCGGGGCGTGTGCCGGTGCGGGTGGGGGTCAGCATTGGCGACACGCTGGCTTCCCTGCATGGCGTGATCGGCATCCTGATGGCGCTGCAACACCGCCATGCGACGGTCAGCGCGGATCAACCCAAGGGCTTGGGCCAGGTGGTCGACGTGGCCCGGTCTGAGGCGGTGTTCAACTGCATGGAGAGCCTGCTGCCCGAATACAGCGTCTTCGGCGCGGTGCGCGGGCCATCGGGCAGTGCACTGCCTGGCATTGCGCCGACCAATGCCTACCAGTGCGCAGACGCCTCCTACGCCATCATTGCCGGCAATGGCGACAGCATCTTCAAGCGCTTGATGCATGTGGTCGGACGCGACGATCTGGGCCACGATCCGGCGCTGGCCGACAACGCGGGGCGCGTGGCGCGGGTGGAAGAGATCGATGCCGCCATCGGTGCCTGGGCATTGCAACTGCCGGCGTCCGAGGTATTGCGCGCGCTGGAGCAGGCGTCGGTGCCGGCCGGGCGTATTTACACCATTGCAGACATCGCTGCGGATCCACATTACGCCGCGCGTGGAATGTTGTCGTCGGTGACGCTGGACGATGGCAGCGTGGTGGCGGTGCCGGGTTTCGTGCCCAAGCTGTCGCGCACGCAGGGCAGTCACAGGCGCAATGCGCCGACCCTGGGCCAGGACACCGAAACGGTATTGCGGGAGATTGGTGTGACTGCCGAGCAGTTGCAGGCGCTGCGCGATCGTGGCGTGATCGGCGCTTGACCTTGATTGATGCCGGCAGCGTCAGAGGGCCGCTGTAGCGCAGCGAGCAGCCGCGCTACGAAGGACTGATAGCGCCTGTTCTCAGCTGAGCGAGGCGATCAGGTCGACATACTGCTGCATGGCATCGTCCTGTGATGTGCCCTTGCAAGCATTCCATGCATCCCATTTGGCGCGACCGACCATGTCGGAAAAGCCGGGCTTCTTGTCAGTGTTGTCGCCGATGCTGCCTTGCTTGTACAGCGCATAGATTTTGAGCAGCGTCGCGTTGTCGGGGCGCTCGCTCAGGTTCTTCGAACTGGCTGCAGCGGCTTCAAACTGCTTCTTCAAATCGGCCATGGTGGTTCTCCTTTGATTGTGGTGGTGCGCGAACGCGGCAACGGCTGCGCTCGATGCCCAGGTATCTTAAGCCTGCTTTTGACGACACAATGGTGCAGGCGTGCCCGATGGCTCAGCCTTTTGCCAGAGTAGCGTCGCGGCCTGCGACAGGAGACCGAATCCATGGTTACCCGCGTCATTGCCAGCAAAGCCGCCAACACCACCGCCAAGGCGGTCGGGCCGGGCGTCAAACGGGTCCGCCGCAGGGCAGGCAAGGCAGTGGACTCGCTGCGCAGCAACGTCGCTGGAGCCGTTGCCGGCACGCTGGGTTTGAGCGGCGAACGCATGAGCAAGGTCGACACCGCATGGCTGCGCATGGACAGCGACACCAACCTGATGATGATCGTCGGGGTCTGGGTGCTCAAGCCCGGCATCCGCCGTGCCGACTTGTGCCAGCGCATCACCGAGCGCCTGTTGCTGTACCCGCGCTTTGTCCAGCGTGTCGAACAGGACGCTGCCGGCGCCACCTGGGTCCAGCATGACCGCTTTGATATCGACCAGCATGTGGTGCTGGAAACGCTGGCGCGCAAGCCAAAGGGCCGCGAGCAGGAGGCGCTGCAGGATCGTCTGGCCGAACTGGCGATGACGCCGCTGGACATGCGGCGCCCGCTGTGGCAGTTTCATCTGGTCGAGGACTATCAGGGTGGATCGGCCATGATGGTGCGGATTCACCATTGCATTGCTGACGGCATTGCGCTGATCTCGGTGACCCAGTCGCTGGTCGACGGTGGCGCCGCGCCGCCCGCGCGCAGCCGCAAGCGGCTGGCGCACGAAGGCAGTGACGGCGCACAGGACTGGCTTGCCGAGACATTGATCAAGCCCTTCACCGGCCTGGCCGTCAAGGCCATCGACACCGCTGGAGACGGTCTTGCAGGTGCGTTCGACCTGCTGGCCGAACCGAAAAAAGGCGTCGACAAGGGCATGGCTGGCGGCGCCGAAATGGCCAAACTGGCCTACCAGTTGATGCGCGACGCGGCCGCACTGGGCCTGATGCCCGACGACTCACCGACCCGGCTCAAGGGCACGCCGGGCAAGCGCAAGCGCGTCGCCTGGTGCGCACCGATTCCCCTGGAGGAAGTCAAGGCAGTGGGAAAAGCGCTGAACTGCTCGATCAACGACGTGCTGCTCAGCTGCGTTGCCGGTGCCATCAGCGCCTATCTGCAAGCCCAGGGCGACTCGGTGAAGGGCAAGGAGATCCGGGCCATGGTGCCGGTCAACCTGCGGCCGATGGAGGAGGCCTACAAGCTGGGCAACAAGTTCGGGCTGGCGCCGGTGGTATTGCCGATAGGCCTTGAGAACCCGGTGGAGCGGGTCTACGAAGTGCGTCGGCGCATGGGGCAACTCAAGGGCAGCTTGCAGCCTTTGCTTGCGTTCGGACTACTGGCGGTGGCGGGGCTGCTGATCAAGCCGGCGCAGGATGCCTTGCTGGGCCTTTTTTCGCGCAAGACCACGGCCGTGATGACCAATGTTCCCGGACCGCGCGAGAAGCTCAAGTTTCTGGGTGCGACGCTGGAACAAAGCCTGTTCTGGGTGCCGCAAAGCGGCAGCGTGGGGCTGGGGGTGTCGATCCTGAGTTACGGCGGTGGTGTGCAGTTTGGTGTCATAACCGACGCCGGCCTGTGTCCGAATCCGCAGCAGATCATCGATGGCTTCGAGCCGGAGTTTGCCAAGTTGTCGCTGCTGACATTGATGCTGCCCTGGGGCGAATAAGACCGACAAGTAGGCGGGCGGTCTGGCGGTATTGTGGCCTTGCGTGCGACCTGCGCCAGCGCATCAGCGATCGCTTGCTGCAGTACCCGCGCTTTGGCGAGCGGGTTGAACAGGACGCCGCAGCTCAGGCGCCGGGAAAGCGTGGCTTCACGCGGCGCCGTCGTAGGCGCCCACCAGTGTCAGCAGGTGCATGCGCTGGCCTTGCTCAAGGTAGGGGATCAGCAGGTTCAGCACATGGTGCGCGCCGCGCAACAGGGCGGCCTGCGCGCTTTCGGGCTCCAGCGCCTTGCGTGGGTCGCGCGCATATTCGAAGCTCAGCCAGTAGCTCAGCACGACCACCATGCTGGTGGCGGTGGGCTCGATTTCGCGCGTGTCGATGCGCAGCGCGCCAGAGCGGTTCATGCCCTCGAGCATGGCGCGGATCGAGCGCGTCTTGTTCTTGAGCATGGCCTGCACATGGGTTTCCAGGCGCCGGTTCTTTGACAGCAGGTCGTTCAGGTCGCGGTACAGAAAGCGGTACTGCCAGATCAGCTCGAACAGGCTGTGCATGAAAAACCAGGCGTCCTCGACATCGCGCACGCCGTCGCTGGCGTTGAGCAGTTCGTTGAGCGAGCGCTCGAAGCGGTCGAACAGCGAGTTGATCAGCTCGTCCTTGGCCGGGTAGTGGTAGTACAGGTTGCCCGGGCTGATGTTGAGTTCGGCTGATATCAGCGTGGTCGAGACATTGGGCTCGCCAAAGCGATTGAACAGCTCCTGGGTGACTTCCAGGATGCGTTCGGCGGTGCGACGGGGGGCTTTCTTCGCCATGGCGTTCAGGCTGCAGCCTTGTGGTGGGTGATGACCATATGGCCCAGATCGTCCATCACTTCCTGCAAAGATGCAATGGCGCGCCCGACCCGGGTTGGTGGCTTGGCTGGTTTGCACAGATGGGCCTTGGGGTCGTCCAGCGCCGCATGGTTGAGCTTTATGCCGTGGCGTGCCAGCTTGGCCGACAGGCCGGTTGTGCGTGAACGCAGCATCTGGCGCGTTTGCTGGAAGGCATGCTCGGCCAGGTGCCGGCGCTGGCTGTAGCTGAAGGTGTTGGCCAAATAAAGCTCAGGGTCGCGGTGATCGGGTTCGATCAGGATGATGTCGGTATCCGGATAGGAGCGCTCATAGTGCTGCATGCCCAGCGCCATGCGTGAGTGGATCATCGAACGGAAGGTCTGGCTCAGTACCGAGGGCAGGCCGCCTTCGACGATGCGCGGTATCCGGCGCTTCTCCGGTGCCAGGCCGCGCTGCATCAGCTTGGGAGCTGCTGGTGAGCTGGCGTCAAAGGGCACCAGCGGATTGAGGCAAAGCATCAGGTCGACACCCTGGTCAAGTGCGATCGTGGCATGCAGGGTCTTCTTGAGCGCGCCATCGACATAGTACTGGTCGTCGATCTCCACCGGCGGATAGAGGCCGGGCAAGGCCGAACTGGCCTGCACCGCCTGCGATATCGGCACGTGATCCCAGCCCGGGCTGCCAAACGGGGCCGCGTCGCCGGTGTCCAGGTTCGTCGCGACCAGGGTCAGACGGTTCTTGAGCTGGCGAAAATCATTGGTGAAGCCCTCGCGCTCGAATAGCCGCGCCAGCTCGGTGTGGATGCTGCGGTTCGAAAAGACACCGGTTGGCAAACCGGCGCCCAAGTGCTCGAGGCCCTGGGTGAGCGATTTGCGACCAGCCGTGACGCGCCACAAGGCGCCCATCAGCAAGCCCGGCCACATGATGGCGCGGCGCAGGAACTCGTCGGTCGCCGGTTTCATCAGCCAGGCCGGATCAAACACGGTATTGCCCTGCGGGTCGTTCTCGATGAAGGACGCGCACAGCTCGCGCGGTGAAATGCCATTTGCCAGGCCTGCGGCAATGAAGCCGCCGGCCGATACGCCGACATAGTGGTTCAGCCGGGTCAGGTCCAAGCCGATCAGCGATTGCTCGAGCGCGCACAAGGCGCCGATCTCGTAGATGGCGCCCAAAGGGCCACCACCTGCCAGCGCCAGCGCTATGCGGGGTTGGCTTTGTTTGGAACGGATTTTTTGGCGAACGGCCGGCGCTGCAAGGGGCTGTCGTCGGCCGGGACCGGGGCTGGATTTGATCATGTCAGGGGTAGCAGGACGCATGATTGCGGCGGGCGACGGTCCCGCGGCGGCTTATCGGTTTGCCCTGCCAAGTCAACTGGCCAAGTGGCGCAGGACGCCTTCGAACCGGGTCGGTAGAACCCTGCCAGCCTGGCGTGTGCAGCGCGCTCAACTTAGCTGGCAGCCGCTGCTGCGGCCGGCTTGCGCTTGGCAGCAGCACGACGCACGGTTTTCTTCGCCGTCTTGGCGCGGGCCGGCGCGGGAGTGGTCTTGGCTGCAGATTTCGCCGCGGGCCTGGCTTGCTTGCGAGCGGTTGACTTGGCTGCCGCGGGGCTGGCCGCAGACAGCTTTTGCACGCTCACTTTTAGTTCGTCGATGCGGGCGATCAAGGCGTTGACGTCCTTGGCCGAAGGGACGCCCAGTTTGTTCAGGGCCTTGGCCACGCGCTCTTCAAAGATGTTTTCCAACTTGTCCCAATGGCCGGAGGCCTTGGAAGATATGTCGGTGGCCATGTTGGACATGCGGTTGGTTGCTTCCGAAATACGTTCTTCTGCGGCGGCCTGGGTTTTGCGTTGCAAGCCGGTGCCTTCTTTGACCAGGGCCTCAAAAGCCCGTGTTCCCTCGGCTTGCGCCTTGGCGAATGCGCCCAGCCCAGCTTGCCAGATTTGCTGGGCCGAGTCCTTGACAGACCCGCTCATGGGCGCGTCGTCCGACGGGGCCGCACTGGCACTCTTATGCAATTTCTTGACCATGCTTGTCTCCTGGCAAAGCTACGAATGGGAACCCGATCGAGGGGCAGTTAGCCTTCAAATGTACGAATGCCATTGCGTCTCGTGTAGGTGGGCGTCACTAAAGTGCGTCGAATCAGGTCGTGGTCGTCCTCGGACCACGGGTGGGTTAATGCTGAATAGCGCAGTCGCAATTTTGAGCAAGAATGCTCGGGGTGGGTGTCCACAAGAACCAACAGAGGAATCGATATGCAGTATTTTGTGACCGGAGCAACCGGATTCATTGGCAAACGCCTGGTTGGAAAGCTGTTGGCCCGCAAGGGTGCGGTGGTGCACTTCCTGATTCGCAAGGAGAGCGAGTCCAAGGTCAAGGCATTGCGGGAATACTGGGGCGTCAGCGCCAGCCGCGCGATCCCGGTGTTCGGCGACCTGACCCTGAAGAAGCTCGGAGTGTCGGCTGATGCCATCAAGAGCCTCAAGGGCGCGGTGGACCATTTCTATCATTTGGCCGCCGTCTATGACCTGGGCGCCGACGAGCAGCAGCAGATCGCCGTCAACATCGACGGCACGCGTAATACGGTGGAGTTTGCCAAGGCGATTGACGCCGGGCATTTCCACCATGTCAGCTCGATCGCCGCCGCCGGCCTGTATGAAGGCGTGTTTCGCGAGGACATGTTCGAGGTGGCCGAGAACATCGACCATCCTTACTTCATGACCAAGCACGAGAGCGAAAAGATCGTGCGCCAGGAGTGCAAGGTGCCCTGGTCGGTGTTCCGTCCGGCAATGGTGGTTGGCGACAGTACCACCGGCGAGATGGACAAGATCGATGGCCCCTACTATTTCTTCAAGCTGATCCAGCGCATGCGCCAGCTCTTGCCGCCGTGGATGCCCTCGATCGGGCTCGAAGGCGGCCGCATCAACATCGTGCCGGTCGATTTCGTCGTCGATGCGTTGGACACGATCAGCCACAAGAGCGGCATTGCCAAGAAGTGTTTCCACCTGGTCGACCCGGTGGGATACCGCGTCGGTGACGTGCTCGACATCTTCAGCAAGGCCGCGCACGCGCCCAAGATGAACCTGTTCGTCAATGCGGCGCTGCTGGGTTTCATACCGCGCAGCGTGACCAAGGGCTTGATGGCGCTGGCGCCGGTGCGCCGGGTGCGCAATGCGGTGCTCAATGACCTGGGCCTGCCCGAGGACATGATGACTTTTGTCAACTATCCGACGCGCTTTGACTGCCGCGAGACGCTGGCCCACCTCAAGGGCAGCGGCATTGCATGCCCGAACCTGAAGGACTACGCGTGGCGGATCTGGGACTATTGGGAGCGCCATCTGGATCCGGACCTGCACATCGATCGGTCCCTGCGCGGCACCGTGGCCGGCAAGGTGGTCCTGGTCACTGGCGGCTCGTCCGGCATTGGCCTGGCGGCTGCGCACAAGTTTGCCGACGCCGGAGCCATCACCATCATCTGCGGCCGTGACGTAGACAAACTCGAGGAAGCGTGCAAGGAGGCCAAGGCCAAGGGCTACAGCTTCATTGCCTACCCGGCCGACATTGCCGACATGGCCGATTGCGACCGCTTCATCAAGCTGCTGCATGAAAAGCACGGCGGCGTGGATTTCCTGATCAACAACGCCGGGCGCTCGATCCGCCGGGCCATCGAGTCGAGCTACGACCGTTTCCACGACTATGAGCGCACCATGCAGCTCAATTATTTCGGCTGCCTGCGCGTGACCATGGGCATCGTGCCGGCATTGGTGGACAAGAAGAAGGGGCATGTGGTCTACATCAGTTCGATCGGCGTTCTGACAAATGCCCCGCGCTTTTCGGCCTATGTGGCATCCAAGGCCGCGCTCGATGCCTGGACCCGCTGCGCATCCAGTGAATATGCCGACCAGGGCATCTCGTTCACCACCATCAACATGCCCCTGGTGCGCACGCCCATGATCGCGCCGACCGGCCTGTACAACAACGTACCCACGCTGGCGCCCGAAGAGGCCGCCGACCTGATTGCCCAGGCCTGCATCTTCAAGCCGGTGCGCATCGCAACCCGGCTTGGCATCACCGGGCAACTGATGCATGCGCTGGTGCCACGCGTGGCGCAGATCGCCATGAACACCAGCTTTCGCATGTTCCCGGACTCGTCAGCGGCCAAGGGTGCCAAGCCTGGTGATAAACCGGTGAAACAACAGCTTTCAGCCGAGGCGGTGGCGATGCAGCAGATGATGCGGGGGATTCACTTTTAGGCTTCGCTATGGCCGGCAGGCCACAGGCCTGCGAATCGGAAGAGTGCTCTTGCGTCATCTTGACAGGACACCAGGCATCCGACGCCAGACCTCGCCAGGGGTTAATCGTGCCTTTCTGTGTGCCCTCGTGGTGCCGCGCACCCCAGTGCCAACATTTTTTGGCCGCCGTCGCTGACTGCAGCGATCGGCTTTGCGCAGGTCGCTTGCGCCGCCTCGCCACGCGGCACGCCATGAACATATCGAATGAATAGATGTATGCAACTTCCTTACGCGGGCGGGGGCATGTTCCTGCTTCGGCTGCCTGGTGCTAATTGGGGGTGGCACAGGAAGGCGGACCAGTGCCAGCGCCCGTATCTTGCACCCGGGGGCGACGTACACTCCTGTAGCCGTTGCCTGGTAGCCGCCGGCTATCCGTTGCGGCAGCGAGCAATTCGTTCATGAGAAAGAGCAAGATGAAGCTTCATTTGGGTTGTGGAAAGCGGTTTATTCCGGGGTTTATCCATATCGACGCTGTCGAGTATCCGCATGTGAATCATGTCGCGACGATCGACCACCTGTCATTCATTCCGGATGATTCGGTCGACCTGATCTACAACTGCCATGTGCTGGAGCACTTCAAGCGCAATGACGTCGTGCGGGTGCTGCGCGAGTGGGCCCGCGTGCTCAAACCGGGCGGCGTGCTTCGGATCTCGGTTCCTGATTTCGCGAGTCTGTGCAACGTGTACCAGAAGGCGCAGAAGCTGGACCTGGTCATCGGGGCGCTGTTTGGCCGTCAGGACTACCTCTACAACATCCATTACAACGTGTTCGACCTTGCCTCCCTGTCCGCGCAATTGGCGCAGGCTGGCCTGGTTGATGTGCGTCGCTACGACTGGCGCGACACCGAGCACGCGCAGATTGACGACTATTCGCAGGCCTATGTTCCGCACATGGACAAGGACAACGGAACGCTGATCAGCCTGAATGTCGAGTGCACCAAGCCGACATGAGCGTGCGGCAATCCCGACTGCTCCGGATGGCCGCGACCATCGCGCACCGGTGGCAGGGGTTTGCCGATCGATCGCCGCTGAGTCGGCTCGGCCGTAATTCGATGCTGGCCGCGCTGACCGCGGTCGCAGCCAAGACTGTCGGGTTTGGCAAGGAGATCCTGGTCGCCTCGGTATTCGGGCTGGCCGACGGGCTGGAGGTCTACCTGATGGCCTTCGTGCTGATCGGATTTCCGCTCAGCATCCTGCTCAACGCGATTCAAACGACGCTGATTGCCTGCCTGTCGTCGGGTCGAGGAGACGGCGCGCGGGACGGTGTGGTGTACAGCACCGTGGCGCTGGTCTCGTTTGCCCTGACCGCATGCGCACTGCCGATCTGGCTGCTGCTGCTTGACAGCTTGTTGCCGCTTGTTGCGATCGGCTTCGCACCGGACAAGCTGCATCAGCTCGAGCGGGCGCTATGGTGGCTGATTCCCTACTATCTTTTCAACGGGCTCAATTTGCTGGGTTACGGCGTGCTGCAGGCGCGCCAGAAGTTCTTCATGAATGGCTTCCTGCCCATTCTGACTCCGATCGTCACTATCGGATTCGTGCTGTCGCACCGGGACGCGGGCAATTGGGAGGTGCTGGCCATGGCGCTGAATGTTGGCGCCCTGGTCGAACTGCTGGCGATCAATATCACGCTGTTTCGCGCCAAGCTGCTGGCCTTGCCCGGCGCCTGCCGACAGGAGTTGTCGACTGTGTTGCGCGGCGCGCGCAAGTTGCTGCCGGGAACGATGGTGTTGGCGGTCAGCCCGGTGGCCGAGCAATCGATTGCGGCCTCGTTGGGCAGCGGTGCCGTGGCCGCATTGGGCTATGGCTTTCGACTGCCTGCCGCGGTCAGCGGCATCCTGGTCACTGCGATCGGCATCACCGTATTGCCGGCCTTCGCACGATTACTTGCCGAGGGGCAACACTCCTATTGCCGCCATAGTCTGGAGAAGGCGGGTCGCTGGCTAGTGGTGTCCGGCTTGCTGCTGGCTTGCGTGCTGGCCCTGTTGTCCGACGGCATCGTGACCCATCTCTACCAGCGCGGCGCCTTCGATGCAGCGGCCAGTCAACGGGTGGTGCCAATTCAGCAGGTTTATTTTTTCCAGTTGCCGTTTGCGCTGATTTCCATGCTGGGACTCAGAACATTGGCGGCGCTGGGGCGCAACGGTGCGGTCAGCGTTCTGATTGTGATGACGGTGGTGATCCAGGTTTCACTGGCCTGGCTGCTGGGCAGGGCATGGGGTCCGATGGGAATCGCCTGTGCGGCGACCATCGCATCGTCTTTTATGGCGGTTGCCGCATTTGGCTGGGCGCGTGCGCAGCTGGCGCGGGACATGACAGCATGAAAAAGGTCTGCTTGTTCAATTATCCACCGTTGGCCGATTTCCACGGCTACCAGGTGGAGTCGTTTGATCCCATGGGCTATTTCCCGCGTGGCGCCCATTGGGGCTTGAATGACATGCTGCACTGGGGCCATGTCGGTTACAACAAGTGCCGTGCGATCACCGCCGGCGCGGCCGGCGTGGACCGCCTGTACCGGGAGCGGGACCCCGATTACATGCGCATGATCGGCGACTTCGTGGACCGCTTTCGTGACCATGACCTGATCGTCATGAGTTCCTACAACTTCATCCATCCCGAGGTCCTGGCAGGTCCAATGCGTAATCCGACCAAGATCCTCGGATTCATCGACGACCCGTATTCCAGCTATCTGCGTGGCATCCCGTATTTGTGGGCTTTTGACGGGGCGTTCTTTATTTCACCCAGCTACATCGACGGCCAGCTGTTTGCCGACGCGATTGCCCGTTGGGGAGACAAGCCGGCAATGTGGTGGCCCCTGGTGCCGTACGCGCATCGGCGGCCGGTACAGGACGACGACGCGTTCTTCGCCCAGCGCGATATCGAGGTGGTGTATGTCGGCAATCCCAGTGCGACCAAGGTTGAGCGCCTGATCGAACTCAAGCGCCACTTCGGTACACGCATGCGGGTGCACGGGCGCTGGCCGTTCAAGGGCTATGTCGGCTTGATACGCGGGCTGCTGGGCAAACCGGTCTTTCCGCATCGTGTCACAAGCCTGTCAGAGCCGGACCGCACGGCTATGTACTGGCGGACCCGGATCGGGTTCAACATGCATGTCTCCGACCGCCCCCACGAGACCGGAAACATGCGCATGTATGAAACCCCGGCGCACGGCATGATGATGGTGTGCGACAAGGCGGGAGCAGATGCGCATGCAGGTATATTCGCGCCGGACACTGAAGCCGTCTATTACGATTCGACCCGCCATGCGATCGAATTGATGGAGCATTACCTGCACGCGGACGACGAGCGCGTGCGCATCGCACGGGCCGGCTATGCGCGCTACTGGCGGGACTACGAATGGGAGGCCAACATGCTCAAATTCCTGGACTGGGGTATGGCACTGCGCAATCGACAAACGGCACATTCTGAAAGCGGGACATGACAGGCGAGGGATTGAACCAGGAGAAGATCTGGGACCATTTCCAGAACGAAGGCATCGACTCGTTCTCGCAGAGCAGAGGTCGCCTGGAGTTTCTGGTTGATCGCCTGGCACCGGCAAGCCGGGTGCTGAACATAGGCGTGGGAAATGGCATCTTGGAGTCGCTGGCGCTGGCCCGCGGAATTGATGTCTGGTCGCTGGATCCGAGCGAGCGTGCGATTGAACGGCTTCGGCAAACTGCGGCCATGCGGGACAAGGCGATGGTCGGATACAGCCAGGCAATGCCGTTTCCTGATCAGCACTTCGACGCCGTCGTGATGTCCGAGGTGCTGGAACACCTGGACGATGCCGTTTTGGCACAGAGCCTGCGCGAGGTTCGGCGTGTGCTGCGCGAGGGCGGCCGATTGCTCGGCACGGTTCCGGCACGCGAGGTGCTGTCCCAATCGTTTGTCGTCTGCCCGCATTGCAGCGAGGGTTTCCACCGCTGGGGGCATCAACGCAGCTTTGACATCCAGTCCCTGACGCAAGCGCTCGGCGCCGAATTCTCGGTGCAGACCGTCGCCGAGCATTTTTTCATCGACTGGAAGTCCGTCGGTGCCTGGAAGAAGCTGCAGGGCCTGGTCAAACAACTGCTTTCCTGGCGCGGTATCGGAACCTACGGCGCGTGTCGCAATATCTACTTCTGTGTCCGCAAGGCAGGATGACGATGTTGTTGGCGGGCCTTGGTTGTTGCGCGACCTGCTCGCAATTGCCGTGAAACGGGTCGTGATTGTTGCGCGCCAACTGGCGCAGGGCGGCGCCGAGCGGCAGATCGTTGCCTTGGCGCGCGCGCTGCGCGCGCGCGGTGCCGACGTGCATCTGCTGCTCTTTTATCCGGGTGGCGTCTATGACGCAGAGGCCGTATCGGCCGGTGTCGTCTTGCACTGTCTCGACAAGACGGGACGGTGGGACACGATCGGTTTTCTGTGGCGGTTTGCAAGCACCATGCGTCGACTCCAGCCCGCCGTCGTGTATTCGTTTCTGGACCTTCCCAATATTCTTGCTGCTCTCGTATGGCGCCATGCCGGACAGCCCCGCCTGATATGGAGCATTCGCGCAGCGGGGATGGAAATGCGCCACTACGACTGGCTGAGCCGCGTATTGCCCTGGATCGAAGCTCGGCTGAGTCGGCGCGCCGATATCACGATCGCCAATTCGCATGCAGGATTGGCTTGGGCCACGGCCAGGGGCTTTCCGCGGGAACAGTTGCAGGTCATCGAGAACGGCATCGACACCCGGCATTTCAGTCGGGACACCAAAGGGCGAAACCGGCTGCGTGCCTTGTGGGGCGTTCCAGCAGACGCCTGGGTCGTGGGGCTGGCCGCCCGCATCGATCCCATGAAGGATCACCCGGGGTTCCTGCGTGCCTGTGCCCTGCAGGTGGCTGCTGGGGCGAACCTGCACATCGTGTGTGTCGGTGATGGCGAACCGGCGTACCGGCGCGAGACAGCAGACCTTGCGAACGCATTGGGGCTGGCTGGGCGCGTGGTATGGGCCGGGGCCCGGCAGGACATGCCGGCAGTACACAGCGCCTTCGACATTGCCTGCTCTGCATCGGCGTTCGGTGAAGGATTTTCGAACGCCATTGGCGAAGCCATGGCTTGTGGAACACCATGTGTCGTCACCGATGTCGGCGACTCCGCGCGCATTGTTGGCGATCTGGGTGAGCTTGCACCTGCCCGCGATGTGCAGGCTTTGGCCGACGCCTTGGCACGCATGCAGCAGCGCGTGCAGCAGGAGCCGGATCTGGGTCAACGCGCGCGCCAGCGGATCGAGACCCAGTTTTCGCTGGAGCGCATGGTCTCGCGCACCGAGATGCTATTGTTTGAGCGCCAATGATTGACGGGCCTGTCATGACCAAAGGAAGCTATTGATGTGCGGATTTGTCGGTTTCCTGGGGGGAGAGGCCACATCCGGTCTTGCAGGAGATGAGGCCGTACTGCGGCGCATGGCCGACGCGGTTGCCCACCGGGGACCGGACGACGACGGATATTGGTGCGATGTTGCGCAACGGATCGGTTTTGGTCATCGCCGGCTCGCCATCGTCGATTTGTCGCCCGCCGGGCATCAGCCCATGGTGTCGGCCAGCGGACGCTATGCAATGGCGTTCAACGGAGAAATCTACAACCACCTGTTGATGCGTCGTCAACTGGAGGACAGCGCACTGGCGCCGGCCTGGCGCGGCCATTCGGACACCGAAACACTATTGGCAGCCTGTGATGCCTGGGGCATCGAGGGTGCGCTGCAGGGTTCGGGCGGCATGTTTGCCCTTGCGCTATGGGATCGGGACAGTTCGACCTTGACGCTGGCGCGTGATCGCATCGGCGAGAAACCGCTGTACTACGGCTGGCAGGGTTCCGGTTCCGGTGCGGTTTTCCTGTTTGGCTCCGAACTCAAGGCCTTGCGCGCGCATCCGTCCTTTGTCAACGCCATCGATCGCGGTGCCTTGAGCCTTTACATGCGCCACAACTACATCCCGGCGCCGTATTCCATCTACAAGGGGATTCGAAAGCTCGTGCCTGGCAGCATGCTCACGGTGTCGCTGCAACAGCGGGAGCCAATGTTGCACACATTCTGGTCCGGCGCGCAGTCGGCGGTTGCTGCCCGCGACCAGCCATTCGACGGTAGCGCCGAGCAGGCAGTCGACGCGCTGGAAGGCTTGCTCAAGGATGCCGTTGCACGCCAGATGATGGCTGATGTGCCATTGGGCGCCTTCCTGTCCGGCGGCGTGGACTCCTCCGCGATCGTGGCGTTGATGCAGGTCCAGTCATCGCGCCCGGTCAAGACCTTCACCATCGGATTTGACGCGGACGGCTACGACGAAGCGCCGCATGCGCGGGCCGTGGCAAAGCACCTGGGCACCGAGCATACCGAGTTGTATGTCAGCGCCGAGCAGGCGCTCGCCGTGATACCGCGGTTGCCGACGATGTACGACGAGCCATTTTCGGATTCGTCCCAGATCCCGACTTTCCTGGTGTCGCAGCTGGCCCGCCAGCATGTCACGGTTTCCTTGTCCGGCGACGCGGGCGACGAACTCTTTTGCGGCTACAACCGCTACCAGATCACTGCGCGTATGTGGCGCAAGCTGTCGCGCCTGCCGCTGCCTGCGCGGCGGCTGGCGGCACGGTCCATCACGTCCATCACGCCAAAGGCCTGGAACAGGCTGGGGCAAGCGCTGGCGGACTGGCTGCCACGAACCGGGAGGCTCGCCCACCTGGGCGACAAACTGCACAAGGGCGCCAACGTGTTGACCAGCGCTTCCGTGGATGCCTTGTACCTGGGTCTGGTGTCGCATTGGGATGATCCCGCGTCCGTCGTGCTGGGCACGCAAGAACCGCCGACCCTGCTGACCGGCAACCGCCCGCATCTGGGCGCTATGGACGCGGTCGAGCGCATGATGGCGCTGGATCTGCTGACCTACCTGCCGGACGATATCCTGGTCAAGGTCGATCGGGCCGCCATGGCCGTTTCACTGGAAACCCGCGTTCCCATGCTGGACCACCGTGTCGTCGAGTTCGCATGGAGCCTGCCGCAATCCATGAAGATGCGCAATGGAATCAGCAAGTGGGTGTTGCGCGAGGTCCTGTATCGCCATGTGCCCAGGGCGTTGATCGAACGACCCAAGATGGGATTTGGCGTACCGCTCGAGAACTGGTTGCGCGGGCCGCTGCGTTCATGGGCGGAGGAACTGTTGAGCGAGTCCCGCCTGCGGCGTGACGGTTATTTTGCGCCGGGGCCGATTCGAAAAAAATGGGATGAGCATCTCAGCGGTCGCCGCAACTGGCAGTACCACTTGTGGGATGTCCTGATGTTTCAGGCCTGGCTCGACCAAGGTGGCGCCTCCGGTTTTCCGATGTCCGCCTCAGCCGCTGCACCCGGGCTTGCCTGAGCGACCTTGCCTGCCCATGGAAATCCTGCACGTCATCGTGGGCCTGGAGGCCGGTGGGGCCGAGCGGGCGCTGCAACGCCTCGTGCAGTCCTATGCTGCCTCGCCGTCGTGTCGCCATACGGTGCTGTCCTTGACCGGGCTTGGTGCCATTGGCAAGCAGCTCGAGCTGGCCGGTGTGCCGGTGCTGGCACTGGGCTTGCGTTCGCCCCTGGATGTGTTTCGCGGCCTGTGGCGCTTGCGGCAGGTCGTGCGCGCGCGCAAGCCCGATATCGTGCAGACCTGGATGTACCACGCCGACTTCCTGGGTGGCCTGGCCACGCGCATGGCGGGTCGAACGCCGGTGATCTGGGGTGTTCGCACTACCGATGCGCCGACGAACGGATCTGCTCCCACTGCCGCTCTGCGCTGGCTGTGCGCGCGGCTGTCGGGCTGGCTACCGGACGCCATCGTCTGCGCCGCCGAGGCATCGCGGCGCGCGCACGCGCAGATTGGCTATTGCCAGCACAAGATGGTCGTGATTGCGAATGGGTACGACTTCTCCCGCTTTGCGGTGTCATCGGAGGAGCGGCGATCCTCGCGCAAGCAGTTCGGGATCGATGACGATGCGCTCGTCATCGGCAGCCTGGGGCGCTTTCACGCCGACAAGGATCCAGACAACTTCGTTCGCATGGCTGAACTGCTGGTGCAGCGTCAGCCGCAGTTGCGGTTTCTCATGGTAGGGCGAGGACTCGATGGCCACAACGAACGACTGCAAAGTGCGATTGCGACCGCTGGCCTGACGACGCGTTTTATACTGGCCGGCGAACGCGCGGATGTGCCGCAATGCCTTGCGGCGATGGATGTTTTTTGCCTGCATTCCAGAAACGAAGGGTTTCCGAATGTGCTGGCAGAGGCCATGGCGATGGGCCTGCCGTGCGTGACGACAGACGTTGGAGACGCCGCCATCTTGATAGCAGATGCAGACCTGGTCGTGCCAAGGGACAGCGCCACCGAACTTGCGCAGGCGGTCGAACGCTTGATACTGCTTGAGCCTGACGCACGCGCCGCGCTAGGCGCAAGCTCCAAAGCGCGTGTCGAATCGGAGTATTCGATCGCCACCATGCATGCCCGGTACGATGCCACGTACCGGCGCCTTCTGGCTGGGGCCCCACGCTGATGCCAGTCCTGCTGTTCATCGTCAATGTGGACTGGTTCTTCGTTTCGCATCGATTGCCGATCGCCATTGCTGCGCAGCGCTGCGGCTATCAGGTGCATGTCGCGACCGGGCTCACCGATCGGCGCGCCGAACTCGAGGCCCATGGCTTCACCGTCCATGCGTTGTCAATTGAGCGTGGCGGCAGCAACGTCTTCAAGGTCTGGCGCGAGGTGCTGGAGATCTGGCGCGTGATGCGCGCCGTGCGTCCGGACATCGTGCACCTGATCACGATCAAGCCGATCCTGCTTGGCGGCCTAGCGGCGCGCGCGGCAGCGGTTCGCACGGTCGTTGCAGCGGTGTCGGGGCTGGGCTATGCATTCGTGGCAAGTGGCGCGTTCGCCGCGCTGCGGCGCAGCGTGATCGGCCTGCTCTACCGATTCGTACTCGGGCCTGGCAATGTGACCGTCATATTTCAGAATCCCGATGACCGGCGACGGTTGTCTGCGATCGCCCGCTTGCCACCGGAAAAGACCGTCATGATCCATGGCTCTGGCGTAGACCTGACGCGTTTTGCGCCGCAACCGCTGCCCGAGGGCATCCCGGTCGTTGTGCTGGCCGCGCGTCTGCTTGCCGACAAGGGGGTGCGGGAGTTCGTGCGGGCGGCCGACATGCTCAAACGCATCGGATGCGAAGCGCGATTCGTGCTGGTGGGTCAAGTCGACCCGGGCAATCTGGCCAGCCTGCGGCAGGACGAACTGGACGCGTGGGTGCGCGATGGCACGGTCGAGTGCTGGGGACAGCGTACCGACATGCCGCAGGTTCTTGCGCAGGCGCGCCTGGTGGTCCTGCCGTCCTATCGGGAGGGCATGCCCAAGGTGCTGTTGGAGGCGGCCGCTTGCGCTCGTGCGGTGGTCACGACCGATGTGCCTGGCTGCCGCGATGCGATCGTGCCCGGCGTCACCGGGGTCCTGGTCCCGGTGCGCAATGCGTCGGCCCTGGCCGATGCCATGTCGACAATGTTGCTCGACGCGCAGCGTTGTCAGGCGATGGGCGCTGCGGGGCGGGCCCTGGCCGAGCGCACGTTCGACCTGCGGGACATCGTGGCGGCACACCTGCAGGTGTATGCGCAGGCAGTCGCGCCCGAGCCCGCAGTGGCCGCACGACCGTGAACGAGTTTGTTCGATGGCCTGCAGGACTACTGGTGTCGCTGTCTCGCTCCTTGTGATCAGGCGCATGATTCCAATGACCGCTGACGCGCCATGAAGGTTCTGGTAACAGGGGCCAACGGATTTGTCGGTCGCGCGCTCGTGTCCCGGCTGGCTGGCACGCCTGGCATCCAGGTGGTGGGCAGTGTGCGTTCGGGCGGAGAAGCCGGCGCGGCGCATGGCGCATCAAATGCCAAAAGCATTGCCGTGCCGGAGGGTTTGACTGCCGGCACGGATTGGTCGGTCGCGCTGCGCGGTGTCGATGTCGTGGTGCACACCGCAGCACGGGTCCATGTACTGCATGAACAAGGCGATGCGCCGTTGCTGGAATACCGCCGCGTCAATGTCGAGGGCACCGTGCGACTGGCGCAACAGGCGAAGACGGCCGGTGCGCGGCGTTTCGTTTTTGTCAGCAGCATCAAGGTCAACGGCGAAGCGACAGCACCGGGCCGGGCATTTACGCCAAACGATATTCCGGCGCCGACCGATCCGTATGGGCTCTCCAAATGGGAGGCCGAGCAGGCGCTGTGGAAACTGACACGCGGGTCTGCCATGGACCTGGTGGTGATCCGCCCACCCCTGCTGTACGGTGCCGGTGTCAAGGCGAACTTCGCCGCGCTGCTGCGCGTTGCGCAACGCGGTTGGCCCCTGCCTTTGGGTGCGATCGACTATCGGCGCAGTTTCCTGGGCCTGGACAACCTGGTCGATTTCGTGGCCGCCTGTATCGGGCACCAACAGGCGGCGAACCAGACCTTTTTGGTCAGTGACGGCCATGATCTGTCCACCCCGGAACTGGTGCGTGCCATGGCCCGGGCGTCGAATGTGCAGGCGCGCTTGTTGCCTGTGCCGGTATGGGCACTGCGCTCGTGCGGGGCACTGGTGGGGCGCTCTGCGCTGGTGCAACGCCTGTGCGGCAACCTGCAACTGGATATTTCCAGTACCGCGCGAATACTGGCTTGGTCGCCACCCATTTCAGTCGAGGAAGGATTGCGCAGGCTTGCCGCTGCCAGTCGTGCGCCATGAAGCGATTATTTGATCTGGTATTGGCGCTGATTGCGTTTTTGGGTTTGGCGCTGCCGATGCTGCTGCTTTTCATGCTGGTCCGATGGACATCGCCGGGACCGGTTCTGTTCTGGTCCGATCGCATTGGACGCAATAATCAAATATTCAGGATGCCGAAATTCCGGAGCATGCAGGTGGATACTCCTGCGGTGGCGACACATTTGCTGCTGAACCCGGATCAGTTTCTGACTCCCATCGGAGGTTTCCTGCGTAAAAGCAGCCTCGACGAATTGCCGCAGCTGTGGAGCATTTTGAGGGGAGATATGAGTTTTGTCGGTCCGCGCCCGGCCCTGTTCAACCAGGACGACCTGGTAGCGCAGCGGACGGCCATAGGCGTACACCAGCTGGTGCCGGGATTGACGGGCTGGGCTCAGGTCAACGGCAGGGACGAACTGCCGATTCCCGCCAAAGTGGCGCTGGACGCTGAATATTTGCGGCGCCGATCATTCCGGTTTGACTGTTATATATTGTTGTTGACCTTTATAAAGGTACTGCGACGCGACAACGTGACGCATTAAAATTGACAAAATCGGTTGAAAAATAAATGCCCAGGGATAATTGGATTTACTTAACGAGGATCACACCATGAGCAACTTGATCGATATTCAAGGTCAAATCGAGAAACTGCAGAAGCAAGCCAGTGACATACGGGCCAAGGAATTCGACAAGACAGTGCAGGATATTGTGGCGAAGATGCTGGCATTTGGCATCACTGCCAAGGATTTGAATGCCGCCAGCGGCAAGGCCAGCAAGGCCGGCAAGGCCAAAGCAGGAAGTCCGGCCAAGCGCGCGCGGGCCAAGTCGTCCAAAAGCACCGCGGGCGTGCCGGTTGCACCAAAATTTCGGGGTCCGAACGGTGAAACCTGGAGCGGGCGTGGCTTGACGCCACGCTGGCTCGCGGCTCTGGAAGCGCAGGGAAGGCAGCGAGTCGACTTTGCCATCAAGAATTGAACCGGGTGATGGCGAGTCGTTGACGATCAACAGGCTGGAGTCGTTCCGGCACAAGTCGGTTGGCGCCTTGGCTTTCGTCTGGGGTCTATGCGCCTATTTTCCGATTGGCGTGATGTACCTGAACCTGCTGCTGCTATTGCTGGCGGTGGCGGTATCTCCAGACCTGAAGGCGTCGTTCGAGCGCCTGCGGTGGCAGCCGGTGCTGTTGCCGCTTGCCCTGTTCGTGGCCTGGACCCTGCTGGCGGCGCTGGCGGGGGATTGGCTCACGGATACCCCGACCCGGCTCTTTCATGTGGTTCGGGTAGCGCTGGTGGTTTGCCTGGGATTGATGTTGACGCGGGATCAAGCGGCCAGCGCATTTGCCGGTTTCTTCTGCGGTTCCGTCATGGCCGCGCTCATCGTGGCGTTGCACCATGTGTGGGGATTGCCGGACTGGGCCTTGTGGAACAGTCTGCTCAAGACCCGCAACAATTTCAGCAGCGGAAACATGATCACCATGGCAACGGCTGCCGGCGCGTGTTGCGTGGTTGCGCTTGTCGTGAACAGTGATGGACGCGCACGTGGTTTTTTGCTGGCCTTGGGAGTTGCCCTGGGTGCGACAGTAGCTTTGCATGCGATATCGCGCAATGCCCAGATTCTGTTGGCTGTTTTGCTGCTGCTTGCGCTGCTGTACCGCTTTCGCACGGTCACGGCGATGCTGGCAGCTATGGCCTCGGTTGCGCTGCTGGTATTTGCAGCCTGGAATTTTTCACCTACTACCAGTGAGCGCTTCGGCCAGATGGCGGATGACATGCAGGCAGTGGCCACGCGCCAGAACTACAGCACCAGTGTGGGTGTGCGCTGGCGCATGTACGAGGAAGCCGTCAAGGGCATGGTGGCCCATCCTGTGCTGGGCACGGGCGTGGGCTACTGGTTGCCGCATTGGAAAGCGGTATGGCAGGAGATCGGGCCCTCGCAACCGCCCGAGGTGCGCGAAGGGTTCTCGGAAATCAACAATCCCCACAATGACTTTCTGCTGGCCGGCATGGAAACCGGCGTACCGGGCATGCTGCTGATGGCCTGGTGGCTCGCGATCCTGGTGCGCGGCGGCTGGCGCGCCAAATCTGCATCGGGCGGGATCACCACCATTGTCGGGATGTCGATCGTCATGACGGCGATGGTCAATGCGCCGTTGCGAGACGCCGCCCTGGGCATGACCCTGCTGTGGCTACTCGGGGCCAGTGTGGCGTTGCGGGATGCGCATGCGCCTGCGTGATTCCCTGCTGGGCCTGCCACGCACAGGCAAGCAGGTCACCGTCATTTTGCTGGATGTCGGTTTGTCCTTGTTGGCCACCTGGCTGGCTTTCAGCCTGCGCCTGGAGACCCTGCATTTGCCCAGCGGATCCCAATTGTGGGTGTACCTGCTTGCGCCTGCGCTGTCGGTTCCGGTGTTTATCCGGCTGGGCCTGTACCGGGCCATATTTCGCTATACCGGGATCGACGCGCTGATGGCTATTGCGAAGGCAGTCACGTTGTACGGCCTGGTGCTTTTTGCCATCGTGTTATGGCGGCACGGCCTGTCCGGGGTTCCGCGCAGTGTCGGCGTTCTGCAGCCGTTGATCTTCCTGTTGCTTGCCGGCGGCAGTCGCGCCCTGGCCAGATTCTGGCTTGCCAGCCTCAGTGTGGGCCGTGTTGTACAGGAAGGGCGGGTGCTGATTTATGGTGCGGGCGAAGCGGGAGTGCAGACGGCCGCCGCCATCGCCAACGCACGGCAGTTTCATCTGGTCGGTTTTCTCGACGATGCACCGGCCAAGATCGGCCGCAGCATCAATGGCGCAACTGTCTTTTCGCCATCGCAGACGGACGCACTGGTGGCACGCCACGCCGTGTCCGACATCCTGCTGGCGCTGCCCAGTGTGTCGCGCGATCGGCGCAATGCGATCATCAAGAGCCTGAGTGCGTTGCCGGTGCATGTGCGCACCTTGCCGGGCATGGCGGACCTGGCCAGCGGACGGGTAACCCTGCGCGACCTGAAGGAACTGGACGTCGAAGACTTGCTGGCGCGCGATCCAACTGGTGTGGACCAGTTCTTGCTTGCCGGAACGATTGCGCAACAGGTTGTGCTGGTTACCGGCGCCGGTGGCAGCATAGGCAGTGAACTGTGCCGCCAGATTGCGTTGCAGCAGCCGACCCGACTGGTCTTGTTTGACCACAACGAATTTGGCCTGTACTCGATCCAGCAGGAATTGCTGGCGCTGTGCAAGGCCAAGAGCCTGCGGGTGGAGTTGGTCGCTCTGCTGGGCAGCGTGCGCGATCCGCGCCGGCTGCAGGATGTATTTGCGCATTACCGCCCGGCCTGGGTCTACCACGCCGCCGCCTACAAGCATGTTCCGCTGGTTGAAGGCAACTCGGCCGAAGGTATTGCAAATAATGTTTTCGGCACCTGGAACGTGGCCCGTGCTGCGCTGGACAACGACGCCAGGCACCTGGTGCTGGTGTCGACCGACAAGGCGGTTCGCCCGACCAACGTCATGGGCGCCAGCAAGCGCATGGCCGAGATGGTGTTGCAGGGCCTGGCGGCGTCAGGGGGCCCAACCCGGTTTTGCATGGTGCGTTTCGGCAATGTGCTTGGCTCCAGCGGCAGCGTGGTGCCGCTGTTTCGCGCCCAATTGGCCAGTGGCGGACCACTGACGGTGACGCACCAGGATGTGACGCGTTACTTCATGACCATACCCGAGGCTGCGCAACTGGTGTTGTTTGCCGGCGCGATGGCCGAGGGCGGCGAGGTGTTCGTGCTCGACATGGGCGAGCCGGTCAGGATCATGGACCTGGCGCGGCGCATGATCGACCTGTCGGGATTACGCGTGCGCGACGAAGCCAATCCCGAGGGAGATATCGCGATCGAGATCACCGGTCTGCGCCCGGGAGAAAAACTCTACGAGGAATTGTTGATCGGCAATAGTCCGTCGCCGACCGACCACCCGCGGATCATGAAGGCGCATGAGGAGTTCCTGGCCTGGCCCGAGCTCGACGTACAGCTTGCGCTCCTGCGCGACGCCGTTACACGCGACGATGTCGACGCGATCAAGTCGGTGCTGTCCACCTGCGTTCAAGGCTATTTCGAGTCGACGTCCGGCAAACTGAAGTGAGCGTGCGCCAGGTGATGTTGCACAATGGTGCGTCATCATCCAATCGTGCTTCTCTCCATGACCGATACCTCCCACATTGCGCTGCGCGACAAGGCAGAGATCCTCGCGCTGGCCCTGCCCTATATCCGCAAATTCCATGGCAAAACCATGGTCATCAAGTACGGCGGCAACGCCATGACCGACCCCGGTTTGCAGGCCGACTTTGCCGAGGACGTGGTGCTGCTCAAGCTGGTCGGCATCAACCCGGTGGTGGTGCATGGCGGCGGGCCGCAGATCGAAAGTGCGCTCAAGCGCCTGGGCAAGAAGGGTGAATTCATCCAGGGCATGCGCGTCACCGATGCCGAGACCATGGAGGTTGTGCAGTGGGTGCTGGGAGGCCAGGTGCAGCAGGATATCGTGGGCCTGATCAATCAGGCCGGTGGCAAGGCGGTGGGTCTTACCGGTCGCGATGGCGCCATGATCCGCGCACGCAAGCTCAAGATGATCGACAACCAGGACCCGACGCGTGAACACGACGTCGGCCAGGTGGGCGACATCGTCAGCATCGACCCAAGCGTGGTGCGCGCCTTGCAGGACGATGCTTTCATACCGGTGATCACGCCGATCGGGTTTGGCGAAAACAACGAAAGCTTCAACATCAATGCCGATGTCGTCGCCGGCAAGCTGGCCATGGTGCTGGCCGCCGAGAAGCTGCTGCTGCTGACCAACACGCCGGGCGTGCTGGACAAGGAAGGAAAGCTGCTGACCGACCTGACGGCGCGCGAGATCGACAGCATGTTCGCCGACGGCACCCTGCATGGCGGCATGCTGCCCAAGATTGCATCGGCGCTCGATGCTGCCAAGAGTGGCGTGGCCTCGGTGCACATCATCGACGGGCGAGTGCCCCACGCGCTGTTGCTGGAGATCCTGACAGACCAGCCGTTTGGCACCATGATCCGCTCGCACTGAGTCCGGGTAAATCCCTAGGCATCGGTATGCGAGAATAAAATTTCCACCCCCCCAATCACCATGCCAGACGCCCAGATCAGTCTCAGCGCAGCCGAATCGGCGGGCCCTGTTGCACCGGTTCCGCGCAAGCGGCCCAAGCCGGGGGAGCGGCGAATTCAGATCCTGCAGGCACTGGCCGAGATGCTGGAGCAACCCGGCGCCGATCGCGTCACGACCGCAGCATTGGCGGCGCGGCTGGGCGTCAGTGAAGCCGCCCTGTACCGGCACTTTGCCAGCAAGGCACAGATGTTCGAGGGGCTGATCGAGTTCATCGAAAACAGCGTGTTCACCTTGGTCAATCAGATCGCCGAGCGTGAGCAATCCGATGGCCAGGCCGATGCGCCATCGGCTGCGCGCCAGGCCAGCGCGGTGATTGCCATGGTGCTGCAGTTCGCCGAGAAGAATCCGGGCATGACGCGCGTGATGGTGGGCGATGCGCTGGTATTCGAGAACGCGCGCCTGCAACTGCGCATGAACCAGTTCTTCGACAAGATCGAGGCAATGCTCAAGCAGGGCTTGCGCGCGGCGGCTGACGGCAGCGGGTCGGATACGCCCAGTGTCGATGCGCAGGTTACGGCATCGGCCCTGACGGCATTCCTGGTCGGTCGCCTGCACCGCTTCGCACGCTCCGGATTCAAACGCCTGCCGTCCGAGCATCTGGACGCGAGCCTGGCGTTGATCCTGTAGCGCGGCGCCGTTGCCACGCGCGTGGCACAGGCGCAATAGCCCATTGCGTTTTGGGCTGCTTGCCTTGTTGGTCTGTCTAATTCCCGTGCTGCGTCAAGGCCAGGCCTTGACTCCCGTGGGGGTCAAGGTCTTGTTGAGGCAGTCAAACGGGTGACTGGACAAGGGCCGCGTCGGCGCGAATCAGCTCAGGCCGGAAACTTGGCGTAGTACTGCGCAATTGCCGGCGTCTTCGCGACACGCTGCCCATGCGCCACGAGTGCGGGAGCGTGCTTTTCGACCAGGTCAGACGGTACATGGTCCAGGTTGCCGGACAGCAGGCTGCGCACGAACACGAACACTTTCAGGTCGGCAATGGTCAGGCGCTTGTCGGCGAAATACTCCCCGCCCTGCGCCTTCAACTGGCCGTTCAGCCAACCCAGGTATTTGGGCAGCGGGCCCGCCACCAGTTTCTCGCGTGACTCCTTTAGCGCGTCGCCGCTCAGGCCGAAACTGGCGCCGACCTGCATATTGACGTCTTCCACCGCCTGCATCACCTCGTCGCACAACAGGGCTTGCACGGCGTCCGCCGGATACAGACCGGCCAGCTTGCCGGCGTAGCGGGTGATCGCATCGCTCTGGGTCACCAGCGCACCATCGACGTTCAGCACCGGTACCTGGCCCAGCGGCGCCGTCCCGCGGATCTCGGCAAATTTGGCGAAATCGAAGCGATCGTCCTCGAACGCGATGTCGCCGATGTGCAGCGCCAGGCGCGCCGGTTCACCGCGCCCGCCGTGGAAGTTGAAATAGGTGAGTTTGAGTTGGGTCATGGGGATTTGCTTTCTGCTTGCTGAATAGTCCGCCACCGAATGGCGTGGAAGGCGGCGCAAATTGTAGGCCGGGGTGGGCGGCACAAATCGGGATGTCAGGCCACCCGCGCCCGCGCCGCTGACCGCCAGCACGCCGGTGCCGGTGCCCACGTCAAGAACCGATTCGCCTGCGTCGATAGTCAGCCGCGTGTGTGCTTCGTAGCGCCACCGGGCAGCCTGCTTTTTCTGCCGCGATGGTAGGTGAGCGCTGCTGCCACACAAAAGGTGAGCGCGTCGACTGGCACAGTCTCCAGCCCCTTGAAAACAATTGCGCGATTGCCCTCGAACGTGAATTCGCCAGGAAACAGGGTTCTGAATGTCTCGACGAGCGTCGTCTGGCAATTGAAATACATGGCGTACTCGGTCGGACGATTCTTCTTCCAGGCAATTCGTATCGTGCTGCCACTCCTGCTCTTCGACGTCAGGTAGGCAGGTTCACTCCACTTCAGCGTTTCCTCAAGTTCACCGACACCGGCGGTTGATGAGGCAGTGCGCAAGATGCGTTCGCGAAGCGCCAGGAGTTTGCGGCGAACATCTGCGGGGTAGGTGCTGAATACTTGTGCAGCTTCGGCATTGGCAAATGGCGTCATGGTGATCTGTGACTGTGGCCCGATTCAGGCGCCATGTACTCTCGAGCGGTAGTTCGGAGATCAAAAGCCGCCCACCGCGCAGCCCACCTTGTCCCCTGCCTGCACGATCGCCGCCCAGGTGTTGTCGTCGACTGCGATGCCGTCGCGTTCGCGCGCCACGCGCGCAGCGCGCTCGGGATCGCCGGCGATCAGTACGCCACCGGACGCGCCTTGCGGCTGCGGGCTTTGCTTGAGCCAGCTGATGAACTCGGCCGCTTCGTGTTCGAAGCTGTCGCGCGTGCCCAGCTTGTCGGGGTCTATCAGTATGGTCAGCATGCTGTTGAGCACGGCGGCACGGTTGTCTGGGTCGCCGCGCCAGGTCGCACCGCCGGACAGGGCGCCGCCAAGCAGTTCGCAGGCCACCGCCATGCCGTATCCCTTGTACTCGCCAAAGGTCATCAGCGCGCCGAACAGGCCGTTGGCCTGCGGCACCACCACCACGCCGGGGTCGGTGGTGGGTTGGCCCTGCGAGTCGATCAAATAGCCGGCGGGCACCTGGCGACCTTCCATGTGTGCGACGCGCATCTTGCCCTGGGCCACGCGGCTGGTCGCGAAGTCGAGCACGAAGGGCGGCTGCTCCTTGAGTGGTATGCCGATGCAGCAGGGGTTGGTGCCAAAACGCCCGTCGCCACCGCCCCAGGGCGCGACGATGGGACGCGCCATCACGTTGACGAAGTGGATCGCGACCAGGCCCTGGGCCACGGCCGTTTCGCTGAAGTGGCCGATGCGCCCCAGGTGGTGCGCGCTCTTGATGGTCATGATGCAGCTGCCGTGCTGTTTGGCGCGTTCCATGCCGAGCGCCATCGCCTGTTCGCCGATGACCTGGCCAAAGCCGTGTCCTCCGTCGATGGTCAGCAATGTGCCAGTATCGAGCATGACTTTGGCGCTGGTATTGGGCGTCAGGCCGCCTTCGAGCACCGCGTCCACATAGCGCGGCAACATGCCCACGCCATGCGAGTCATGGCCGCTGAGGTTGGCCAGCACCAGGTTGCCGGCGACGGTGGCAGCTTCGGTCGGGGTGCTGCGGTTGGCGACCAGGATTTTCTCGACGGTGGCGCGAAGGTCGGCAGCTTGGATGGTTTTTGGCATGGTGTCTATGCTGGTCGATGGGGTGGATGTCTGACGCTGTCTGCCAGTGTTGCCTGGCGCTGGCTGCTCGCGCGGGCGTGATGAATTAGTAGTTCCGCATGCCGCCGATCACATTACCGCGCCCACTTGCCAAGGCACGAATTCGTTCTGCCCGTAGCCGTGCTTTTCGCTCTTGCTCGGTTCGCCGGATGCAGTCGCCAACACCAGATCGAAGATGCGCTGGCCCATCTCGGCCACCGAGCAGTTGCCGTCGATGATCTCGCCGCAGTTGATGTCCATGTCGTCCTCCTGGCGCTGCCAGAGCCGGGTGTTGGTCGAGAGCTTGAGCGAGGGCGAGGGCGCGCAGCCATAAGCGGAGCCGCGCCCGGTGGTGAAGCAGATCAGGTTGGCGCCGCCGGCCACCTGGCCGGTCGCGCTCACCGGATCGTAGCCGGGCGTGTCCATGTAGACGAAGCCGTGCTTGTCGATCGTCTCGGCGTATTCGTACACCCCCTGCAGGTTGCTGGTGCCGCCCTTGGCCACAGCCCCGAGCGATTTTTCCAGGATGGTGGTGAGGCCGCCCGCCTTGTTGCCGGGCGAGGGGTTGTTGTTCATCTCGCCGCCGTTGATCGCCGTGTAGTTCTCCCACCATTTGACGCGGCTGACCAGCTTTTCGCCGATGGCCTTGTCCACCGCGCGGCGCGTCAGCAGGTGTTCGGCGCCGTAGATCTCGGGCGTCTCGCTCAATATGGCGGTGCCGCCATGCGCCACCAGCAGGTCGACCGCGGCGCCGAGCGCCGGATTCGCGCTGATGCCCGAATAGCCGTCCGAGCCGCCGCATTGCAGGCCGATCGTGATGTGGCTGGCGTCGCATGGTTCGCGTCGGGTCTGGTTCGCCAGCGGCAGCATCTCCTTGACCAGCGCCACGCCTTTTTCCACCGTCTTGGTGGTGCCGCCGCTGTCCTGGATATGGAACACGCGCAGCGTCTCGCCCTCGCGCAGGCTGCTGGTGGCCAGCCAGGCGTTGATCTGGTTCGAATCGCAACCCAGGCCCACCACTAGCACGGCAGCGAAGTTGGCGTGCGTGGCATAGCCGGCCAGCGTGCGTTGCAGGATCTGCATGCCGGTGCCTTCGGTGTCCATGCCGCAGCCGGTGCCGTGCGTCAGCGCCACCACGCCGTCCACATTCGGGAACGCTGCCAGTGCCTCGGGCCGCATCTGGCGCGAGAACTGGTCGGCGATGGCGCGTGCCGCGGTGGCCGAGCAATTCACGCTGGACAGGATGCCGATGTAGTTGCGCGTGGCCACGCGGCCGTCGGCGCGCTTGTAGCCCATGAAGCTGGCGCTGAGGCGTTTCGGTTCCGGCTTGACGTCCTGGCCGAACGCATAGTCGCGCTCGAAGTCGCCCTTGTCAGGGCCCATGTCGAGGTTCTGCGTATGCACGTGTTCGCCAACGCCGATGGCGCGTGACGCGAAGCCGATGATCTGGTTGTAGCGGCGCACCGGTTCGCCCACGGCAATGGCGCGGGTGGCGACCTTGTGGCCGGGCGGGATGATGCCGCGCACGGTGATGCCGTCGACGACGGTGCCGCCGACCAGTTGGGCGCGCGCGATCAGTACGTCGTCGGCGGGATGGAGTCGGATGAATGGTGTCATGGTGTGCTTTCCTTGTTGCGCCGGGTCTGGCGCCAACTCACGTTGAAACGGGTGTGCGAGCGGTCCATGTGTTCATGCATGGCCGCGCGCGCCAGGGGGCCGTCGTGCAGGCGGATGGCGGCCAGGATCTTGCGATGTTCCTCGATCGCGGCGCTCCAGGATTGCGGCGTCTCGAAATGGTCGACCATGCGCTCGAACATCGGACCACGGCGCGCATCCCAGAAGCGCTGCACGGTGTCGATCAGCACGCTGTTGCCGCAGGCCTGCACGATGGCGGAGTGAAAGTCGCGGTCGCCTTGCAAAGGCAAGATGCCATTGCCGGCGTCTTTGGTCATCGCGTCGAGCGCCAGGCCCATGGCCGCCAGGTCCTTGCGCCTGGCCGATGTCGCGGCGATAGCGGCGATCTCGCCTTCGAGTACGCGCCTGGCGCGGATCAGTTCAAGCGGGCCCCACTCTGTTGGCGCCGCTTGCGCGTTGTTGGTGGCCGTACGCGCCGGGCCCTGCAGCACGTACACGCCCGAGCCCATGCGGACCTCGACCACGCCCTCGACCTCGAGCGCGATCAGCGCCTCGCGCACCGACGGCCGGCTCACGCCGAGTTGCCTGGCCAGGTCGCGTTCGGCCGGCAGGCGTTCGCCCACCTGCCATTCGCCAGCCTGGATGGCGGCGCGCAGCTGGTCGGCGATCTGGCGGTACAGGCGCTGGGTTGCGACGATGGTGAGGGCCATAGGGTTATCGATAATTGGCCAAGTGGTAAGGCCAATCCATAATCGCATTTTGACGGCCGGGCGGCATCAGGCGAAACCCTGATGCCACACTGCAACAAGGGAGACTGCGTATGCGATTGAAGGGTAAATCGGCTCTGGTCACGGCGGCCGGCCAGGGCATCGGGCGCGCCAGTGTGCTGGCCATGGCCCAGCAGGGCGCTCAGGTGCTGGCGACCGACCTGAACCCAAAACTGCTGGAGGCCTTCGCCGGTGTGGCCAATGTGCGCACCGCAGTGCTGGATGTGATGGACAAGGCGGCGATTGCCGCCCTTGCCGGCGGCATGGAGCGCATTGATGTGCTGTTCAACTGCGCCGGCTTCGTGCACAACGGCAGCATCCTGCAGGCCACTGACGCCGAATGGGATTTCGCCTTCAACCTCAATGTGCGCGCGCAGTTCTGGATGATCCAGGCCGTGCTGCCCAAGATGCTCGAAGCCGGTGGCGGCAGCATCATCAACATGGCGAGCGTCTGCGGCAGCCTCAAGGGCCTGCCGAACCGTTTCATCTATGGAAGCAGCAAGGCCGCGGTAGTGGGCCTGACCAAATCGGTGGCGGCCGACTTTGTCGCCAAGGGCATCCGCTGCAATGCGATTGCGCCGGGCACGGTCGACACGCCCTCGCTGGCCGAGCGCATCAACAGCTACCCCGATCCGGTCCAGGCACGCAAGGATTTCGTGGCCCGCCAGCCAATGGGACGCATCGCGCAAGCCGAGGAGATCGCGCCCATCGTGGTCTACCTGGCCAGCGACGAGTCGGTGTTTTCCACCGGCCAGATATTTTCGGTCGACGGAGGCATGACCATATGAACCAGCTTGATTTGAACGGCCGCCATGCGGTCATCACCGGCGGTGCCGTCGGCCTGGGCTACGCCATTGCGCAGCGCATGCTGGCCTCGGGCGCCAGCGTCACGCTGTGGGACCGCGATGGCGCCGCGCTGGCGCGCGCCTGCAGCGAACTGGGTGCCCAGGCGTCGTCGGTGGTAGTCGATGTCGCGGACCATGCGGCGGTGGTCGCGGCAGTACAGGAGACACTGCAACAGCATCCTGCCGTTGACGCACTGATCAACAGCGCCGGCATCACCGGTCCCAATGTCGCGCTGGCCGATTACCCGGTCGACGACTGGATGCGCGTGATGCAGGTCAATCTCAATGGCCTGTTCTATTGCTGCCGTGAATGGGTGCCGCATATGCGCGGGCGTGATTACGGTCGTATCGTCAACATTGCCTCGGTTGCGGGCAAGGACGGCAATCCCAATGCCAGTGCCTACAGCAGCAGCAAGGCCGCGGTGATGGCGCTGACCAAATCGCTGGGCAAGGAGCTCGCCGCCACCGGCGTGCGCGTCAACTGCGTGACGCCGGCGGCCGTCAAGACGGCCATCTTCGACCAGATGAAGCCCGAGTTCATTCAGTTCATGCTGTCCAAGATTCCGATGGGTCGTTTTGGAACGCCCGAAGAGGTTGCCGCCATGGTGTGCTGGCTGTGCACCGAAGACTGTTCGTTTTCTACCGGGGCGGTGTTCGACCTGTCCGGTGGACGCTCCACCTATTAACCACTGAAAGGCAATCGCATGAAACTGGTTCGCTATGGAAACCCGGGCAAGGAAAAGCCGGGCCTGATCGACGCTGACGGCAAGCTGCGCGACCTGAGCAAGGTCGTCAAGGACATCGACCCGTCACAACTCGGCGACGCTGCGCTGGCCAAGCTGCGCAAACTCAATACCGACAAGCTGCCGCTGGTTCGGGGCAAGCCGCGCATCGGCTGCCCGGTCGCGGGGGTACAGAAGTTCATCGCCATCGGC
>JBBKVW010000254.1:0-3458 GCA_037968655.1 Burkholderiaceae bacterium
CCCGCGCGAGCCGGTAGTGTTCGAAGGACATTCCGGTTCCGTCGTTGCGCTGGGCGTGATGCCCGACGGGCGCATTGCCTCTGGCTCGTATGACAACACCGTGCGCCTGTGGGATCCGGTGCGCCCGAGCGGGCCGGTGGTGTTCGAAGGGCATTCGAATTCGGTCATTGCACTGGCCGTGTTGCCCGACGGGCGCATAGCCTCGGGCTCCGGAGACAACACAGTGCGCCTGTGGGATCCGGCGCGCCCGAGCGAGCCGGTGGTGTTCGAAGGGCATTCGGATTCGGTCAGGGCGCTAGCCGTGTTGCCTGACGGGCGCATTGCCTCGGGTTCCCAAGACAACACCGTGCGCCTGTGGGATCCGGCTGGCGAACGACCCGTAAGGCTCTTTGCCGCTGACGCGCCCGTTATCTGCATTGCCGCGACCCCAAATGGCCTCATTGTCGACGGCTGTGCCGACGGTGGCGTCCATTTCCTGCGCGAGTTGTAGAAGTCGGCGCGGTAAGTTGGAAATTCCAAGTGTCAACTGGCACTCGACCAGGCATGCCCGCGCACCGGAAGCGAACAGGGCGCTTGCAGGTAACTTTCCATACTGTTTCGTATGCGGCAGACCTTCACCCAGTAAGTCGCCAGGTCGGACTTGGCTTACAGGTTGGCTGGCGGTGTATTGCCGATCCGTTGAGCCGCTCACTCCTTCCAGCCGCCCCCCAGCGTTTTATAAACCGCGACCAGGCTCTGCGCCTGCTGCAGCTGCAGCAGCACCACCGCCTGGCGCGCGGCGAAGCTCGCGCGTTGTGCGTCGAGCCGTTCGAAGGCATTGGCCGTGCCATTTTGGTAGCGCAACTCGACCAGCGTGAGGCGACCCTGATCTGCGTCGGCCTGGGCCATCTGCGCGCGCAGTTGGTCGGTCAGCGTTGCCCGCGTGGCCAGCGCGTCGGCGACTTCGCGGAACGCGCTCTGGATCGCCTTTTCATACTGGGCCACTGCAATGCGGCGCCCGACCTGTGCGGCGTCGAGATTGGCCTGGTTGCGGCCGCCGTCGAAAATGGGCAGCAGGATCTGTGGAGCAAATGTCCAGCCAATCGAGCCGCTGCGGAACAGGCCGCTGAGCTGGGTGCTGGCGCTCCCGATGCTGGTGGTGAGTGTGATGCGCGGCAGGAAGGCGGCGCGCGCGGCCCCGATGTTGGCATTGGCGGCCAGCAGTTGTTGCTCTGCCGCGCGCACGTCGGGCCGGCGCAGCAGCACTTCGCTGGGCAGTGCGCCGGGAATGACGCCGGCCAGGCCCTGGCCGGTCAGTGGCAGGCCTGCGGGCAGGTCTGCTGCGCCGGTCTCGGGCAAGCCTTGTCCAAGAAGCAGGTCCAGCGTGTTGCCGTTCAGCGCGCGCTGGCGTTCCAGTTGCGCAAGTGTCACCCGTGCGCTTTGTACCAGCGATTCGGCCTGGCGCAGATCAAGCCCGGAACTGACGCCGTGTTCGAACGTGAGCCGGGTCAGCCGCAGCGACTCGTCGCGGCTGGCCAGCGTATCGCGCGTGACCGCCAGCTGCGCATCGTCGGCCAGCAGCGCGAAGTAGCTGTTGGCCACCGACGCGATCAGCCCGATCTGCACGGTCTTGCGTGCCTCCATCGTGCCCAGCAATTGCGCCTGTGCAGCGTCGCCCAGATTGCGCAGGCGACCGAAGAAGTCGGCCTCGAAACCGGTCACCGTGAAGCCCGCGCTGTATGCGGTTGTGATGCCACCGTTGCTGGACGGCTGGCGCGAGCCGGTGGCGCCGACACCTACTGTAGGCACCTCGTCTGCGCGGCGAATCTGCAACTGGGCGCCGGCCTGCTCGAGGTTCAGCGCGGCAACCCGCAGGTCGCGGTTGTTGTCCAGCGCAATCTGGATCAGTTGCTTCAGTCGCGCGTCCTGGAAGAAATCCTGCCAGGCAAGGTCGGGCGCAGCGATTGCCAACTGGCCGTCGGCTGCGGGACCACTGGCGGCGCCGGGAAACTGCGCGGCCACCGGCGCCACCGGGCGCTCGTAGGTCGGTACCAGCGATCCACAGCCCGCCAGAGACATGGCCGCCAGGACGGCAGTCAGATAGCGGCAGCCGCGCAGATTGCGTGTGCGAGCTGTCGATGCGTCGTCGCGCGTCAGGTCCTCGCGCGCCGGGGTTGGAACAGTTGTCGGCGTCATGCGTTCTTACCCGTCTCGGGTGCCGCAGCGGCGGCGGCAGCATTGGTTTCGGTTGCAGCTCCGGCACCGGCTTCGGCTTCGGCTTCATGCGCATACATCCGGCGCTGCCGCTCGCTGCCCTTGAAAATGCCCCGCACCACGACAAAGAAGATCGGAACGAAGAACACCGCCAGCAAGGTGGCCGCCAGCATGCCTGACATCACGCTGGTGCCGATCGCGCGTTGGCTGGCCGAGCCGGCGCCGCTGGCCAGCACCAGCGGCAGCACGCCCAGGATGAAGGCCATCGAGGTCATGATGATGGGGCGAAAGCGCAGATGGGCCGCTTCCAGCACCGCCTCGACCGCGCCCTTGCCGCGCGCCTGCAGGTCCTTGGCAAACTCGATGATCAGCACCGCGTTCTTGGCGCCCAGGCCGATGATGGTGATGAGACCGACGTTGAAGTACACATCGTTGGAAAGGCCGCGCCCATGCGCGCCCAGCAAGACCCCGAGCACGCCCAGCGGCACCACCAGGATCACCGCCAGCGGAATCGACCAGCTTTCGTACAGTGCCGCCAGCGCCAGGAACACCGCCAGCAGTGCGAAGCCGAACAACAGGAAGGCCTGCGAGCCGGCCAGTTTTTCCTCGCGCGACTGGCCGGTCCACTCGTAGCCAAAGCCGCTGGGCAGCTGCGCGGCCAGCCGTTCCATCTCGGCGATCGCGGCGCCGCTGCTGACGCCAGTCGCCGCTTCGCCCGACAGGCGCATGGCCGAGTAACCGTTGTAGCGGATGGTCTGCATCGGCCCCACGATCCAGCGCGTACTGGCAAAGCTGGACAGTGGCACGGCCTGGCCGCGGTTGTTCAGCACGTTGATGCGCAGCAGGTCGTCGCCCTGCATGCGCGCCGGCGCGTCGGCCTGCACGATGACGCGCTGCAGCCGTCCGGCATTTGGAAAGTCATTCACATAGGTCGAGCCGACGGCGCTGGACAAGGCACTGGCGATTGCCTCGAATGGCACACCGAGGGCGTTGGCCTTGTCGCGATCGATGTCGAGCTGCAGCTGCGGCGCGTCCTCCAGCCCGTCGGGACGCATGCTGGTGAGCAGCTTGCTTTGCGAGGCCATGCCGAGCAGCTGGTTGCGCGCCGCCAGCAGGGCCGCATGGCCGTTGCCGGCGCGGTCCTGCAGCCGGAAGCTGAAACCGGCGGCCGAACCCAGTTCGGGAATCGGCGGCGGGCTGACGGCAAAGATGAACGCGTCGCGCACTCCCATCATCGCGCCGAAGATGCGGCCCGCCAGCGCCTG
>JBBKVW010000255.1:0-10059 GCA_037968655.1 Burkholderiaceae bacterium
CTGATCCCCATGAGCGGCGTCGAGGGCATCGCGGTGCGGGGCTTGCAGGCCGAGGTGGGCGAAGACAAACGCCTGAAATGGCGGGTATTGCTGATTCAGGCGCAGAAATCGGCGGCCGATTTTCAGGGTAATCTGGAGTTCAAGGTGGCCGGCTCGCTCAACGGAAAGCCATGGCAATTGCCGGTTGCCGAAAAGGACGTGGGCATCAAGTTCACGCAGTTCGGCCGCTTCCAGGGTTACCTCGACCTGCCACCCCAGGTTGTGGTCAAGAGTGTTTCTGTGAGGGTGATGGAGGGTGCGAAGGTCAAGGCGGCGGAGTCCGTCAACCTGTAGGTCGATATCAACCAGGAGTCAAAGATGTTCAACAAGAGAAAACAACCACCGATCAAGAGCCTGATTGCCCAGGGCAGCCTTATTACCGGCAACATCAGTTTCACCGACGGGCTGCGCATCGACGGCGCGCTGATCGGTGACATCCGCGCCAATGAGGACCTGCCCAGCATTCTGGTGATCTCCGAGTCCGCGACGGTGACCGGCACCATTTGCGCCGACCACATCATCATCAGTGGTCAGGTCAAGGGGCCGGTGCATGCCAACCTGATTCTGGAACTGCAGCCCAAGGCGCGGATCGAGGGCGATGTGCACTACCGGGCGCTGGAAATGCACCAGGGCGCGACCATTTCGGGGCAATTGCACCCAACCGTCATTGGTGAGGCTAAGACCACACTGAAATTGGCGGCAAATAATAAGTAGGCGGACAAATGCCCGCATTGCGTTAGCATGGAATCAGTTCTTTTAACCGGAGTCGCCCATGAGCGCCGTAGCCCTAGCCGAATCATTGCCAGAAGTCATGCCCGAGCCGATCCTGTTTACCGACAGCGCCGCGGCCAAGGTTGCGGACCTGATCGCCGAAGAAGGCAATCCCGATCTCAAACTACGCGTATTCGTGCAAGGTGGAGGCTGCTCGGGCTTCCAGTACGGCTTTACGTTTGACGAGGTCACCAACGAAGACGACACGACGATGACCAAGAACGGTGTGTCGCTGTTGATCGACGCCATGAGCTACCAGTATCTGGTGGGCGCAGAGATCGACTACAAGGAAGACCTGCAGGGCGCCCAGTTCGTCATCAAGAATCCCAACGCGACGACGACCTGCGGTTGCGGATCGAGCTTCTCGACCTGACGCATCAGCCGGACTGCCGGTCTCAACGGGGGTAAATCGCCCCCAAAACGCGGGCGCCTTTGGCGCCCGTTGCGCTTTCCAGGCTGCCAGTCTGACGGTTCATCGTGCGGTATGCGAGCCAGGCGAAGGCGGCAGCCTCGACCTGCAGCGGCGGCAGGCCATGCTCTGCCGATGACTGCACCATGATGCCTGGCAATGCGCTTTGCATGCGTCGCATCAGGCTGCCGTTCAATGCCCCGCCACCGCAGACGAGCAGCAATTGGGATACCGGTGCATGGCGCAGAACGTCATTGGCGCACGCACGGGCCGACCATTCGCACAGTGTTGCCTGCACGTCGACAGCCGCAACGGATGCATGCGCAAGCAGTTGGGATGTGAGCCAATCCGGGTTGAACAAGTCGCGGCCGGTGCTCTTGGGCGGCGTTCTGGCCAGGTAGGGCTCGGCGAGCAACTGATCCAGCAGGGCTGCATTCACCACTCCTTGATCGGACCATGCGCCATCGCGGTCGAATACCTGCCCGGTGTGCTGCTGGCACCAGTAGTCCATCAGGGCGTTGCCCGGGCCGCAATCGAATCCGAGTACCTTGCCCGATGGAGAATGTGCGTCGGGCAATGCGGTCAGGTTCGCTATGCCGCCAATGTTGAGTACGCACGTCTGACCAGACAACTGGCCAAACATGTTCTGGTGAAACGCCGGCACCAGCGGCGCGCCCTGGCCGCCGGCGGCGACGTCGCGGCTGCGAAAGTCCGCCACCACGTCGATGCCGCTCAGTTCGGCCAGCAGGGCAGGATTGTTGAGTTGCACGGTATAGCCGCAACCGTCGAACTCCTGTGGCCGGTGGCGGATCGTCTGGCCGTGGGCGCCTATCGCGGCAACTGAACTGGCAGGGACTTGCGCCGCTGCAAGCAACTTGCCTATCACCTGCGCGTAGATGCGCGCAAGCGTATTGGCGGCCAGCGCCGCTCGGTGGATCTCGTTGCCAGAAGGACTGTTCAAGGCCAGCAGTTCGCCGGCATAGGATGCGTCGAACGCGAGGTAGCAATGCTGCAGCACTGCAGGTTTGCTACCGGAGAAATCGACCAGGACACCGTCGACTCCATCGAGCGAGGTGCCTGACATCAGGCCGGCGTACAGGCTGCTGCCCATGCTGCGCTGGCCCTGGGCCAATTATTCGATGGTGACCCGGCCGATCGTTGCCGCGGCAGCCAATTGCACCTTGGCCATCATGGCTTCGCGGTCAAATGCCCTCTTGGCCGCTGCGGTGACCGGAACTGCCTCGCTGTTTTGCGCGATCGTCAGCGGGTCGTGGTGCACGCCCTTGGAGCGGAACTCGAAATGCAGATGCGGCCCGGTGGCCCAGCCTGTAGACCCGACGGCGCCAATCACCTGGCCCTGGTCGACGCTCTGGCCGCGCTTGACGTTGATGCGGCTGAGGTGGGCATAGACCGTAGTGTTCTGATTGCGGTGCGCAACAAAAATGACGTTGCCATAGCCGTTTTGCCGGCCGGCAAACTCGATCACACCTTCGCCGACGGTGCGGACGGCGGTGCCGGTAGATGCCGCGTAGTCGACCCCCAGGTGGGCGCGCCATTCCTGCTTGATCGGATGAAAGCGCATCTTGAAGCCGCTCGACACACGCGAGAACTCCATCGGCGAGGCCAGGAAGCTGCGCCGCATGCTTTGGCCGTCCAGCGTGTAGTAGCCGCCCTTGCTGGCCTTTCCGCCACTGGTGGGCGACTCCTGGAACCACATCGCCTGCAGCGTCTTGCTGTCGTTGACGAATTCGGCGCTCAACACGCGGCCGCTGCGCATGGGTTCGCCATCGCCCTCCAGTGTTTCGTAGACGATCGAGAACCGGTCGCCTTTGCGCAGGGCCCTGTGGAAGTCGATGTCGCCCGAGAAAATCTCGGCTACCTGGACTGCCACTGAATCGGGAATGCGCGAATCGTCGGTGGCGGCGAACAAGGATGTCTGGATGACACCGCTGGCAAGCCGCGACGATGCCACCAAAGGCGCCGTCTCGATCCGCGAAGTAAAGCCTTTGTCGGTCTTTTCGACAATCAGGCGATTGAATTTGCCATCGTCGTCGGCGCTCCAGCGTGCGCTCAGGCCAAGCATACGGTTGTCGTCGCTGGCTTCGACCCGGACATTGCGACCGGCGCGACCAAGCAGGGCCTGGCGCGCCAGCGCATCGGAACGCAGGTAGGCCGAAGCGGCCGGATCGTGAATGCCAAGGCGTTTGAGCAGGCTGTCGGCGCTGTCGCTTGAGCGGGTCAGCTCCGAGCGATGCAGGCGCATCGAGTGCTCTGCCAGTTCGTTGATCTGGGCCTGGACCGCGAGCGGCAGCACCGACTCGATGACCTGGGTGACCTCCAGCTCGGATGCGTCCGGAGCCAGGGAAGCGATGGCGAGCGAACCAGCGCCGAGCAGCATGGCCGCTACGACAGCTGTGAGTCGCCTGGGGTGCCGCGCAATCGCGCTACCCGCAGCGGTGCATATCGCACCCGCTACGGCAAGAGTACCGTATGTCAATTCGGGTTTCCAAACGATTATTGTGGTGTGCGATGACCGTGCACCATCGCGGCGATAGTCCTGGCGCGACATAGAATCGATGCCCAGGAAAAACCGAAATTATAGCGACGCACCCGAGCAGCGCAAGCCAAAAAGCGACATGACTGTAACCAGCAAGACAGAGGCACCGATCACTGACGAAGTGCGCGCCGCACTGGCCGTCAGCCTGCGCGGCTGTGAAGAGCTAATTCCACAGGACGAATGGGTGCGCAAGCTCGCACGCTCACAGACAAGCGGCAAGCCGCTTCGCATCAAGCTGGGGCTCGACCCAACCGCGCCGGACATCCATATCGGCCACACCGTGGTGCTCAACAAGATGCGCCAGCTGCAGGACCTCGGGCACACGGTGATCTTCCTGATCGGCGACTTCACCAGCATGATCGGCGACCCGTCCGGACGCAACACCACGCGACCACCGCTGACGCGCGAGCAGATCGAAGCCAACGCCAAAACCTACTACCAGCAGGCCGCAATGGTGCTCGATCCAGCGCGCACCGAGATTCGCTACAACAGCGAATGGAGCGATCCGCTGGGCGCACGCGGCATGATCGAGCTGGCGGCGCGCTACAACGTGGCGCGCATGATGGAACGCGACGATTTCGCCAAGCGCTTCAAGGAAGGGCGCTCGATCAGCGTGCACGAGTTCCTGTATCCGCTGATGCAGGGCTATGACAGCGTGGCCTTGAAGGCCGACCTGGAACTCGGCGGCACCGACCAGAAGTTCAACCTGCTGGTCGGGCGGCATCTGCAGGCGGAATACGGCCAGGAGCCCCAATGCATCCTGACCATGCCGCTGCTGGAAGGGCTCGATGGCATCGACAAGATGTCCAAGAGCAAGAACAACTACATCGGCATCTCGGAAGATGCCAACACCATGTTCGCCAAGGTGCTGAGCATCTCCGACGTACTGATGTGGCGCTGGTACACCCTGCTGAGTTTCCAATCGGAGGCCGATATTGCGGCGCTCAAGGCCGCGGTCGACGCCGGGCGCAATCCGAAGGAAGTCAAGGTGGCACTGGCGCGCGAGATCACCGCGCGGTTTCACTCGAACAGCGCCGCCGATGCCGCCGAGGTCGACTTTGCCAACCGATCCAAAGGCGGTGTTCCGCAGGAGATTCACAAGCTGTCCCTGCCACTCGAAGACGGCGAGCCGCTCGGTATCGGCAAGTTGCTCAAGCTCGCCGGGCTGACCAGCTCCAGCGGTGAAGGCAATCGCCTGATCGACGGGGGCGGAGTGCGCATCGACTCGCAGCCGGTCAGCGACAAGGGGCTCAAGCTGGCTGCTGGTTCCTATGTGGTGCAGGTGGGCAAGCGCAAGTTCGTGCGGGTCACGCTGGCCTGAGCGGGCAATCACGGCGCCGGCGCAGCCGGCGGCCTGAGCGCATTAGCAAGTCGGGGAACACTGCCCGGCGCAACTGCCGCCCTGCGTACGCTGGCGGCCAGCGGGACCCGTCCCGGCGCCATCCGTTGTGCCACCAGGCCAGGCGGCACACGCCGGACCATCGCCGACAATCGCGCCATGCGCTTCGTTCCCAGTCAGTATCTGACGCCCCACTACCTGCTGCGCGCCTCGGTCGTGGTGGCAGTCATCACCATCACGCTCAAGACGCTGGCCTGGGTCATCACCGATTCGGTCGGCCTGTTGTCCGATGCGATGGAGTCCTTCGTGAACCTGGCCAGCGCCCTGTTTGCGCTGGTCATGGTGACCATTGCCCGCCGCCCGGCGGATGCCGACCATCCCTATGGCCATCACAAGGCCGAGTATTTTTCATCCGGCTTCGAGGGCATCCTGATCATCGGTGCGGCGGGCGGCATCATCTGGGCCGCCGGCCATCGGCTGCTGGACCCGCAACCGCTCAGTTCCATTGGCTGGGGCCTGAGTCTGTCGGTGATCAGTTCGGTTTTCAACGGTCTGCTGGCCTGGACCATGCTCGACGCGGCGCGTGTGCACCGGTCGATCGCGCTGGAGGCCGACGGCAAGCACCTGATGACCGATGTCTGGACTTCGGCCGGCGTGGTTGTCGGCATCGGACTTGTCGGCCTGACCGGCTGGCTGTGGCTCGACCCGGTGGTGGCGATCGCAGTAGCCATCAACATCGTGCGCGAGGGAGTGCATCTGGTGTGGCGCTCGTCGCAGGGTCTGATGGACGAGGCGCTGGAGCCTGAGGTACAGGAGCAGATCGAGCGCACGCTCAAGGAGTTCGACCACCCGACGATCCGATTCGACCATGTCAGCACCCGGCGCTCGGGGCAGCGGCGTTTCGTCGATCTGCACATGCACATGCCCGCGAACTGGTCACTCGGGCGTGCCGCCGCCCTGCGCATGAGCGTCGAGCAGGCGCTGATGAGCGCGGTGCCGGGCTTGCGCGCGACGATACAACTGCTGCCCAACAACGTGGAAGCGCATTTCGATGACGAGAAGGACCTGATTTGATCGCCTTGTTGCAACGCGTCAGTCAGGCCAGCGTGACGGTCGAGGCGCAGGTCATCGGTCAGATCGGCGCCGGCCTGCTGGTGCTGATCTGCGCTGAACCGCTGGACACCGAACGCCATGCCGATCGCATGCTGGCCAAGATCCTCAAGCTGCGCATCTTCGGCGACGCCGATGGCAAGATGAACCGCAGCGTGCAGGACATGGGTGGCGACCTGCTGGTGGTGAGCCAGTTCACGCTGGCTGCAGATACCTCAAGCGGGAATCGGCCCGGCTTTACCAAGGCTGCCCCGCCTGAACTCGGCCGGCGCATGTACGACTATTTTCTGGATCAGGCGCGCGCAACGCACCCGGTGGTGCAATGCGGTCGATTCGGCGCCGAGATGCAGGTAGCGCTGGTCAACGACGGTCCGATCACGATACCCTTGCGCATCGACCCCTCGATTTGATCTGCGCGGCGCGGTGGCTGGTATGCTGACCTGCAGATCGGGTGCTCAGACGTAGGGGTTGTCGAATCCCAGTCCAGCCAGGATTTCCGTTTCGCGCGCCTCCATGTTGCGCGCGTCGGCCTCGCTGGTCTCATGGTCCCAGCCCTGGGCATGCAGGCTGCCGTGCACGATCAGATGCGCATAGTGGGCCTGTAATGCGCGGCCCAGTTCCTGTGCCTCGCGTTCGACCACCGGAGCGCACAACACCAGGTCGGCACACATGGGCTCGCCGTCGTAGCCAAAGGTCAGCACATTGGTCGGGTAGTCCTTGGCCCGGTAGTCGCGGTTGAGCGCCTGCCCCTCGTGCGCATCGACAACACGCACCGTGATCTGCGCGTCACGGTCCAGCGCGTGCCGAATCCAGCGCGTCACCTTGTGGCGCGGTAGCGCGGCGCGGTGCACGGCGGCCTTGCTGTCCAGTGCGAACTGCAGTGACAGGCCGAGTTGGCGCAGCATCGTGGAGCGGGTTTTCAGACCGCGCGTTTGCGTGGCGCGGGCTTGGCAGCGCGCGCGCGCGGCGCATCGTCCGATTCCGAGTGGCGCATGTCGTAGGCGTCCACGATGCGTGCAACCAGCGGGTGGCGCACCACGTCGGCGCTGGTCAGGCGGGTGATGGCAATGCCCTTGACCCGGCGCAGCACTTGCTCTGCTTCAACCAGGCCGCTGAGCTGTGTCTTGGGCAGGTCGATCTGGCTGACATCGCCGGTCACCACGGCCTTGGCGCCAAAGCCGATCCGGGTCAGGAACATCTTCATCTGCTCGGGCGTGGTGTTCTGCGCCTCGTCCAGGATGATGAAGGCGTTGTTCAGCGTGCGCCCGCGCATGAAGGCCAGCGGCGCGATCTCGATCGCCTGGCGCTCGAACGCCTTTTGCACGGCGTCGAAACCCATCAGTTCGTACAAGGCGTCGTACAGCGGGCGCAGGTAGGGATCGATCTTCTGGTTCAGGTCGCCGGGCAGGAATCCCAGCCGTTCACCGGCTTCGACTGCCGGGCGCGTCAGCACGATGCGTTGCACCGCGCTGCGCTGCAGCGCGTCGACCGCGCAGGCCACCGCCAGGTAGGTCTTGCCGGTGCCGGCCGGGCCGATGCCAAAGGTGATGTCATGGTTGGTGATGTTGTCCAGGTAGGTGGCCTGGTTGGGCGTGCGGGGTTTCAGGTCAGCACGCCGGGTCAGCAGGCCGGGCGCCTCGGCGTTGTTCATCTCGCCGTCGCCGGCCAGCATCAGTTGCACCGTGGTCGCGTCGATCGGGCGGTCGGCCAATTCATAGAGCGCCTGCAGCATCTCCATGCCGCGATTGGCATTCTCCTTGGGACCGTCGACCTTGAACTGCTCATGACGGTGGGCAATCTTGACCCCCAAGCCGGTCTCGATGGTGCGCAGGTGCGCATCCAATGGGCCGCACAGATTGGTCAGGCGGGTGTTGTTGGGCGGCGAGAACAGGTGTCTGATGATCAAGTTGATAATTCCGGCGTGGGGACCAATGTGGTGCCCGTGAAGGCAAGGACAGGTATCCCGATGATAGGCAAGTTGACCGGCACTCTGGGCGAAAAGAACCCGCCGCAGGTTCTGGTGGAGTGTGGTGGCGTTGGTTACGAAGTCTTCGTTCCGATGAGCACCTTCTACAACCTGCCGGCGCGCGGCGAGCCGGTCAGCCTGCTGACCCATTTCGTCGTGCGCGAAGACGCCCAGGTGCTGTACGGCTTTGAATCCAGCGGCGAACGCGAGTCGTTTCGCCAGCTGATCAAGATTTCGGGTGTCGGTCCGCGCACTGCTTTGGCGGTTTTGTCGGGCATGACGGTAGCCGACCTGGCGCACGCCGTCAGCGCGCAGGAATCAGGTCGACTGGTCAAGGTGCCGGGCATCGGCAAGAAGACCGCCGAACGGCTGCTGCTGGAGTTGAAGGGCAAGCTGGGTGCGGACCTGGGAGCGCCGGCCGGTGTCGCGCACGACAACCAGGCCGACATCCTGCAGGCGCTGGTGGCCCTGGGTTACAGCGACAAGGAAGCGGCGCTGGCGCTCAAGGCATTGCCCTCTGGCGTGGGTGTCAGCGAGGGCATCAAGCTGGCGCTCAAGTCACTATCACGCGCCTGAGCCTGCTACCCGGCAATTAGTCAGGCAGACAGGGTCAGGCAGACAGCCGTCGCTCTCGCAGGCGGCCAGGCAATCGTCGCACTGGACGCCAATGCGCTGTGTGGCCAACACTACTGCGCGTCGCGCACCACCCGCCCGTTGATCGCCTGCACCGGCCGTGCGTTGTTGGGAAACTGCTGCGCAAACAACCGCAGTTGGTCGTGGCTGATCGTCACCGGCTGCTTCATGACCATCCACAGTATTTCCTCGGAGCAAGGCGGCGTGGTCAGTGAACCCATGAACTGGTAGTAACGCGGGTCCTTGGGCAGCATGTTGGCCACTTCGACCGAACCCGTTGGCAGCGGTACGCGGTCTCCTTTGCCAAGCGGCATATAGGTCCAGAAATGGTTGATGACCGCGTTGGCGGCGCCTGGCTCGAGCAGCACTGCCACCACCGCGAGTTGACCCATATGGTTGCGATGCACCAGGTGCGCCACCATGGCAAAGCTGCGGTAATTGACCTTTTCTTCGCTCGGATGATGGAAGTGCAACTGCATCAGGTGATAGCGCATGCCGCGCACGACGATGCCGTTGTCACCGGTGATGTCGACCTGCACCGTGTGGCCGTTGTTCACGATGGTTGCGCTGCTGGTGCGGTAATCGAACTGGATCGCCTCGGCCGGTCCGCGCAGCGTCACTGATTCGTCGATATTGATGGGCGACTGGCGCTTGCCGGTGCTGCAGGTGGCGAACTCCGGTTTGAGCTGGCCCCAGGATTGCGGGCCGTTTATCCCCTCGTAGGCCCAATGGGGCTCGCCGACTGCCTGGGCCGGCACGATGATTTCTTCGGCATGGCCGGCCAGGACGGCGGCTTTGGCGCGAATGTACTGGCGGCTGGCCTTTGGATTTACTGGCGCATTGTTTGCCGGCGCTGCGCCATGGCTGTGGGCGCTTGCCGCGCCGGTCGCTACCGTGATCTGCTGGCCCTGCGCCACGCCGCTGGCCAGCGCGTCGCGGACCTGCTGCCCGATCTCCTTGGGTGTGGGCGCGGCCGCCGGCCTGGTTTCCTTGGCCGGCGCATGCGCGTGATCCGGGGCCACCACTGGGGCAGGCGTAGCGGCACTGACCACCGCGGCTGCACCAAAGATCGCGCAGGCGGCGACTGCGCGCAGTGTCATCGGTCGTACAGGGTGGAGCATTGGCTGGGCGCTGGCGCGTTGTGGAGTGGGAATACCAGTTGCCAGCGCAAAGGCGATCGCACTGGCCATGTTTCGCTATCGGCACCAGCAGGCATCGACTTGAGCCTTGCGCCC
>JBBKVW010000256.1:0-11094 GCA_037968655.1 Burkholderiaceae bacterium
CGGGTGATGCTGGCCGAACAGGGTGGCACCGCCGGCCTGGGCGGCACCTGCGTCAACGTCGGCTGCATCCCGAAGAAGCTGTACAGCTACGCGGCCCACTATGGCGAGTTGTTCGAGGAGTCGCGCGGCTTTGGCTGGGAAGGCGACGCGCCGCGATTCAACTGGGCCACGCTCAAGGCCAATCGGCGCACCGAGATCAGCCGGCTCAACCTGGTCTATGCCAAATTGCTGCGCGACGCCGATGTGCAGGTGATTCACGCCCATGCGCAGCTGCTCGGGCCGCAGCAGGTACAGGTCGATGGACGCGCGATCAACGCCAAGAACATCCTGATCGCCACCGGCGGCACGCCCTTCGTGCCGGATATCGCAGGCAGGCAGCATGTATTGATCTCGGATGCGATGTTCGACCTGGAGCCATTTCCGCGCCGCCTGCTGGTCGTGGGCGGCGGCTATATCGCCAGCGAGTTTGCGTCGATCTTTCACGGCCTGGGCGCGCAGGTCACCCAGATATACCGCGGCGCGCAGATCCTGCGCGGCTTTGACGATGATGTGCGCAACTTCATTGCCGCCGAGATGCGCAAGTCCGGCGTCGACCTGCGCCTGAACTGCGATCTTGCATCGGTCGAACACACGCCACTGGGCCATACCGTGCAATTGAGTGGCAGCGGCGCGGCCGCGGACAAAGCGCCGCTCACGGTTGATGCGATCCTGATGGCGACTGGCCGCGTTCCCAATGTGCATGGCCTGGGACTGGAAACCGTCGGTGTCCGGCAAGGCAAGAACGGTGCGATATCGGTTGGCACGCAGTACCAGACTTCGGTGCCAACGATCTATGCCGTGGGCGACGTCACCGACCGCGTTCAGTTGACGCCGGTGGCCCTGGGTGAGGCCATGGTGGTGGTCGACCACCTGTTCGGGCCGGCGGCCGGCAAGGCAGCGCGCAGCATGGCCTACCAGTACATTCCCACGGCCGTGTTCACCCATCCGAATATCGGGACCGTCGGTTATTCGGAGGCAGACGCGCGAAGCCAGTTCGGTGCGGTGACCATCTATCGCAGCGAGTTCAAGGCGCTCAAACACACGCTGAGCGGCAGCAGCGAACGTACGCTGATGAAGCTGGTGGTCGAAGACGCGACGGACCGCGTGGTCGGCCTGCACATGGTGGGGCCTGATGCGGGCGAGATCGTGCAGGGCTTTGCGGTGGCGATGAAAGCGGGTGCAACCAAGGCGGTGTTCGACAGCACGATCGGCATCCACCCGACGGTGGCCGAGGAGTTTGTCACCATGCGCGAGCCGGTGGCTGCGTCTTCTGCGGTGCCAGCAGCTACTTGATCGCTTGCGCTATTGCGGCCGACTGCCGCCCAGGCTTCAGATCGCCAGCTGCGCCGGCAGCGTGACTTCCAGCAGCGTCAGGTCGGCGCTCGCGTCGCGCAGGAAGTAGGGCATGCGGTCCGGCACGGTGATGCTGTCGTCGGCCGCCAGCAGCTGGCAACTGCCGTCAATGTCGATCGATACCGTGCCCGACAACACGAAGTAGAAGCAGAACTCGCTCGCGTGGGTCTGGCTGTGTTCGAGCGCGGCGCCGGCGCGCCGGACAACCCGCACACCGGCCAGCCCACCGGTTGCGGTGCCAATGCCGGTTTCCTGGGCCTCGAAGCCGGCCACGCGCCACGGCGCCCATGCCGCGTTTTGGGCGATGTGGAACACAAACTGCTGGCCGCCGAAATCACGTCCCGGCTGCAGCGCCACATTGGGCAGGTCCATGCTGCGATCGGCCATCGTGATGTGCTCGGCCGGGGTGCAGATCTCGACCACCTCGGCGCCAGCCGAACTCTCCAGCACCCGATGGCGGATGCGTGGCGGCTGCAGCACACAGTCGCCCGCCTGCATCAGCAAGGCGTCGCCCTGGCCTTCGTAGGCGACGCGGACCCAGCCCTTGCGGCAGAAGATGGCCTGAAACCGGACCTGGTGGAAATGCACATAGTCGGGCACGATGCCGCCGTCCAGGATGCGGATATGCGAGGCGATGAAGGCGCCGCCCAGGCGATCAGGTATCAGGTCGCGGTAGTGCATGCCGGCGCGGCCCAGGCCCCAGGCAGCGGCGTCGGCGCCACGGGTCAACACCAGGCGTTGCTGTGTCGCCGGTTCGCGCAGCGGCGGTTCGGCGGCCACGCAATGCACGCGCAGGCCGTTGGGCGCGCGCAATGGCGACGCGCCCATTTCCTGCGCGGCGTCGCACAGCAGATAGATGTCGCTGGCGCCGCCCTGGGCGCCCTGCACCAGGCGCAGGCTCAGGCCGTGGCCGCTGATCATGGCGGTATGGGGTTGGTCGGCCGGAAATATCGCATCGACCGCAAAGCCCAGGCGCTGCTGGAAGAAGGCCAGCATCGGGTCGAGTTGCGCGCAGGCGACCAGCACCTGGGCCGAACGCACGCCGGCGCGTTGCAGTGCCAGCTGGTCGGGGGAAGCGGGTAGTGGATCCATGGATCGGCGGCGGATGGTGGGCAGGGCATCAGCATAGCGACGAAATGCCGCGTTCGGTCAGCGTTCAAATGCGCCATGGCGTCGCAATCGCCGCTACGATGTGCGCATGACCGATCAAACCCCCAGCTCCGAAACGCTCGACTGCCTGCGCCAGTTGATCGCCTTCGACACCACCAGCCGCAATTCCAACCTGGCCCTGATCGACTGGGCCGAGGCGCATCTGGCCCGCCATGGCGCTGTGCTGCGGCGCAGCTACAACGCCGAGCGCACCAAGGCCAACCTGTTCGCCAGCTTTGGCGAAGGGCCGGGCGGTGTGGTGCTGTCCGGCCACAGCGACGTGGTGCCGGTGGACGGGCAGGCCTGGAGCAGCGACCCGTTCAAGGCCGAAGTCCGCGACGGGCAGCTGTATGGCCGGGGCGCCTGCGACATGAAAGGCTTCATCGGCGTGGTGCTGGCCAAGGCAGCGCAGTTTGCGCAGGCGTCGTTGCGCTCGCCGATCCATGTGGCGCTGAGCTACGACGAGGAGGTCGGCTGCCTCGGCATTGCCCCGCTGTTGCGCGACCTGGCCGATGCAGGCATCCGGCCCGATGGCTGCATCGTCGGCGAGCCGACCAGCATGCGGATGGTCACGGCGCACAAGGGCAGCCGGATCTACCGATGCTGCGTCAAGGGGCATGCGGCGCATTCCTCGCTGACGCCATCGGGTGTCAACGCGATCGAATACGCGGCGCGGGTGATCAGCTTCATCCAGGACCTGTCCTGGCGCGAAGAGGAACAAGGCGCGCGGGTCGAGGGGCTGGACGTGCCGTTTTCGACCATCTCGACCAACGTCATCTCCGGTGGAACAGGGCGCAACATCATCCCGGCGCAGTGCGAGTTCTTTTTTGACTACCGCTATGTGCCTGGCGCCGCGCCCGAGGCATTCATCGACCAGATCCAGGCCTATGTCGATGCGCAAGTGGCGCCACGCATGCGGCGCCACCACCCTGATGCCGGCATCGTGCTCGAACGCATTGGCGACGTGCCGGGGCTCGATGCTGTCGAGCAGAACAGCATGGCGCAATTGGCGCAGTCGCTGCTGCGCACGCCGGGATCGGCCAAGGTGTCGTATGGCACCGAGGCCGGCTTCTTCCAGCGCGCCGGCATACCCAGCATCGTCTGCGGGCCAGGCAGTATCGAGCAGGCGCACAAGCCGGACGAGTTCGTGAGCCTGGCGCAGTTGCACCAGTGCGAGCAATTCGTTGATAGTCTGGTGCAGCGCCTGACGGAAAAGCTGCCGGCCTGAGAGCCGCTACCGGGCACGCACTATTGCCACTGCTGGCTGAGTCAACAGCGCTTGATGCGGTCGCACTGTAGCAATGCGACCGCCACCCTCTCGCTACATCGTTCCCGGATAGGCCCCGCCGTCGGCCAGGATGTTCTGTCCGGTGACGTAGCCCGCGTGCGCGCTGCACAGAAAGGCGCAGATGGCGCCGAACTCGGCCGCAGTGCCGAAGCGCTGGGCCGGAATTGCCTTGGCCCGCGCGTCGAGCAGGGTCTCGATCGGCTTGCCGGTTTTCTTGGCCGCACCCTGCATGGTGGTGCGCAGGCGGTCGGTGTCGAAGGCGCCGGGCAGCAAGTTGTTGATCGTGACATTGGCGCCTGCAATGCTGCTGCGCGCCACGCCGGCGACGAAGCCGGTCAGGCCGCTGCGTGCGCCATTGCTCAGCCCCAGGATGTCGATCGGTGCCTTGACCGCGCCCGAGGTGATGTTGACGATGCGGCCGAACTTGCGCGCCACCATGCCGTCCACGGTGGCCTTGATCAGCGCGATTGGCGTCAGCATGTTGGCGTCCAGCGCCTTGATCCAGGCCTCGCGTTCCCAGTCGCGGAAGTCGCCCGGTGGCGGGCCGCCGGCATTGGTCACGACGATGTCGAAATCGGTGCCCGGTCCGCCCTTGGCGCCAAAAACCGCCGCGCGGCCTTCTTCTGTCGTGATGTCGCAGGCTACTGCCAGCACCGTGCCGGCTCCGGGAATGGCGCGCAACTGCGTGGCCGCAGCCTGCAGTGCTTCGTCGCCCCGCGCGTTGATCAGCACATTGACGCCGTCTGCCGCCAGCGCCTGCGCGCAACCCAGGCCCAGGCCCTTGCTGGCGCCGCAGACCAATGCCCATTTACCCTTGATTCCGAGATCCATTGTTTGCTCCTTGTTTGAATGCACGACCGACGGCTCGGTCGCGTTGGCGTTGCTTGATGGCCATACGACGCATCTGCTCGGACCGAGCGACCCAAGTCCTACCGTGTGGCAGTGCCTTGCGCGCCGACACCAGGAAGGCGCAACTGTCAAACTGCCCGCCGCGAAGAGTCCGCCCCAGTCGCACGATAACAGCCTGGCGAAGGCCCGCCTTTGTGGACAATAGCGCCATGACCTATCTCCCCCCACCCATGTCCACGACGCGCCATACCGACGCTGCCAGCGCGCTGGCCCAGGTGCGCCGGATCTACGACAGCTCGGTGGCCCATCTGCGCAAGGCGATGCAGCGCTACGTGGCAGGCGAGGATCTTCCCGGCAAGGCGCGTGCCTTCTATCCCTATGTGCGAATCCAGACCCATACCGTGGCGCGCGTCATGCGCGACGACATTGCACGCCTGAGCTATGGCTTCGTGGCCGGCCCGGGGCGCTATGAGACCACCCTGACCCGGCCCGACCTTTTTGGTACCTATTACCTGGAGCAGTTTGCGCTGCTGTTGCGCAACCATGAGGTCGAGCTCGAAGTGGGCACAAGCAACCAGCCGATTCCGGTGCATTTCTCGTTTGCCGAGAACGACCATGTCGAGGGCAGCCTGAGCCCGCAGCGGCGCCAGCTGCTGCGCGACGCGTTCGACCTGCCCGACCTGGCCGCGATGGACGACTGCATTCCCAACGGCACCTTCGAGCCGCGGCCGGGCGACCCGCACCCGCTGGCGCTGTTCACCGCGCCGCGCGTCGACTACTCGCTGCACCGGCTGCGCCACTACACCGGCACCGCACCTCAGCATTTCCAGAACTTCGTGCTGTTCACCAACTACCAGTTCTACATCGACGAGTTCGTGCGCATGGGGCGCGCCGCGATGCAGGATCCGAGCAGCGAATACATCGCCTTCGTCGAGCCCGGCAACATGGTCACACGCCGGATCGGCCTGGCGTCCGAGGAGGGCGACGAGTTCGGCGCCGAGCCGCTGCGCCTGCCGCAGATGCCGGGCTACCACCTGCTGCGCAAGGACAGCTGCGGCATCACGATGATCAACATTGGTGTCGGTCCGGCCAATGCCAAGAACATCACCGACCATGTGGCCGTGCTGCGGCCCTATGCCTGGATCATGCTGGGCCATTGCGCCGGCCTGCGCACCACGCAGCAGCTGGGCGACTATGTGCTGGCGCACGGCTATGTGCGCGAAGACCATGTGCTGGACGAGGAGCTGCCGCTGTGGGTGCCGATTCCGGCGCTGGCCGAAATCCAGGTCGCGATCCAGACCGCAGTGGCCGACGTGACCAAAATCCAGGGCCCGGAGCTCAAGCGCATCATGCGAACCGGCACCGTGGCCAGCACCGACAACCGCAACTGGGAACTGCTGCCCGACAACGGCCCGCAGCGCCGTTTCAGCCAGAGCCGCGCGGTTGCGCTGGATATGGAAAGCGCCACCATCGCCGCCAATGGATTCCGTTTTCGCGTGCCCTATGGCACCTTGCTGTGCGTCAGCGACAAGCCGCTGCACGGCGAGATCAAGCTGCCCGGCATGGCTGATCATTTCTACCGCGAACGCGTCGACCAGCACTTGCGCATCGGCATTCGCGCGGTCGAGTTGCTGCGCGAGCAGGGCATCGACCAGTTGCACAGTCGCAAGCTGCGCAGCTTCGCCGAGGTCGCCTTTCAGTGAGTCTGGCGTAGCAGGCGCCGCATTCGCACGCGCTGCTGCAGGTCGATGGTCTGTGCAAGCGATTCGGCGCCGGCAAGACGACGATCCGCTAGCGCCAGGTCAGGCCGCCTGCATCGCAGCGGCCGTTTGAGGCACCCGCTGTGCGTCGGCCACAGTAGCCACCACCTGCGGCGCGACCTTGGCGGCCGCCTTGATCATGTCGGCCGCCTTCTCGGCAATCATGATGGTCGGCGCATTGGTGTTGCCACCGACCACGCTGGGCATGATGGACGCGTCGACCACGCGCAGGCCCTGCAAGCCGTGCACCTGCAACTGCGCATCGACCACGTCCATCGCACCACTGCCCATGCGGCAGGTTCCAACCGGGTGGTAGACGGTGTCGGCATGGTCGCGGATGAAGTGTTCGAGTTGCTGGTCACTTATTGCCGAGGCCGAGGTGGCCGACTCCTTGGCGCCAATGCCGGTCAGCGCGGCTTGCTCCATGATGCGGCGGGTCACGCGCACGGCGCGGATCATGCGCTCCATGTCGTCGCGGTCGGCCAGGAAGTTGGGGTCGATCAGCGGTTTGGCCAACGGGTCCTTGCTGTCCAGCGTGAGCCTGCCGCGGCTCCTGGGTCGCAGTATGCAGACATGGCAGGAATAGCCGTGGCCCAGCACCGTCTTGCGCCCATGGTCGACTATTTTTGCGATGACGAAATGCAGTTGCATGTCGGGAATCGCCTCGTCGGGCGAACTCTTGAGAAAGCCACCTGCCTCGGCAAAGTTGGTGGTCAGCATGCCGGTGCGGTGGCGGCGCCACTCCAGCATGCCCTTGAGCAGATGCGCCAGGCCGGTCGGTGAAATGCCGATCAGTTCGGTCACGCCGGGCGCCGGTGCCACCAGCACCACATCAGGATGGTCATGCAGGTTCTCGCCCACGCCGGGCAGGTCGTGCAGCGTGGCGATGCCGTTCTGCACCAACTCGCGGTGTGGCCCGATGCCTGACAGCATCAGGATCTGCGGCGACATCAGGGCGCCCGCGCACAGCAGCACCTCGCGCCCGGCCCGCAGTTGCTTGAGCTCGCCCTGGTGCAGGAACTCCACACCGACGGCGCGCTTTTTCTCCAGCAGGATGCGGGTGGTGTGGGCGCCGGTAAAAACCTGCAAGTTGGGCCGCGCCAGGTTCGGCGTCAGATAGCCCTTGGCCGCGCTCCAGCGCTCGCCGTTCTTGTGCGTCACCTGGTACAGGCCAACGCCTTCCTGCTCCGCCCCGTTGAAGTCGTGGTTCTCGCGGAATCCGGCCTGTTTGCCGGCTTCGACGAAAACCTGGCCGAAACGGTTCGGGCTGCTCAGGTCTTTCACGTTCAACGGCCCGCCGCTGCCGTGCCAGTCGTCGGCGCCGCGTTCATTGTTTTCGGCGCGCTTGAAGTAGGGCAACAGGTCGTCGTACGACCAGCCGGCGTTGCCTTCGGCGGCCCAGGCGTCGTAGTCGCTGCGATGGCCGCGGGTGTAGACCATCGCATTGACCGAACTCGAACCACCCAGTACCTTGCCGCGCGGCTGGTAGCCGCGCCGGCCGTTCAGCCCGGCCTGGGGCACCGTATCGAAACCCCAGGAGGTGTCCTTTTTCTTGCTCAGCAGGGGCAGGCCGGCCGGGCAGTGGATCAGCACGCTGGTATCGGCCGGGCCGGCTTCGAGCAGGGCCACGTTGATCTGGGGGTCTTCGCTCAGGCGCGCTGCCAGTACACAGCCGGCCGAGCCGGCGCCGATGATGATGTAGTCGAACATGTCCTGATGTCTCCTCTGTGCGCGCCCGCGGCGCGACCTGCGGCTAAAGTGGCGCTGCAGGCCAGCGCGCAGACGCGCGTCGGGCGGCAAGGCCAGTGCAAGCCGACAACCATAGACCAGAATTTCAACTGTTTTCTAAGGAGCCCACTTTAATGCAACCCCCCGAAAACCCTGAGTCGCATCCCGAGGGCAGCATCGACTGCACCGTACAGGGCGACGTACTGTTGATGGGCATCAATCGCCCGGCCAAGCGCAATGGATTTACACCCAAGATGTTCGTCGAGCTCGGGCAGGCCTATACCCGGCTCGACGACGAGCCGGGTCTGCGGGTCGGCGTGCTGCATGCCCTTGGCGCGCATTTCACGGCCGGGCTGGACCTTCCGTCCATCGCGCCGCTGATGCGCCGCGGCGAAAAGGCCGTGCCGCTGGGCCTGGTCGACCCGCTGGACCTGGGCCAGGCGGGTTACCGCAGGCGCAACAAGCCGGTGGTGGTGGCGGTCAAGGGCATCACCTACACGCTGGGCATCGAGCTGATGCTGGCCGCCGACGTGGTGGTGGCGGCCGATGATTGCCGCTTCTCGCAACTGGAGGTCAAGCGCGGCATCATGGCTTCGGGCGGCGCGACCTTGCGCATGGCCGAGCGCGCCGGCGCCGGCAACGCGCTGCTGCACCTGCTGACCGGTGACGAGTTCGGCGCCGGCGAAGCGCTGCGGCTCAATTTCGTGCAGCGCGTGGTGCCGGCCGGCGAGGAACTGGAGCTGGCACTGGAGATCGCCCAGGCCATCGCACAGCAGGCGCCGCTGGCGGTGGTTGCCACGCGCAACAATGTGCGCAAGGCGATCGAGTTCGGGCCGGTGGTGGCGATGGACGAGTTCATCGACGTGCAGCAACGGCTGTCCAACAGCGCCGATGCGGCCGAAGGCGTTGCATCGTTTGTCGAAAAGCGCGCGGCCCGGTTCACCGGAAAGTAGCCGGCGCGTGGCCGGCCGATGGCCCCTTGCCAGCGCGGCCATCGACCGGCATGCATACTTCTCGGGACGTCTGCACCACGTGACATTGCGTTGCGCGGTTGCGGCAGCCGCGACCACCCTGTCCGCTGCGTGCTGCAAGCGGCGTTTTCAGCCTATTCAATCCTCCCCTGTCCGGGGCATGTTCAACAAGGAAAAACCATGGTCACCAAAGTCGAGAAAGTTGTCTACCAAGCCCACGCCACGTCCACCGGAGGCCGTGATGGCAGTACCCGTTCATCGGACGGATTGCTGGACGTGAAGCTGACGGTACCCAAGGAAATGGGTGGCGCCGGTGGTGGTGTCAACCCCGAGCAACTGTTTGCGGCGGGCTACAGCGCCTGCTTCATCGGCGCGATGAAGTTTGTTGCCGGCACGCAGAAGCTCGCACTGCCGGCCGATACCTCGATCGACGCCACGGTTGGCATCGGCCAGATTCCGGCCGGTTTCGGTATCGAGGTGCAGATGACGGTGAAAGTCCCCGGCATGGAGCGCGCACAGGCCCAGGCCATCGTCGACAAGGCGCACCAGGTCTGCCCGTATTCGAACGCCACGCGTGGCAACATCGATGTGACCATCACCCTGGCCGACTGACGACAAGCGCTGTCCCCGACGCGTTATCCTGCAAGGCCAGCCTCGACGATCGGGGCTGGCCTTTTTCATGGAGGCCGAGCCGATGAGCCATACCCAACTCGTGGTTAGCAAGACCGACATTGCGCAGACCCGCGTGCGCAATGTCGAGGATGTTGCGCTGGCGGACGGTCAGATTCGCGTCGCCGTGGATCGCTTTGCGTTCACGTCCAACAACATCACCTATGCCGCCTTCGGCGACGCCATGCACTACTGGGATTTTTTCCCGAGCGGCGAGGAGGGCTGGGGCATCGTGCCAGTCTGGGGCTTTGCCGATGTGGTGCAGACCAGCCACGCGGGCGTTGCCGTGGGGGAGCGCCTGTACGGTTATTTCCCGATGGCCGAGCAGTGTGTGCTGCAGCCGGACCGGCTCACGCCCGCCGGATTCAGGGACGCTGCGGCCCACCGGTCCAGCCTGCACGCGGTCTACAACCAGTACCTGCGCGTGGGCAGCGATCCGTTCTACACCGCCGAGTCGGAAGACCTGCAGGCCTTGCTGCGACCGCTGTTCGTCACCTCTTGGCTGATCGACGACTTTCTGGCCGACAACCATTTCTTTGGCGCCGCTGCCGACCAGGCACGGCCGGCCGCCATGCTGCTGTCGAGTGCATCGAGCAAGACCGCCTATGGCACTGCCTTCATGCTCGCTCAACGCAAGGGCATCGAGGTCGTGGGCCTGACCTCGGCAGGCAACATCGCGTTTTGCGAAAGCCTGGGTTGTTATCACCGGGTGCTGGGCTACGAGCAGCTGGATCAGCTGGCGGCGGACACGCCCTGCATCTACGTCGACTTCGCCGGCAATGGCGCCTTGCGCGGCGCGGTACACCGTCGATTTGCGGATCTGGCCTACAGCTGCTCCATCGGGGGCACGCATGTCGGCGAACTGGGCGGTGCGCGGGATCTGCCGGGGCCCAAGGCGACCTTGTTCTTCGCGCCGGCGCAGATCAAGAAGCGCCAGGGCGAGTGGGGCGCCGACGGCCTGGGTGCACGGCTGGTGCAGGGTTGGCGTGGGTTTCTCGCACGGGCGGCCGATGCGCGGTCGCCATGGATCGTGGTGCAACAGCATCTGGGCCAGGATGCGTTGATGCCGCTCTACCGGCAGGTACTCCAGGGCAAGGGTGATCCGCGCCAGGCCCACGTGGTGCATCTGCGCGACCGTGTCGGCGCGGCAGCGTCAGGAGGCTGACGGAGGCTGACCTGGCGGAGCCGACCGCCCGGCGGCCCCGATGGGCTGGACAGGGACGGGCGCTACTGGTCCTTGCTGGTCAGGAAGTCAATGGCCGGCAGCGCAAGTCCGCCAATTGACAGC
>JBBKVW010000257.1:0-23236 GCA_037968655.1 Burkholderiaceae bacterium
CGGGCTGCTTCCAGATCGGTGCGCGCCTTTTCTTCAAGGGCCAATGTTTCCTTGATCCGGTTCTGCACCGCGTAGCCGGAAAACAGCGGCATGTTGAATGAAAGGGCGATCGTGGCGACATTGGTGCGGCTGTCCAGGCGCGACGCTGAACTGCCGTCATTGTGGGTCAAGGCATAGCTGCCATTGAGGTCCAGCGTCGGCTTTTCACCGGCCTGCGCCTTGCGTGTCTCCAGTTGTGCCACTTCCAGCGTCAGCGCCGCCTGGCGCAACTGCGGGTGGTTGTCGACCGCCTGGTTGACCCAGTTGTCGACGCCGATCGGTGCCAGCGCCGGCAGCACGACCGGCGGCGCCAAAGGCCGGGGCGTCGTGCCGTCATTGCCGACCAGGCGGTCCAGCGCGATGCGCTTGACCAGCAGGTCATTGGCCGCCGCGATTTCCTGTGCCAGCACAAGGTCAAAGCGCGCCTGCGCCTCACGGGTATCGGTGATGGTGCTGGTGCCGACCTCGAAATTGCGTTTGGCCGCCGCCAGTTGCTCGGCGACCGCGGATTTCTGGGCATCGACAAAGGCAACCGCGTCCTGCGCCGCCAGCACGTCGAAATAGGCCTGACTGACCCGCACAATCAGGTCCTGCTCGGCGACCACCAACAGCACCTGGCCGACGACCACCGATTTCTGACCCTGCTCGAAGGTCAATTGGTTGGCCGGTCGATACAAGGGCTGCGAGGCGCTGACCGTGGCGGCCTGAGAACCGTAAGAGCTGTTGGGGATATTGATATTGGCATCGATATTGGTGCGCGACATCGACATTGCCAGGCCAACCGTCGGAAGCAGGCCAGCGCGGGCCTGCTCGGCCCGCGCATAGGTCGCGTCGTATTGCGATTTGGCCGACTGGTACGCCGCGTCGTAGGAGCGTGCCGACTCGTACAGTTCCACCAGCGACTGGGCCCCCGCTGGCAGGGCGAAAAGACCGCCCAGTACCAAAACGATCGGGAGCTTGCGAAACTGGTTCTTGGAAGTGATGTGGCGTTCTTGGGGTTGATCGTGCATGGTGGCTTTCCAGTGGTATCGATGCGCTGCTCAGTAACGCGCAATGTCGTTGTCGAGCTCTACCGCCCAGGCGTCGATGCCACCGGCAATATTGGCTACATTCTTGAATCCCTTGTCGCTCAGGAATTGCGCAATCTGCATGCTGCGTCCACCGTGGTGGCACAGGCATGCCACAGCAGATTGCGGGTCCAGTTCCTGAAGTCGTTGCGGCACGCTTCCCATGGACATGGGCACCAGAGTGAAATCGCCCTGCGTAATACTGGCAGTGCGCCACTCTGCAGGTTCGCGTACATCGAGCACGATGGCCGGTTTCTCACCTTTGTTGCGGCTCAGCCAATTGGCCAGTTCCTTGGGTCGGACTTGTTCGATCATGGTCTGCTTGGGATGGGCAATTGGGCAATCATCAAAAACGAAAACGAGAGGGCTCGGGGAAGTTCTGCAGACGCGGCGCAACGGTATCCCAGGGGCTGGCGCTGCGGTATTCCGTTTCGCCAATACGGGTGACAAATGTGGCGCGCATCATCGGTTCGTCGCCAACGATAACACCCAAGCGACCGCCGATCTTGAGGTGCTGCAGCAGGTGTTGCGGCAAAACCGCAGTCGAACCGCTGAGCGCAATCACGTCGAACGGGGCCTCTACCGGCATGGACTGCGAGCCGTCCTGATGGCGAACTTCTGTGTTGTGCACGCCCGCCAATTGCAGATTGGCGCGTGCCAGCTTGGCCAGTTCCGCATCGATCTCCAACGAGATCACGCGCTGGGCGCGATGCCCCAGCAAAGCGGCCATGTAGCCCGAGCCGGCGCCGATCTCCAGCACTTTCTCGTGCTTCTGCACCGCCAGATCCTGCAGCATGCGCGCCTCGACACGCGGGGCCAGCATGCATTGGCCGCCGGGCAGCGGGATTTCCATGTCGGCGAACGCCAGTGCCTTGTGCTGGCCGGGCACGAAATCCTCGCGCCGCACCACTGACAGCAGATGCAGCACATGGGCGTCCAGCACGTCCCACGGACGGATCTGCTGCTCGATCATGTTGAAGCGGGCTTGTTCGAGGTTCATGGCGACGTGCTCGGGAATCAGGTGAGGCTTTCGATTTTAGGGGCTTGCCGGGCCGCAGGTTTGACCCCCAGCAGGCGACGGCCCCATTGGGCCAGATCGTCCATATAGCAATAGGCTACGGGCACGACCACCAGGGTCAGCAACGAGGACGTGATCACGCCGCCTATGACCGCCTGCCCCATCGGCGCGCGCATCTCCGCGCCCTCGGTCAGCGCGAAGGCCAGCGGCACCATGCCGAACACCATGGCCAGTGTGGTCATGAGGATCGGGCGCAGGCGCACCTTGGCGGCCATCAGCAGGGCGTCGTCGCGGCTCAGGCCGGGTATCGTGCTGCCGTCGGGTGCCACGCTGTCTTGTCTGGCACGGATCGCGAAATCGACCAGCAAGATGGCATTCTTGGTCACCAGTCCCATCAGCATCACGATGCCGATCACCGAAAACATCGACAGCGTGGAGCCAAACAGCATCAGTGCCAGCACGACGCCGATCAGCGTCAGCGGCAACGAGGTCATCAGGGCCAGGGGCTGCAGGAAGCTCTTGAACTGGCTGGCCAGGATCATGTAGATGAAGATCACCGCCATGACCAGCGCAGAGATCGCATAGCCAAAGGCTTCGGCCATGTTCTTGGTCGAGCCGCCAAACTTGTAGCTGTAGCCCGGCGGCATGCTGACGCCATCCATGACCTTGCGGATGCCCTCGGACACCTCGCCGGCCGAGCGACCGAACACATTGGCAGACACGCTGACTTCGCGCGTCAGGTCGCGCCGGTTGATCTGGTTCGGGCTGGTGGACTCGGTCACCACAGCCACCTGGTTCAGCCGCACGATTCGCATGCTGCCGTCCGGATTGCTGCCCAGCGCAAATGGCAGGCGCTCCAGGTCCTGAATGGCGTTGCGCGACTCGCGGCTCAGGCGCACGTTGACGTCGTAGGTCTGATCGTCGCTGGCGCGCCAGTTGCCGACGGTTTGGCCGGCCACCATGGTGCGCAATGCGGCGCCGATCTGGTTGATGCCCAGGCCCAGGTCAGAGGCGACGTCGCGGCGCACCTGCACGTCCAGCGTCGGTTTGTTCGGCTTGACGCTGGAGTCCAGGTCGACCAGACCCGGGATGGCGCGAATCTTGTCCAGCGCCAGCACCGTGAGGCGTTCGAGCTCGGCCTGGTCCGGGCCCTGGATCGAAAATTTCACCTGCTTTTCGCCACCGACCGAGTCGAGCAGGCCGACGTGGGTCACGGTGATGCCGGCCACCTGCTTGAGGCGCTCGCGCAGCACGGCCGACATCGCGTCCACACTGCGGCTGCGATCCTTGCGGTCGACCAGGCGCACATAGACCGAGGCGTAGATCTTGCCCTTCGCGTTGCCGGTGTTGATGGTGACCAGCGTATAGCGCACCTCGGGCATGGAGCGCACGATGGACTCGACCTGGCGCGCCTTGGCCTCGGTGACTTCCAGTGACGAGCCGACCGGGGTATGGAAATCGAGCGTGGTTTCAGAGAAATCCGACTTGGGAACGAACTCGGTTCCCAAAAGCGGCACCATCACGACGCTACCAACGAAGATGGCCAGCGCGATCAGCACGGTGCTGATCCGGTGCGCCAGCGACCAGCGCAAGATGCCCTGGTAGGCCTCGATCAGCATGTCTGTGCCGACGTCGAACAGACCTGTGACGCGCCCGATGGTCTTGTCGTACAGCGTGACGGGCGCATGGTGCTTGCCATGGGCCTCGATGCTCGGGTCATGCCAGATCGAGGACAGCATCGGGTCGAGCGTGAAGCTGACGAACATCGAGATCAGCACCGCTGCGACGATGGTCAGGCCGAATTCATGGAAGAACTTGCCGATGATGCCGCCCATGAATCCAATCGGCAGGAACACCGCGACGATGGACAGGGTGGTGGCCAGCACCGCGAGCCCGATCTCCTGTGTGCCGTCCAGCGAGGCGCGAAACGCCCCCTTGCCCATCTGTACATGGCGCACGATGTTCTCGCGCACCACGATGGCATCGTCGATCAGCAGGCCTACGCACAGCGACAAGGCCATCAAGGTGAGCATGTTGATGGTGAAGCCGAACAGGTCCATGAACAGGAAGGTGCCGATGATGGCGATCGGCAATGTCAAGCCGGTGATGACGGTGGAGCGCCAGGAGTTCAGGAACAGGAAGACGATCAGCACTGTCAGGATGGCGCCTTCGATCAGGGTCTGGCGCACGTTCTGGACCGAGACGCGAATCTGGCGCGAGCCGTCCGATATGGGCTCGAGCCGCAAACCAGGTGGCAACTGCTTTTGCACTTCGGCAATGGCCGACTTGAGTCCGTCGACAACTGCGATCGTGTTCTCGTCCTGCGATTTCTGCACCGACAGCAGCAGCGTGCGCTCGCCGTTGTATAGCGCCAGGCTTTCGGTCTCCTGCGCGCCGTCGACGACCTGGGCCACCTGATCGAGTCGCACCGGCGTGCCATTGCGCCGGGCCACGATGATGTTGCCGAAGTCCTGCGGCCGTTCTATGCGCGCCTCGATCTGGACCACCCGTTCCTGTTCGCGCGAGCGGATCGCGCCCACCGGCAAGTCCTGGTTCTCGCTGCGCACCGCCGCCACTATCTGGTCGGGAGTGAGGCCATAGGCCTCCAATGCGCGCGGGTTGAGGAAGAGGTTGATTTCGCGCTTGGTGCCGCCCACGACCGAGACCGAACCGACGCCGCGCACGTTTTCCAGCCGCTTCTTGAGCGTCTGCTCGGCCCAGTTGGTCAGTTCGACCGCGCTCATGGCCTTGGCGGCGGGCTTGCCGTCGGCGGCGCGGCTTTCCGGCAAAACCGCCACCGACCAGACCGCGCGCGCGGCGGGGTCAAAACGCAGCACCCGCGGCTCCTTGACTTCGCTGCGCAGCAGCGGTTTGACGGCCGCGACCTTCTCGCGCACATCGTCGGCCGCCTTGCGCCCGTTGATGTGCAGGCCGAACTCGACCACCACGACCGACTGGCCTTCATGGCTGCGCGAGGTCAGCGCGTTGATGCCGGCAATCGAATTGACGCCTTCCTCGATTCGCTTGGTGACCTCGCTTTCGACGATCTCGGGCGCCGCGCCCGGGTATTCGGTGATGACCACCACCACCGGAAAATCGATGCTCGGGAACTGGTCGATCTGCAGGCGCTGATACGAGAACAGGCCCAGCACCACCAGGGCCAGCATGACCATGGTGGCGAAGACCGGATTTTGCAGGCTGACGCGGGTGAACCACATGGTCTAGAGCGCGTTCGCTGCGAGTTTGACCAGGGTCCCTTCGCGCAGGCGGCCGACCGAGCCGGCAATCACCTGCGTCTTGTCGGCCAGGCCGCTCACGGCCAACCATCCACTGGCCGTCGAACTGGCCCTGCGCACCCAGGTCGACCACCTGGTGCGCCACCCGGTTGTCGCGCACGATCTGCACATATGGTTTTGGCCGGTCGTTGCGCACTGCCGTGACCGGCAGGGCCAGCACACTGCTGCTGCCAACGATCAGGCCCCCCTGCGCGAACAGACCCTGGCGCAGGCCGGGCGTTGGGTCCAGCGCCAGATAGGCCAGCACCGAACGGCTGCCTGCGACGACGGTGGGGTTGATGCGCACGATCCTGGCCTGCACGACCGACGCAGCGCCCTCGATCTGCAGTTCGGCGATCTGGCCGAGCTTGATCTGGGCCGAGTCGGCTGCGGCCAGGCTGGCCTCGAGCTCCAGCCGGCTGATGTCGACCAGTTCCAGCACCCGTCCGTCGATGCCGATGCGCTCACCGTTCTGGGCCAGGCGCTGGGAAATCTGGCCGTTGATGGGCGAGCGCAGCACGGTGTCGTCCAACTGCTTGCGGATCACGTCCACGCCGGCCAATGCGGCCTTGTGGTTGGCCTGGGCGCTGGCCAGATTGGCGCTGGACGAGTCGAGCGCGTACTTCGAGATAAAGCCTTTTTCAACCAGGGTGCCGTTGTTGTCAAAGGTTCGCTGCGCAATGTCCAGCTGTGCCTTGGCCGACTCGGCCTGCTGCTGCGCCTGGCGCAGCCGGGCCTGGGAATCGGTGGCGTCGACGCGGGCCACCACCTGGCCGGCCTTGACCAGATCGCCTTCGCGCAGGTTCAGGCCCTGCAACTCACCGGCAACGCGCGCCTTGATGAAGGCCGAATTGGTCGCCTTGATAGTGCCCGAGATGGCCAGGCGCTGGGTCAGTTCGCGTGTTTGTACCTGCACCAGATCGGCCGCCACCAGCTCAATCACCGATTCGACCCTGGCTGCGGCCTGTTCGGCCTGTTGCTGCTGGGCCTTGCGTTGGCCGACGATGCGCATGGCGCCAAAGGCCAGGCCTGCAATGAGCAAAAAGGGAATCAGCCATTTCAAGGCGCGACGAACGGATGTGCTTTTCATGGTGCAGGTGGGGCAGGAGTGGCGCTGACGCACAGGCCGTTCAGCAGGGTATCGAGTTGGGCAGATATGTAGGCTTGCGGAACCAATGGCGCCACATGGTGGGTGCACTCGGCCAGCGAATGCTTCCACAGCAGCAGGTACAGCATCGGCGCCAGAATGGTATGTACGCCGTACTGCAGATCCAGTGGTCGAAACTCGCCCCGCTCAACACCGCGTTGCAGGATGCGCCGGATCAGCAGGTTGCCCGGTTCGATCACTTCATGGTGATAAAACACGGCTAGTTCCGGGAAATTGCTGGCTTCACTCATCATCAGCTTCGAAATTCCAGAGGCCTTGGTGTCGCCCACACGTGCCCACCAGGCCGCCATGGCATGGCGCAGCAAGTCGGACGTGGACCCGGGGAACGAGTCCAGCTCGCTGCTCCATTGCGGAAAGCGCCCCGAGATGTTTTCGCGCACGACCGCCTTGAACAGTTCTTCCTTGCTGGCGAAATACAGGAACAGCGTGCCTTTGGAAACACCGGCGCGGCGGGCTACCTCTTCAACCCGGGTCGCTGCGTAACCTTTTTCGACAAACAGGTCGAGCGCCGCAGCCAGCAGTTCGCCCGGGCGGGCCTGCTTGCGGCGCGAAGGCCTGTTCGGTGCTGCGACCGCTTGCTGGAGGGGGTAATCGGGCACGGTTGATGCTAATGACTAACGGGTTAGTAATGTAACGGATGCGGCTCGCCTAAACAATCGCCGCCGGCAGGCTTTACCTGGATTTACCAGGCACGAATTTGTCCGAACTTCCACCGCGAGTGCGAGTTGTCCAGCGCAGGCCACATGAAACAATGGACTATGCGACACACGCCCGAGGACCTGCAGGACATCGTCGCGCGCACGCTGGCACATTACGACCGCAACGCACAGGGTTTCTGGGAGGGCACACGCGATCACGACGTCAGCCAGAATATTGACGCGCTGCTCGGGCATATCGCGGCGACACCACCATTTGAACTGCTCGATCTCGGATGCGGCCCAGGGCGCGACCTGTTGCGGTTTCAGGCACTTGGCCACCGGGCAACGGGCCTGGACGGGTCGGTGCATCTGGCTGCACTGGCACGGCAACACAGTGGCTGCGAAGTGCTCGAACAGGATTTGCTGCATCTGGACTTGCCGAGCGAGCGCTTTGATGGCGTGTTCGCCAATGCCGTGTTGTTTCATGTTCCCAGCCAGGTGCTGCCGCGCGTACTTGCGTGTATTCATCGGGCGCTCAAACCCGGCGGCGTGCTGTTGAGTTCGAATCCGCACGGCGATGGCCAGGAGGGCTGGAACGGCGATCGCTACGCGGCCTTCCACGATTGGCCGTCCTGGCGCGGCCATCTGACATCGGCAGGATTTGTCGAACTGTCCCACTACTATCGGCCAGCAGGATTGCCGCGTGCGCAGCAACCGTGGCTGGCCAGCGTGTGGCGCAAGCCACCATCGAAAGCATGAGGAAAAACCATGAAAGTAGCGGACGGCGGAAAGCCGGACGAGACCGATTGGAACCGCTCGTTCGATGTGCCCGGCAAGGTCGACCAACTGTCGTTTCTCACCACCTTGTTCCCATCGATGCCAATCAGGCGCCCAGGTCGCGCGTGCCGGGCTGCGCGAAATAGAACCACTCATTGCCCGCCGACGCGCCGGGATTGGGGAACACGATGAAACCGTCCTGACTGGCCCGCACAGTCGTGCCGTCCTGGCGCAAACCGATGGCCTCGCCTTTGGCAACCGTGTCGTAGCTGGACCAGTCCCGGCTGAACCGGTCTTCGACATGGTGCTTGTCGATGACTTCGTTCAGCCGCAGCAATTGCGGCGTCGCAACGGGCCGTACCGGCTCGGCATCCACCAACTGCAGATGGGCCAGGGTGTTGCGGATCGCCTGCCAGGCGACCTGCGGCGCCGCCGGGTCCTGGTGCTGCCCGCATTCGAGCGTCAGGCCATAACCGCCCTGGCTGCGCATGTACTCGGTCGTGCCGACGCCATAGCGCGGGTCGGTCGAAAGCAGATGGGCCCGGTCCGCTGGTAGCGTGCGTTCAAGGCGCTTTTGCACGCCGACGGAATAGGTATCCAGCCAGCCTTCGACGATGCGCCGCGGTCCCAGCCGCAAGGCCAGCGCCTGCTCCTGCGCCGCATGGCTGAACGGCTCGAGCGCGCCATCGTTGTTCTGCGGGCCCAGCATCACGAAAGGTTCGCCGGGCGAATGGAAGGAATGCAGGTCCAGCAGTACGTCGTGTTCGGCCAGCAGCGGGCACAGCAGATTGGCGATACGGTCTTCGTAGTCCTGCGGCTGGGCATTCGGGTACAGGTTGCGATTCAGATTGCGTTCGCCCATGCGCTGACCCAATTGGTAGGCCAGGGGATTGGTCACCGGCAGCAGTGTCACGCTGCCGCGTTGCAGCACCAGGGCGCCGCTGTCGAACTCCCGCACGATGCGCTCGATGCCACGGCTGCCACAGGTCTCGTTGCCATGCACTGCCCCGGTGACGATCAAGCGGGGGCCTGGCTCAAGCGCGCGGTAGCTGTGCAGGCGCAGGTAACTGGTTGGCGGTGCTTCGGGCATGGTGTGGTTCTGAATTCAGGAGCTGCATTGCGGGGCGTGGCAGCTCGAAGCGATGGCTGCACTGGCGCGACCGGCGCCCACTATAACGGAGCATCGCCAACGGCGCGTGGCCGAACTGCGCCAGGGTATGGGAACGCTGCCTCTGCCCAGGCCTGGATCGCGTGCGTCAGCCGCAGACGGTCGGTGCATGCCCGGGTCAACGCGCCGCGCCGATCGGGATCTGGGCAGCAGCCAGATGCTGCGCCAGCACCCGCGCCACGTGCAGCGCGTCGCGCTGCGTACCGTCATGGATCTGGTGCCGACAACTGGTGCCGTCGGCGACGATCAGCGCGTCCGGGTTCGCGCGCACCGCCGGGAGCAGACTGAGTTCGGCCATCTGCATGGATACCGCATGGTGCGCGGCCTCATAGCCGAACGAACCGGCCATGCCGCAGCAGGAACTCTCGATGACGGCGACGCTGGCGCCGGGTATCAGTCGCAGCACATCGAGCACCGGCGCCATGGCGCCGAATGCCTTTTGGTGGCAGTGGCCGTGCACCAGCATTGGCTGGCTCGCTGGTCGCAGGGGCAGGGTCAGTCGTCCGGCCCGCATCTCGCGGGCCAAAAACTCCTCGAACAGCAATGCCTGCGCCGCGAGCCGGTGCGCCCCGTCGCCCAGCCCCATGACCAGGAATTCGTCGCGCAGTGTCAGTAGGCACGATGGTTCGAGCCCGACGATGGCAATGCCGGCGTCGACGAAGGGCTGGAATGTGTCAATCAACGCCCGTGCCCGTGCCTTGGCGGCGTCGGCCTGTCCGGCGGCCAGCAGCGTGCGACCGCAACATGGGGCCCGTCCGTCTGGTTGCGTGGCCACATGCACGGCATAGCCGCCCGCTTGCAGCACGCGCACCGCATCGCGTGCGTTCTCGGTTTCGAAATGGCCGTTGAAGGTGTCGACAAACAGTACTACGGCTTTGCCGTCCCCCACGGCAGCCTGCAGCACGGTATCCCGGCTGACCAGGCCCAGTTCGGGCGCGATCGCGGCGAAGGTATCGCGCCGCCAGCGCGGCAGCGTGCGTCGGGCCGACAGGCCGAGCCAGCGTTCGCTCAAGGCAGCCGCACCCGGCAGACGGTCGCGCAGGTTGAACAGCCACGGAAAGCGGCTGGCCACCGGCGCAATATCCGGCAGCCGGGCGATCAGCCGATCGAGCACGGCGATCCCGCGCACCGCCGCGCGCTGGGCGGCGAATTCCAGCTTCATCCGCGCCATGTCGACACCGGTCGGGCAGTCGCGTTTGCAGCCCTTGCACCCCACGCACAGATCGAGCGCGTCCGCGACCGCGTCGGAGGTGAACCCGCCCTCGAGTTGCCCCGATAGCGCCAGTCGCAGCGTGTTGGCGCGCCCGCGCGTGACGTGCTGCTCATCGCGCGTGACGCGGTAGCTCGGACACATGGTGCCAGCGTCGAACTTGCGGCAGTGGCCGTTGTTGTTGCACATCTCGACCGCCTTGGCCAGGCCGCCGCTGGCATCGCCGCCGCTGCCCGGTTTCGTCGTCTGTTCGGTGACCGGGTCGTTCTGCACGTTCCAGGCAGACCAGTCGAATACCGGCTGCAGCGGGATCGTTCGGTAGCCCGGAGCAAAGCGGAACAAGCTTGCATCGTCCATCCGGGGCGGGTCGATGATCTTGCCGGGGTTGAGCAGTCGCTGCGGATCCAGATGCTGCTTGATGGCACGCAGTGCGTCGTCCAGTTTCGGGCCGAACTGCCAGCGGATCCACTCGCCGCGGCACAGGCCGTCGCCGTGCTCGCCGCTGTAGGCGCCCTTGTATTTGCGCACCAGCGCAGACGCTTCTTCGGCGATCGCACGCATCTTGCCGGCACCGTCGCGCCGCATGTCCAGGATGGGCCGCACATGCAGGGTGCCGACCGACGCGTGCGCGTACCAGGTGCCGCGGGTTCCGTGCCGGGCGAACACCTCGGTCAAGGCATCTGTGTACTCGGCCAGATGCTCCAGCGGCACGGCGCAGTCTTCGATGAAGCTCACCGGCTTGCCGTCGCCCTTGAGGCTCATCATGATGTTCAGGCCGGCCTTGCGCACTTCCCACAGCGCCTTTTGCGGGGTTTCGTCGGGCATCTCGACGACGCTGCCCGGCAGGCCCAGGTCTGCCATCAGCGTGACCAGTTGTGCCAGCTGGCGCAACGCGGCCGTACGGTCGTCGCCGCTGAACTCCACCAGCAATATGGCCGCGGGGGATTTGATGAGCGCGGTCTCGATCACCGGGCGAAAGGCCGGGTTGGCGCGCGCCAGTTCAATCATTGTGCGGTCGACCAGTTCGACGGCGCTGGGACCCAGCGTGACGATGTGCTGCGCCGCGTCCATGGCCTTGTGGAAACTGGCGAAGTTGACCACGCCAAGCACCTTGGCACGCGGCAATGGCGCCAGTTGCAGGCGCAGCCGTTCGGTGAGCGCCAGCGTGCCTTCGCTGCCCACCAGCAGGTGCGCCAGGTTGACGCTGCCATCCTGCGTATAGGGACGCTCGCTTTGCGGATGAAAGATGTCCAGGTTGTAGCCGGCGACGCGGCGCAGCAGCTTGGGCCAATGGGCGTCGATCTCGGCTGTATGGCGCAGGGCGAGGTCGCGCACGAAATCGGCAATGCCCTTTTCGCGCGTGCCCAGCTGGTCGACCGGCCCCAACGCGACGCGCGTGCCATCTGCCAGCCAGGCGTCGATGCCCAGCACGTTGTGCACCATGTTGCCGTAGGCGATGGAACGCGAGCCGCAGGAGTTGTTGCCCGCCATGCCGCCAAGCGTGGCCTGCGCGCTGGTGGATACGTCGACCGGGAACCACAGGCCCTTGGCCTTGAGCGCGGCGTTCAGGTGGTCGAGCACCAGGCCGGGTTCGACCTCGGCCGTCATCGCCTGGTCGTCGACCCGCAGGATGCGGCGCAGGTACTTGCTGTGGTCGATCACCAGCGCGGCGCCGGTGGTCTGTCCGCATTGCGAGGTAGCTCCGCCGCGCGACAGCAGCGGCACCTGCAATTCGCGGGCAATTGCCATCGCGGTGGCAACATCGTCCACGCTGCGCGGAACGAACACGCCGACCGGCATGATCTGGTAGATCGACGCGTCGGTGGCGTAGCGGCCGCGTGATGGCGCGTCGAACAGCACTTCGCCCCGGGTCTCGGCGCGCAGGCGGCGCGCCAGTTCGGCGGCGTCAGGGCCGACGCTGCGCTTGAGCGCTTCCGTTGCCGTAGCCGACAGGGGCGCGTTCATGCCGATGCCCGGTCGCCGGGTCGGGATGGGTCCTGCTGCATCTGCTCCAGCACCGCGTCGCGCTTGTTTTCCAGGTGCCGAACCAGCAAGGCGCGCAGTCCCGAGCCATCGCGCGCCGCCAGTTTGTCGATCATCGACTCGTGCTCCTGAACCGCCACCGCCCATTTGCGTTCGTCGAAATTGGAGCGAAAGCGCAAGGCCTGCAATCGCGCATTGACGGTGCGGTAGGTCTGCGCCAGAACCGGGTTGCGCGCCGCGGCGTTGATGCGTTCGTGGATGCGCGCATTGAGCCGGTAGTAGGCGGGCAGGTCACGCCGCGTGTAGGCCGCCAGCATCTCGTAGTGCGTCGCGCGGATTTCGGCCAGTTCGGGCTCGCTGATCCGCGCAGCCGCCAGTTCGCCCGACATGCCTTCCAGGCCGGCTATGACTTCGAACGCATCGACCACATCCTGCCGCTGCAGTTGGGCGGCCACGGCACCGCGGTTGGGCAGCAGTTCGACCAGGCCTTCGGCGGCCAGCATCTTGATGGCCTCACGCAAGGGGGTGCGCGAGACCTGCAGCGATTCGCTCAGTTCGCGTTCATTGAGTTTGGCCCCCGGGGCAATCTGACCCTCCACGATGCGCAGGCGCAACCGGCTCACCACTTCTTCGTGCAGACCCTGTCGCGGCATCGGAATGACCTGGTTCATAGGGTTTCCACTAATTTGTATGCAAAAAATCGGACCACGGAGTAACGGTATCCTAAGGTAAAAAGCTTGACAACTTCTTTTTGTATGCAAAACTAGGTCCTCAAGGAGATTGCATGCTGCGTCTGGACAACCATCCCGCTGGTCGACATTTTCTTCAAATTCCGGGTCCGAGCCCGGTGCCTGACCGCATCCTGCGGGCGATGAGCCTGCCCACGATCGACCACCGCGGCCCGGAGTTTGCGGTGCTGGGAAAGACCGTGCTGGCGGGTCTGCAGAAGGTGTTCCAGACCGTGCATCCGGTGGCCGTCTATCCGGCCTCGGGCACGGGTGCCTGGGAGGCCGCACTGGTCAATGTTTTCAGCCCCGGGGACGCAGTATTGATGGTCGAGACCGGCCATTTCGCGACGCTGTGGCAAAAAATGGCGCGGCGCCTGGGGCTGGCGCCCGAATTCCTGAGCATGCCGGGCACCTGCAAGGAAACCGGGTTGCCGCTGGCCTGGCGTCATGGCGTCAGCGCCGAAATGGTTGGCCAGCGATTGCGCGATGACAGCGGGCATCTTCTCAAGGCGGTGTGCGTCGTGCACAACGAGACCTCAACCGGTGCCACCAGCGATATTGCCGCGGTGCGGCGCGCGATCGACGACGCCGGGCATCCTGCGCTGCTGATCGTCGACACGATCTCGGGGCTGGCCAGCGCCGATTACCGGCACGACGAATGGGGCGTGGACGTGGCCGTCAGCGGCTCGCAAAAAGGCCTGATGCTGCCGCCGGGCATCAGCTTCAATGCCTTGTCGCCCAAGGCCATCGAGGCCAGCAGGACTGCGAAGTTGCCCAAGGCCTTCTGGGCCTGGGACGAGATCATCGACATGAACAAAGGCGGTTATTGGCCCTACACGCCGAGCACCAATCTGCTGTACGGTCTGCATGAATCGCTCGACATGCTGCTCGGCCAGGGCCTGCCGACCGTGTTCGCGCGCCACCGGCGCTGGGGCGCAGCGGTGCGGGACGCCGTACAGGCATGGGGCCTGCCGATTCAATGCGCCGATGCGGCCGTGATGTCGCCAGTGCTCACCGGTGTCGTCACGCCGGCAGGGCTGGACGCCGACGTGCTGCGCCAGCTGATCCACCAGCGTTTCGATCTGTCGCTGGGCACCGGCCTGGGCCGCGTCAAGGGGCGCATGTTTCGCATCGGCCATCTGGGCGACTGCAACGACCTGACGCTGATGGCCACACTGGCCGGCGTCGAAATGGGACTGAAATTGGCCGGCGTAGCGATCGCTGGCAGCGGCGTGCAGGCGGCCATGGAGCATTTTGCTGCACACCCGGCACCCGCCATTACATTGACAACGAAGGAGACAAGACCATGACTACACGCCGCAACCTCACAACCACCCTGATCAGCGCCGCCTTGCTGTCGGCACTGGCGATGCCCGCCAGTGCGCAGATGGAGCTCAAGCTGGGCCACGTTGGCGGGCCAGGTTCGTTGTTCGAACTCTCGGCCAACGAGTTCGCGCGTCGCGCCAACGAGAAACTCGGCAGCAAGGCGAAGGTCGTCGTGTTTGGCTCGAGCCAGCTCGGTGGTGACGCCGAACTGATGCAGAAGCTGCGCCTGGGTACGGTCGAATTCGCGATTCCATCGTCGGTGATGTCGTCGGCGGTGGATGCGTTCGGCATGTTCGAGATGCCCTACCTGGTGAAGAACCGCGAACACATGAAGAAGATCGAGGCCGGCGTGGTCTGGCCTGCGCTGGCCCCCTTGGCCGAGGCCAAGGGCTACACGATCCTGGCGGTGTGGGAGAACGGCTTTCGCAACATATCGACCAATACCAAGCCGATCGTCAAACCAGCCGACCTGGCGGGCATGAAACTGCGCGTTCCCCAGGGCAAGTGGCGCGTCAAGATGTTCCAGGCCTACGGTGCCAATCCGTCGCCGATGGCCCTGTCCGAGGTGTTCGTCGCGTTGCAGACGGGTGTGATGGACGGCCAGGAAAATCCGCTGACGCAGATCTACTCCAGCAAGTTCCAGGAGGTGCAGAAGTTCCTGTCGATGACCGGCCATGTCTATACCCCGGCATTCCTGGTCTCCGGCAAGAACAAGTTTGCTTCACTGCCGCCCGATGTGCAGGCCATCCTGACCCAGGCAGCGAAGGACAGCCAGGCCTATGTCTACACGCAGGCAGCCAAGCTGGACGACGAGTTGCTGGCAAAGATCAAGGCAGCCGGCGTGAAGGTCAACGAGGCTGACAAGGATGCCTTCATTGCCGCGAGCAAGGACGTCTACGATGACTTCGCCAAGGAAGTGCCGGAAGGCGGCAAGCTGGTCAAGCAGGCGATCGAGCTCGGCAAGGGCATGTGATGGTTGTCGCAACCCGTCGCGCCGCGCAATGCGGCGGGACGGGTTATGCCGCGCTACGCCTTTGACCTTTGTGACAGGACAAGACCCTGATGGACTTTTTTCGCACCGCATTCGATCGCACACTGACCGCGTTCGTCATCTTCCTGCTGGCCGGCCTGGCGGTCCTGATCCTGGTTGGCGTGGTGTGCCGCAAGCTGGGCATCGCGCTGGTCTGGTACGACGAAGGCGCCTCCATCATGCTGGCCTGGCTGACCTACTACGGTGCCGCGCTGGCCGCACTCAAGCGGGCCCATATCGGATTTCCAGGGCTGATCAATGCGATGCAGCCGCAGTGGCGCATTCCGGCAATCCTGTTCGGTGAAGTCTGTGTGGTGGGTTTCTTCGCCTTGCTGACCTGGTTCGGTTTCAAGGTGTTGCTGATCCTGCAAGGCGACACCATGGTCAGCCTGCCGGATGTGCCGACGCGTTTCACGCAGTCCGTGATCCCCATCGGCGGCGCCTTGTTCGTCATCGCGCAGTTGCTCAGCCTGCCCGAGGTGCTGCGCCAGGCGCGTGGCGCCGGCGTCGTCGACACCGAACAGGCGCCGGTGATGGAGGTGATGCGGTGAAAATTTCCCTGTCACTGAAACCGGCTGCCCTGATGCAGGCGCGGACATGACCGTCGCCCTGATGTTCCTGGGCCTGGTGGGCCTGATCCTGATCAACGTGCCGATCGCTATTTCGCTGGGCGTCGTCGCGATGGCGGCGATGGTGTATTCCGGTGGCATGGACGCCTTGCTCAATGCCGCGATCGTGATGTACAGCGGCGCGACCAGTTTCCCGTTGCTGGCGATTCCACTGTTCATCCTGGCCGGCGCGATCATGAACTCATCGAGCCTGTCGCGGCGGCTAATTGCGTTTGCGTCGGCTCTGTTCGGCTTCGTAAAGGGCGGCCTGGCGATGATCAACGTCGCCACCTCGATGTTCTTCGCCGAGATCTCGGGATCGGCGGTGGCCGACGTCGCCGCGATGGGATCGATCCTGATCCCGGCGATGAAAAAGAAGGGTTATCCGAAGGAGTTTGCCGCCGCGATCACCTCGTCGTCGGCGACGCTGGCGGTGATCATTCCGCCGTCGATTCCGATGATCCTGTACGCGGTCATGGCCGATGCCTCGGTCGTGCAGCTGTTTGTCGCCGGCATCATTCCGGGCATTTTGTGCGGCGGCGCGATGATGGCGCTGTGCTACTGGTTCGCCAAGCGGCGCAACTACCCGGTCGAGGAGGTGTTCGAATGGGCCAAGGTCAGGCGCACTTTTCGCGAGGCTGCCTGGGCTTTCGCCCTGCCCATGATCATCCTGGGCGGTATCTTTGGCGGCGTGGTCACGGCAACCGAAGGTGCGGCGCTGGCCGTGCTGGCGGCGCTGTTCATCGGCGGTGTCATCTATCGCGAACTGGATTGGAAACACCTGTACAGCTCGATGATCGAAGGCGCCACCCAGACTGCGACGGTAATGCTGCTGGTGGCTGCATCGGCGCTGCTCGGTGTCTACCTGACCGAGCAGCAGATTCCCCAGCAGCTGGCCACCTGGCTGTCGTCGATCACCAGCAACCGCTATGCTGTGCTGGGCATCCTGAACGTGTTTTTTCTCGTGATCGGCCTGTTCCTGCATTCCGCGGCGGCCATCATCCTGGTGGTTCCGATCGTGATGCCGCTGGTCAAGGCGATCGGCATCGACCCGGTGCATTTCGGCCTGATCGTGACGCTGAACCTGGGCATCGGCCAGCAGACACCACCGGTGGCCAGCGTGCTGATGGCCGCTTGTTCGATCGCCAAGGCCGATATGTGGGAGGTCACCAAGGTCAACCTGCCTTTCATTGGTGTTTTGCTGGCCACTTTGATGCTGGTGACCTATGTGCCGGCGGTGCCGTTGTTTCTGGTGGATATGTTCTACAAGTGAGTGAATGGCGGGCCTCATGACTGACCTGATCCTGGTTGAACGCGACGGCTTCGTCGCCACCGTGGTGCTGAATCGGCCCGAGAAACTCAATGCGCTGACCAAGCCGATGTGGCAGCGGCTCGGGCAGGCCATGCGGGAATTGTCTGCCGACGATTCCGTCCGTTGCGTCGTGCTGCGCGGCGCCGGCGGCAAGGCCTTTGCGCCTGGCAACGACATCGCCGAATTCGAGACCGAGCGCAGCAATTTCGCGCAGGGCAAGGCCTACGGCTCGATTCTGCATGACGCGCTGGGTGCGATTGCCGACTGCCGTCACCCCACGGTCGCCTTGATCGAGGGCATCTGCGTCGGCGGCGGGCTGGAGATCGCGGCCTTGTGCGATCTGCGCATCTGTGGCCAGAGCAGTCGTTTCGGCGTGCCGATCAACAAGCTCGGGTTGGTGATGGCGCATGCCGAACTGGCAGCGCTGGTGCAGTTGGCCGGGCGTGCGGTTGCTTTGGAGATGCTGCTCGAAGGCCGCGTGTTCGGTGCTGGCGAGGCGCTCGCCAAACGGCTGGTGCATCGGGTCGTGCCCGATGCCGATGTGGCGCTTGACGCCTATGCAAGCGCGCGCAGCATCGCCGAGGGCGCGCCACTGGTGGCGCGTTGGCACAAGCAATTCCTGCGCGAGCTCGACGCCGGAACGCCGCTGAACGCGGCGCAGCGCGACGAAGGATTCCGCTGTTACGACACCGAGGACTTCCGAATCGGCTATCAATCCTTCCTGGCGAAAACGCCGCCCGAGTTCGTGGGGCGATGAGCCGAGTGGCCTGTCCAGTGGCATTGACCCGATGAGCACGATGGCATCGTCTGCGACCGGCGCAACAGGGCCGCTGGCGGGCCTGCGTGTACTCGAGCTGGCGCAGATCATGGCCGGCCCGAGTTGCGGCGCCCTGCTGGCCGATCTCGGTGCCGAGGTCATCAAGGTCGAAAAGATGCCCGGCGGCGACGATACGCGTCGCTATGCCGAACCCAGCATCAACGGCGAGTCGGCGGCCTTCATGATGATGAACCGCAACCAGCGCGGCATCGCACTGGATCTCAAGACCGACGGTGGCCGCTCGGTGTTGCGGCGTCTGCTTGAACACAGCGATGTGTTGACCGAAAACTACCGCAAGGGCGCTCTGGATCGCCTGGGACTGGGTTACGAGGCACTGCGCGGCCTGAATCCCGCCTTGATCTACTGCTCGATTTCCGGTTATGGCCGCACCGGACCGGCGGCCGACAAGGGCGGTTTCGACCTGATCGCGCAGGGCGTGTCCGGCCTGATGAGCATCACTGGCGAGCCCGGCGGCGCGCCGGTCAAGGTCGGCAGCCCGGTGACCGACATGAACGCCGGCATGCTGGCGGCGCTGGGCATCGTGTCGGCCTACGTGCACCGGCTCAAGACCGGCCAGGGCCAGTTTGTCGATACCTCGCTGATGGAGGCCGGTATCCACCAGACGGCGTGGCAGGCGGCGATCTTTTTCGCGACCGGCGTGTCGCCCGGTCCTGGCGGATCTGCGCATGTGCTGGCAGCGCCCTACCAGGCCTTTCCGACGCAGGACGGATGGATCAATATCGGTGGCGCGAACCAGGCCAATTGGGAACGCATCGCGCGCCTGGTCGGTGCGCCCGAGCTGATTGCCGATCCGCGCTTCGTCACCAACAGTGCACGCATGCAGCACCGTGAGGAACTGGCCGGCGTGCTCGGCGCGCACATGCGTGAACGACCAACGCGGGAATGGCTGCTGGCGCTGGATGCGGCCGGCATTCCGGCCGGACCGATCCTCAGCATTGGTGAAATGACGGCGGATGCGCAGACACGGGCGCGCGACATGGTGGTGGAACTCGAGCACCCGGTGGCCGGTCGTACGCACGCGCTGGGGGTTCCGGTGAAATTTAGCGCCACGCCGGGCAATATCCGCTACCCGGCGCCGACATTCGGACAACATACCCACGCCGTGCTGGTCGAACATGGCTTCTCCGAGAGCGAAATTGCTTCGCTGGCGGCGGATGGTGCGATCGCGTTGCGCTAGCGCGTCGTTCTCGAATGGGCCTCGAAACCAGCGCTATTCGGTTGACTACGGCGCAAGGCGCTCGCGCAGCCATTCGCCGCCATCCTGGCGCGCGTACCGCAGCCGGTCATGCAGGCGACTCCTGCGCCCCTGCCAGAACTGCCAGCCATCGGGCACCAGCCGGTAGCCGCCCCAGTGTGGCGGGCGTGGTGGTTGCAGCAGGAACTGGGCGCCATATTTGGCGGCGTTGGCCACCAGCACGGCGCGGCTGGAGATCACCTGGGACTGGGGCGACGCCCAGGCGCCAATGCGCGAGTCCAGTGGGCGGCTTTTGAAATAGGCATCGCTTTCGTCAACGCCGGTCTTTTCGACCACACCCTCGATACGTACCACGCGTTCGAGCTCAACCCAGTGGAACTGCAGCGCAGCGTAGGGGTTGCCGGCGAGTTCCTGTCCCTTGCGGCTGTCGTAGTTGGTGTACCAGACGATGCCGCGCGCGTCATAGCCCTTGATCAGCACCACCCGGGTGCTGGGGCGCAACTGGTGGTCCACCGTGGCCAGCGTCATCGCATTGGGTTCGGGCACCTTGGCTGCAATGGCCTCGTCCAGCCATTGCCCGAATTGCTGCAGCGGGTCGGCGTGGGAAGCGTCCTCACTGAGTTCGGCGCGTTCGTAACTCTTGCGCAGGTCGGCGATGTTGTTCATGGGGAAGCTTTCATGCTATGCGCTGCATCTCGAGTTCAAGGGGCTGGACTGGGCGGGGCCGGGTAGGGCAGGACTGCAGATGCAGGACTGCAGATGCGCTCATGGCGCCAGTATAGGAATCGGTTGTGGCAGATGGGCCGGTGCAGACCCGTGGGTCTGGTCGCCCGCGTGAGCCAGCAAGGCGCGCAGTGCCGGGTCATGAATGCCGTGTTGCTGCAGGCAATGCTGGGTCTTGATCGCGTAGTCCAGCGTCGTGCCATAGCGGCCGCAGGCGCTCGCAAATATTTCGCGGTAGCGCTGCTCGCCAAGTGCGCCGGTGAAGTTGGGGCTGTTGCGCGACAGGGTGAAGGTCAATGCGCGCACCGGGCCTTCGGGCGTCGCGCACTGCAGCCACTTCGGGTCATAGACACCGGTCACCATCTCGCGGTCCCACAACTGCTGCAGTACTGCATTGCCTTGTTCGCGTGGGACCCGCAGCACCGCGCCGTGGCAGCTGCCACCCGACAGCAGCGCGAAGACCAGGCCGGGGCAATCGGGTGTGCCGCGATTGACACGGCTCCACATCTTGAGCGCGCGGTGCCAGCCATGCACCCGCGCCAGGCGCTGTTCAACCACGTCGAAGTCGGGCCGCCAGATCAGTGATGCATAGGCGAACACCCACAGATCGCCGGCTTCGCCCCATATGCGTCTTGCCTCCTGCAACATGGGAAGCGGATCGCGCAGGGGTGTGGGATAGGGCGTCATCGGCGTCGAACAATCAAGGCTGAAGTGGATTTTGCACCGCACTTTTTGAAGGCTTCACTGTATCCGTATCGAGCCGGTAGACCGGTGCACAGGCGCAGCACTTTGCCGAGTCCGACCGATGCGCCGGATCCGATCGATGGCCCCATCGCGGGGCCCGGACGGGCGGCTTTGGTAACCGCTTGGTAACGCCGACGCAGGCACAGAGTGGTAATCGGAGTTACCATCTTTCATGTAACTAAGTTACCAACACCATGCACATACACACCACACTTGAATCGGTAACGCAGCGCATCCGCCAGCGCAGCGCCGCTACCCGCACTGCCTATCTGCAGCGCCTTGAGGCGACAGCCCGGCGGCCTCCCGGCACCGAACGCATGGGATGCGCCAACGTGGCCCACGCCCTGGCGTCCATGCCGTCCGACGACAAGGCCGCTGCCCTGCCAAGCCGCAGGCCCGGCATCCCGGTGGTGGCGCAACGCGCGCCCAATATCGGCATCGTCACCGCCTACAACGACATGTTGTCGGCCCACGCCCCCCTGCAGCACTACCCCGATCTGGTCAAACACGAAGCGCGCCGACTCGGCGCCACCGCGCAGGTGGCCGGCGGCGTGCCGGCGATGTGCGATGGGGTGACGCAGGGTACCGCCGGCATGGAGCTGAGCCTGTACTCGCGTGACGTGATCGCGATGTCCACCGCGGTGGCGCTGACGCACGACATGTTCGACGCCGCGCTGATGCTGGGGGTGTGCGACAAGATCGTGCCGGGCCTGTTGATCGGCGCGCTGCATTTCGGTCATCTGCCAACGGTGTTCGTGCCGGCCGGCCCGATGACCTCGGGCCTGTCCAACACCGCCAAGAGCAAGGTACGCGAGCAGGCAGCACAGGGCCTGGTGGGTCGCGACGAGCTGCTGCAGGCCGAGTCCCAGGCCTACCATGGGCTGGGCACCTGTACCTTCTACGGCACTGCCAACAGCAACCAGATGCTGCTCGAGGCGATGGGCCTGCATGTGCCGGGTACGGCCTTCGTCAACCCTGGCGCAACGCTGCGCGACGAGCTCACCCGCGAAGCGGTGCGCACGGTTCTGGGCCAACCAAGTGCATTGGACGGCAGGCAGGGGCAGGGCAAGACTGCCGTGGCTTGCCCGCCGATTGGCGTTCTGGTCGATGAGCGCTGCATCGTCAATGCCATGGTCGCGTTGCTGGCCACAGGCGGCTCGACCAACCATTTGATCCACTGGGTGGCAGTGGCGCGTGCGGCCGGCATCGTGATCGACTGGGACGATTTCGCAGCCCTGTCCGCAGTCGTGCCGCTGCTGACCCGGGTCTATCCCAATGGCAGCGCCGATGTCAACGCGTTCCAGGACGCCGGTGGCCCCGCCTTCGTGTTGCGCGAGTTGCGCGACGCCGGCTTGCTGCATGCCGACGTGGCAACGGTGCGGCCCGAGGGCCTGCATGCCTTTACCCACAATCCAGTCGCTGCGGATACCGGCACGGGCGACAGCGGGGGCGCAATTGCAGGCAGCGGCGCGGCACAGGGTGCCGTTGCGTCTGCAGGAACACAAGTTGCCGCGCCGCAACTGGAGACTGGCGCAGGTTTGCGCTGGCAAGACCCGGGGCCATCGGGTGACGAGACGGTCGTACGGTCGGCCACGAAACCCTTCGCCGCAACGGGCGGGCTGGCGCTGCTGCAGGGCAACCTGGGCCGCAGCGTGATCAAGGTGTCTGCCGTGCCGGACGACCGCCATGTGATCGAGGCGCCGGCGCGGATATTCGATTCGCAGGAAGGGCTGCACCAGGCTTTTGCCGCAGGTGAGCTGGATCGGGACGTGGTCTGTGTCGTGCGCTGGCAGGGGCCACAGGCCAACGGCATGCCCGAACTGCACAAGCTGACGCCGCCACTGGCGGTGCTGCAGGGCAAGGGTTTCAGGGTTGCGCTGGTAACCGACGGGCGCATGAGTGGCGCGTCGGGCAAGGTGCCCGCTGCCATTCATGTATCCCCCGAGGCGCCAGCGGGCGGTCCGCTGGCGCGGCTGCGCGACGGCGATCTGGTGCGCGTGGACGCCGATGCCGGCTCGCTGCTGGCCCTGGTCGATCCACAGGAATGGGCTGCGCGCGAGTTGGCCACGATGCCGCAGCAGCAGGCCCTGGACAACGGTGTTGGCATGGGGCGCGAGTTGTTCGCGGCCATGCGGCGCAATGTCAGCAGTGCAGAAGAAGGAGCATGTTCATGGTTGTAAATCAGAAATTGACTGCGCGCGATGTGATGCAGGACGCGCCGGTGATTCCGGTCATCGTGCTCAACGAGCTTGCGCACGCAGTGCCGATGGCGCGCGCGCTGGTTGCGGGCGGCATCCGGATGCTGGAAGTGACGCTGCGAACCCCGCAGGCGCTGGCCTGCATGGAGGCGATTGCACGCGACGTTCCTGAAGCCGTACTGGGCGCGGGA